>CAMAQB010000113.1 GCA_945860285.1 Akkermansia muciniphila | reverse complement strand
GTCTCGGGCTACATCAGCCACGGGCTTCCCCAGGCTCATTAGCCCCAATGCCTGCTCTTTGAACTCTGCTGTGAATTTTCGCTTCGTTTTGTTCATAATCTAATTCTTGTTGTTGGTTGGATTATGGTCCAGAATTTTAGCGCACTTCAGCGGACTTGTCCTTCGGCCATCATGGCATGGGCGCGACGGGCTTGCGGATATGGTAAGGTTTGCTTCGAGCTCCGACAAACAGATTGTGAATTTAAGACAATGATTTTATTTCGCGCCTTCCTGCCTTTCATGTTCCCACTTGCCAGAAAAGGGGAAATGAGAAATGCTGCGCGGGTGGCTCAGAAGCGCAAATCCCGCCCGGCGTGGAAAAACTGGATGGAATATGCGTTCTTCCGGGGGTTTGAATTTGTCTTCGGGCTGTTTCCGCCGGTCTGCATTGATTGGGCAGGACGCAAAATCGGTTCCTGGGCCTGGCATCTGGCGAAAAAGCGCAGGGAAACGGTAATCCGCAACTGCAAAATCGCCTGGGGCGAGGAGCTGGATCAGGTCGGACTCGAGAATCTCTCGCGCTCCATTTTTTCGACCTGCGGTGCGAATCTTTTCGGCGGCATGCGCTCGTCGCTGATGACCGACGAGCAGATCCGCCGTCATGTCACGATGGAAGGGGTCGATTGCCTGAAAAAATCGCTCACCGAGAACCCCAACGGCGTGATTTTCGCCCTGGCCCACATGGGCAACTGGGAAATCCTCGCCCGACTCGGCGTGCTGATCATTCCCGGGGTTCCCTGCGGAGCGTTTTACCGACCCCTGAACAATCCCTTGATCAACCGCCTCGTGGCGAAACGCCGCAACAGCTCCGGCACGCAGCTTTTTTCCAGCAAAAAAGGCTTCATCAAGGCCTGTGCCCTGTTGCGCGGAGGAGGTGTGTTGGGCATGTTGTGCGACCAGCACGCCGGCGGATCAGGGGAGTTGAGCACGTTTTTCGGGCGCATCACACCCTGCTCTCCGCTGCCCGCCCTGCTGCAACGCCGCACCGGGGCGGCGGTTTTTCATGCGGCTGTCATCCGCACCAGCCCGGCCCACTGGAAGGTGATTCTCACACCGCAGCCGCTCTCCGAAGATGCCGGCACCCCATCGATCATGAAAGGTCTCGAACACACCCTGTCCCTCAGCCCGGCGGACGGTTTCTGGCTTCACGACCGCTGGAAATTGCCCACAACAAAGCCGCTCAGTTTGATCAATCGCAGGGGCGACCTCGGAATCGCAGCGAAACCCTATCAGATTTTGCTGGTGCTATCCCGCGAAGAGAAAATTTGCAACGCCAGTATTCCGGCATTGCAATACCTGATCGAACAACGAACCGATCTACGATTTTTCCTGCTGGGTAAAGCCGACGAGTTGATCGCTGCTCACTTGACAAGGGTCGAGAATCCCGACAACACCGGAGTAGTGCCATTCTGCGATGATCTGAGTCGGAGCAACCCACTCCCACTCGACATCGCATTGATCGCCGATGCCCCCGTGGTCTCGTCGCAGTGGTCCACGGTTCCCATCGTGGCAGGCCTCGGCGGCGCGGATTCATCATGGCTCACCCACCGGCTGTCCGCCGGGGATCATGATCCACAGGATCCCGCCACATGGTTTGCTCTTGTCGCAAAAATCGGATGCCCTGCTGCGGTGCCAGAAGAAACCCCTTCCCTGCCCTGATGCTTGCCATTCAAATCATTTCCGATGACAAACCTGGACATCTCAACCAGTCCAAGGGTCTTGCCGAGGCCATGGCCCGCCTTGCCCCTGTGCACATCGAGATCATCACTCCGGGAAAGGGCCCGTTCTGGAAAAGAATTTCGCAAAGCCGGCATGCCAGCGCGAAACTGCCCGAAGCCGATCTTTTCATCGCGGCCGGACACAAAACCCACCTGCCCCTGCTGGCCCTCGGCAGGAATCGCAAAGCGCCGACCGTGGTGCTGATGAAACCAAGTTTGCCCACGTCATGGTTCGACCTTTGCCTGATTCCCCGGCACGATCTGAAATCGTCGCGCTCTAACAAAAACATCATTCCCACGACCGGCGCGCTGAACCGGGTAACCGGCAACGGAACAAAAGAAGAACTCGGCCTGATCCTGATCGGCGGAGCGTCGCGCTCTCATTCATGGAGTCCGCAACCGCTGCGAACAGCCATCGAATCGATTGTCAATGATTCCACCCTGGCCTGGCATCTCACCGATTCCCGGCGCACACCGGCGGGTTTCCTCGGATCGCTGTCGCATCTTCCGGCCGCGCTGCATCCCCACGCGCAAACCGGCCCTCACTGGCTGCCCGAAATGCTGGCCAGGGCAAGCGAAGTGTGGGTGACTGAGGACAGCGTGTCGATGATCTACGAAGCCATCACCAGCCGGGCGGCGGTGGGGCTGTTGCCAATGCAGCCGGTTGGCAAGGGAGGGAAAATCCGCGCTTCCCTCGATCAGCTCCTGAGTGATGGATGTCTCACCTCATACCAGCAATGGACGCAAACCCGGCAACTGGCCAAACCCGCGCAGGCTCTGGCGGAGGCCGACCGCTGCGCCCGTCTGGTCCTGGAACGTCTGCAACTGTTGCCGAAATGAAAGTCCTGCAAATCCTGCCCGAACTCAACTCCGGCGGAGTGGAACGCGGCACCTTGGAAGTGTCCCGACATCTGGTGTCGTGCGGCCATCAATCCCTGGTGGTCTCGCACGGGGGCCGACTGGTGCCCTCTCTGCAAAATGACGGCGGCATCCACATCGCCATGCCCGTGCACAAAAAACGGCTGGGCTCTCTGCGCCAGGTCGGCATGTTGCGCGAATTGTTTCACAAGGAAAAACCCGACATCATACACGCCCGCTCGCGCGTTCCCGCCTGGCTGGCATGGCTGGCATGGCGCAAACTGGATCAGCACAACAGACCCCGGTTTCTCACGACATTCCACGGTTTTTACTCGGTGAATTTCTATTCGAAAATCATGACCCGTGGCGAAAAAATCATCGCGGTGTCGAACAGCGTCAAGGAGTTCATCCTCCGTAACTACCCGTCGGTCAGAGAGGAACAGATCGTCGTCATCCACCGCGGCGTCGATCCCCGGCATTTCCCCTGCGGTTTCCAGCCCGACCCCGCGTGGTTTGCAACATGGCGTCATGATTTCCCAGCCCTGCAGGACAAACAACTGCTGCTGATGCCCGGACGCATCACCCGCTGGAAAGGCCAGCAGGATTTTCTCAAACTGATCGCCGCCCTGCGCGACAGTCATCCTGAAATCCACGGCATTATTGTCGGCGAGGTTCATCCGCGCAAACAGGAATTCCTCGGCGAGCTGCTGAAGCTGGCAAAATCGTTAGGCATTGACGATCGCGTGACCTTTCTCGGGCATCGCGACGATCTCAGGGAATGGATGGCCGTGTCGCGAATTGTTTACTCCCTGTCGCGCGACCCCGAGGCTTTCGGAAGAGTCTCGCTGGAGGCCATGGCCATGGGGCTTCCAGTCATCGCGACGAATCACGGCGGCGTCGCGGAACAACTTGCCTTGATGTTGCCACAAGGGCTGGTTCCGCAGGGCAACCAACAGGCCTTGTTGGAAAAAACCCGCGCGTTCCTGCTCGACCCGCCGGTTCCCGCGCAGGTGCCCGACTGCTTTCTGCTTCAATCGATGCTTGACAGCACTCTCGCCACTTACCAGTGTCTCCTTTCCTGAAAATGCTGATGATGCCGGCCGACGAAGAAAATTCCCACCACTCGATGAACAAGTCGGAATCCCCATGCAAGCAAATCATCTGCATCAAATGGGGTGATCGCTACGGACCGGAATATGTCAATCGCATCTACGCGATGATCGCCCGATTCACCACGCCGCCCTTCAAGCTGTTCTGCTTCACGGATCGGCCCGAGGGCATTCGTCCCGAGGTCGCCTGCCGTCCGATTCCGGAACTCGGCTGCCCACACCCTGTCGACACACCCGGCAAGTGGCGCAAAACCGCCTTGTGGGGGAAAACCCTGCACGATGTCACCGGCACATGCCTGTATATCGATCTCGACTCGGTGATCACGCGATCGCTGGACGAATTTTTCGAACTCGGCCAGCCCGAGGATGTTTACATGGCCCGCAACTGGGTGAAGCCGCTGTCGCGCATGGGACAATCCTCGGTGTTCCGTTTCACCGTCGGCGCGCATTCCTATCTGCTGGAAAATTTCCAGGCCGATCCGCAGGTCATCGCCACGAAGTATCAGTTCGAGCAACACTACTCGACAACGAACATCAAAAACGGCATCAAATTCTGGCCGCATCCGCTGGTTGTTCATTTTCGACGTCACTGCCTTGGCATCTGGCCGCTGCGTTATTTGCGGGAGGCACAACTTCATCCGCGAACCATCGTCGTCACCTTTCCCAGCAAACCGGATCCCGAGGATGCCGTGATCGGTCGATGGAAGGAAACCTACGAACCGGGACCCCGCATCGAGTATATCAAATCCGTGCTCTCGGGCAATTACCCGCTGCTCGAAAAATACCGACGCCTGAAACGCTACATGTTTCCCGTTTCCTGGGTTAAGGAGTTTTGGCGGGAATAACAAACACCCGATCATCGTCGCGTCTTCACCATGAGCGAAAGCCCCTCAGCGCAGAAAATCCTCATCATCAAACTCGGCGCGCTCGGCGACATCATTCGTTCGCTTGATGCGATCCACTCGGTGCGCGGAAATTTTCCTCACGCGCACATCGACCTGCTGACCCGCGCGCAGCATGTTGCTTTCTGTAAGACCATTCCCTGGTTTGACAAGGTGCGGCCCGCCGCCGCCCCCCGCCTTTGGGAGTTGGGAAAATGGCTCGACTTCACCCGCATGCTGCGATCACAAGAGTATGATCTCGTGGTCGATCTGCAATGCAAGTCGCGCTCCACGTTGTATCATTTGCTCATCGGAGTGAACGGCCCCCGATGGTCGGGCACCTCGCCATGGAGCACCTATCCCCGACCTCAGCCGGACCGTGCGAACATTCCCGCACACGAGCATCAGCGCATGCAATTGGAGTCGATCCCCATTCCGTGGGCGGGCCCTGCCGACCTCGACTGGCTTGCCGCTCCGTTGGATGATCTGGTCCTGCCGCCCCGTTTCGTCATCCTCGCGCCGGGCTGTTCCCCGCAACACCCCGTCAAACGCTGGCCTGCCGCGTCCTATGCTGCCCTCGCCCATCATCTGGAAAAAAAAGGAATCGCCTCCGTGGTCATCGGCACATCCGCCGAACAATCAGCCATCGATGAATTCACCGCGCTCGCCCCGCATGCCGTCAACCTGGCCAACAAAACCACGATACACCAACTCGCATCGCTGGCCCGACGCGCGGCGGCCGTGATCAGCAATGACACCGGACCCGCGCATGTCACCGCCGCGGTCGGAACACCCACCCTGGTGCTGATGTCGCATGTCACCGATCCCGAGTGCATGCTGCCGATCGGCACGGATGTTTCCTACATCAAAAAGCACGACATCGCAGATATTTCCGTGGAGGAAGTACTGCGGGTGCTCCGACTTCGCGACACACCATGAATTTTCCCGCACCGAAGGCACTGATATTGGATCGCGACGGCACACTGATCGAGCACGTGCACTATCTTCATGAGGTCGATAAAGTCCGCCTGCTTCCCGGTGTGACCGAGGCCCTGCGACTGGCTCAGCATCACGGCGCGCTGCTGTTTCTCCACACCAATCAATCGGGAGTGGGACGCGGCTACTTTCCCCTCGAAGCCGTGTACGCATGCAATGACCGGATGATCGAACAACTCGGCATCGGCGACAGTCCTTTCGCGCGAATCTGCATTGCCCCCGAAACCCCGGACCAGGACTCTCCCTATCGAAAACCCTCGCCGCTCTTTGCCAGGGAAATCTGCGCCCAATGGCAGTTGTCCCCGTCCGAAATCTGCTACATCGGCGACAATGCCTCCGATCTGGCAACGGCGGAGGCGGCGGGGACAAACGGGGTCGGATTGACAACCGGACTCCATGACATTGTGGCCGATCTCACAACCCTGCGGTTGTCGCGGCCCTATTCGATCTTTACTTCCTTGTTGCATGCCTGTCAGTCTTTGTTCGTCACTGCTCATGAATGAACCAACAACCGCTCCTGTTTTCACGTTTCAGGAATTGCTCGCCTACCGCGAGGCCTGCGCAGGGCAAAACAAGCGCTTTATTCTAACAAATGGCTGCTTTGATATTCTCCATGAAGGCCATCTGAGTTATCTCATGCAGTCCGCCGCTCTCGGCGACGTTCTGGCCATCGCCGTCAACAGCGACGAATCGGTGCGTTCCCTGAAAGGTCTTGACCGCCCCGTGAATTCCCAGAATGCCCGCGCCTTCGCCCTCAGTTGCCTGCGCTTTGTCGATGCCGTTTTCATCTTTCCCGGTCCGCGCCTTGCCGACGAAATTCTCGCCCTTCATCCCGACGTTTACACCAAAGCCGGTGATTACACCATTGACAGCCTCGATCCATCGGAGCGGGATTCACTGCTTGCCACGGGTGCGGAAATTCATATCCTTCCCTTGGTTCAGAACATTTCCACAACCAAGATCATTGAAGCCATCCGCAGCCACCCTTGAACGATGAACAAAGAGGATGCCATTCTCGTCACGGGGGCCGCCGGTCTGATCGGCAGCGCCGTGGTATGGGAACTCAACCGCCGCGGTTTTGAAAACATCGTGATCGCCGAAATCCTCGGCAGCGATGAAAAATGGCGCAATCTGGTGCCATTGAAATATGCGTGCTACATCGATGCGAACGAACTTCTGGAAAATCCCGACGCTCCGCCAACCCGGGATGTGCGTTGCATTTTCCACCTCGGCGCATGTTCGGCGACGACGGAAAAGGACGCCGACTATCTGATGCGGAACAACTATGCCTTCACCATGCAACTGGCCCGCTGGGCGCTGGCGGACAACCGGCGCTTTGTTTATGCGTCCTCCGCAGCCACCTACGGCGATGGCTCTGCCGGGATGTCCGATCGGGACCCCGACCAGCTTCATGCCTTGCGCCCGCTGAACATGTACGGCTACTCGAAACATCTGGTGGACCTGCACGCCCACCGCAACGGCTGGCTGACGAAAATCACCGGCTTGAAGTATTTCAACGTCTTCGGCCCCAACGAAGATCACAAGGGCGGCATGCGCAGTGTCGTCCACAAGGCCTTCCACGAAATTTCGTCGACCGGAAAAGTCAGCCTGTTCCGCAGTCATCATCCGGACTACCCGGACGGCGGGCAAATGAGGGACTTCCTCTACGTGAAGGATGCCGCGGCAGTTACTGTCGATCTCGCCCTCAATCCCGGAGCCACGGGAATTTTCAATGTGGGTTCGGGAATCGCCTCCACATGGATCGACCTCGTGACCCCGATTTTTGCCGCCCTCGGACTGCCGGTGGCGATCGACTTTGTCGACATGCCCGGGCAACTCCGCGGCAAGTACCAGTACCACACCCGCGCCGACATCTCACGTCTGCTCCAACACGGCCTAGCGGCAACCTTCACCCCGTTGGCCGAAGCGGTTCACGACTACGTGAGCCATTATTTGCAATTCGATCGCAGGCTCGGCGATCTGCCTGAATCCTGAACCATGCAAGCTCCTACGTTTGAAAAATCCATCGCGGAACTGAAGTCGGTTCTCGACCTCTGCGCGCCTCTCGCGAATCCCGTGCATGAGGCGGGCAGCCGAATTCAACACTCGCTGTTGCAGGGGAAAAAACTGCTCAGTTGCGGCAATGGCGGCAGTGCGGCCGATGCGCTTCACCTCGCCGAGGAACTCGTCGGCCGCTACAAAATCGAACGTCGCGCGCTGCCGGGAATATGCCTCAATGCGGATGCCACCGCACTGACCTGCATCTGCAACGACTACGGCTATGAACACGTGTTTTCCCGACCCGTCGAAGCGCTCGGTTCCGCGGGGGATGTGCTGGTCGGGTTCTCGACCAGCGGCAACAGCGCGAACATCATCGCCGCATTCCACGCCGCGGCAAAACGCAACATCACCACGATCCTGCTGGGCGGGCGCGACGGCGGACAGGCGAAAAACTGCTGCGATCTCGCGATCATCGTGCCCAGCGATTCCACGGCGAGAATCCAGGAAGTCCACACATTGATCCTTCATCAGTGGCTTGAATTGCTCGACGCCACAAACTGGGACACACTGCCCTTACCATGAGTATCGATTCCATTCTTGCGGCATTGAAAAACCTGCGCATGCTGGTCATCGGCGACATCATGCTCGACCACTACGTCTGGGGTGACGTCAACCGGATTTCCCCGGAAGCCCCGGTGCCGGTCGTCCATGTGAACAGGGAAACCTACACACCGGGCGGAGCGGCGAACGTCGCCATCAACGCTGCCGCGCTTGGAATGGCAACATCGCTCATCGGAGTGATCGGCAGTGATGACGCCGGTGTCACGCTGCAGAAATTGTTAGAAAAACACCATGTTTGTGCGCAGGGGAGTTTGCTGTCAGCCGATGCCGCGACCATCATCAAAACGCGTGTGATGGCCCGCAATCAACAGCTCTGCCGAATCGACCGCGAGTCACCCGCCCACCGTTATGCCCGGCTCGACGCGGGAGTCATGAGCGAAGCCATCCAGGCGGCTGATGTGATCATCCTCTCGGACTATGCGAAGGGCGTATTCAGTCAGGAGTTGCTGGACGCCATCATCGGGCTGGCTTCACGGCACAACAAACTGTTAGCCATGGACCCCAAACCCGCGCGGATGCTGGATTTCAAAAACATCGGCCTGATCACCCCCAATCGTCAGGAGGCGCTGATGCTCGCGGGACTTCCCGAACCAGGCCAGGGAGAAGAATACCCGCTGGAAAAAATCTGTGCGACGATCGATCGGAAGTTCTCACCCCGACTGCTCGTCGTCACCCTCGGGGCCGATGGCATGGCGGTGTGCCGCAAGGGAAAGGTGGAAGATGTTCTGCCTACCAAAGCGCAGGAAGTCTTCGACGTTTCGGGTGCCGGTGACACCGTGATCGCGACATTGTCGGCAGCCCTGGCCGCCGGGGCGGAACCTCGCGAGGCTGCGCAGTTCGCCAATCACGCGGCCGGCATCGTCGTCTCGAAAATGGGGACCGCCCATGTCACCCCGGAGGAAATGCGCGCGAGTCTTTAGTTCCTGACCGGAGAGTCCGGAGCCGGGATCGATTGGTACAACTGCTCGATCCTGTCGCAACACACACCGATCTCCAGATTCTCGCGGGCTTGAGCAAAAGCGCCCTGCAACCCATGCTTCCATTTTTCCGGGTTTTCCAGAGCACCGCGGATTCCTTCGCGCATGCCCTCAACATCGCCGATCACAAAATGACAGGACTCGGGCATGATCTCCTCGGCGCCCGCCACCCGCGACGCAAGGGGCGGCATTTCCCGGTGCAACATTTCAACAAGAGTGAAGGGAAATCCCTCATGACGCGAAGGCAAAACAAAAAGATCCGCCAGAGTCATCAATGGCTCGGCATCACGGCGGAATCCGGCAAACCACAAGCGGTCATTCATTCCCAGTCGCAACGCCTGTGCTTCCAGATCCGCACGCAAGGGACCGTCGCCAATCAACCACAGGGTAACGCTTTCCAACGGTGCCATTGCCTTGAGCAGGAAATCGAAGCCCTTGGCGGAAACGAATCGGCCATAAGCGCCCACGACCGGATGTTTGCGATAGTCCGCGGCAACGACGCTTTGATCCACTGAAGCGCTGCCGGGTCGTGGAATGGCATTCCAGATGACACGATGCGGGATCGATCCCGATGCCTGACCAGCCCGGTGGCTCATAGCGATCACAGCATCGTGCCCGCGGAAGGCCCCGACAAACCTTTTGGTGTTTTGAATGGTGGCCACTGTCCGTAATCCGGGCACGAAACGTTTCGCCAGCTTCGCGAGAAAAGCGGCTTTGTTGGCATGGGCATGAAGCAAGTCGGCACCGCTTTGCCGCACGGCGCGGACGACTTGATAGAGTAGAACGGGACTCAGGCGCGGACGTTTGAAATCAATGACCTTGCAGGGCACTCCTTCCGGCAAGCGTGTGGCGACCTCCTCGCCGCAGATGACCAACACCCGCAGTCCACGCCGCCACTGTTCCGAAGCAACCTCGACCATGGCGCGCTCCAGACCTCCCCCACCTGTGGCGGTGGCCACAAGATGAACAACTCAGGACGATGCGGCCGCCGTTGCCGAATAGGCTCGGTAACTCATTGCTGTGCGTGCTTTCCCCTCGTGACAGTAAAGTTAGACCTTCCCTAGCAGTCTGTCTGACTTAAAATTCCGCTCAAAATCAATATGTGGACTTTCAGGTCGAGCTAACACTTGATTTGGTAGTTGATTTTCACTAATTTCTGAAATTAATGTATATCAGGAAATCTAACGGTTAGTATGGGGCCTTGC
>CAMAQB010000112.1 GCA_945860285.1 Akkermansia muciniphila | reverse complement strand
CGCAGTTCCCGAGTCTTGTCGTGCCCTGATGGCGGCAACCTGCCCACAGAGCGGGCAGATAAGGCCCCGGAACCCGCCAAGCTAACCCAGCACCAGGGCAGATCCACGTTTTTGGCCATTGAAGCATCAACCATGCCGAACAGTTCTGGCCAAGCCACTAATTACCCGGAAGACTTGCAATGACGCTCCGATCAGCATCATCACGGCTCCTGCTGATTTCTCACGCCGAAGCTGCCAGGCAGCGACAAGAAACAATCCCCATGCGATGACACCACCCAAAGCATGAAAAATCGAAATTAACGAATAGAAGCTGTAATTGAACGAAGTGCTCATGACAGCCGCAGCTAGGTCACTCCAACCGGAATCCGAAAGAAAAATTCCCCAAAATTTCAGAAATCCACTTGCCATTCCACAGATCCGATGGAAGAATCTCCCGCCGACATTAGTATCTTTATAAACAAACTAAGGTTATGCTTCCTGCCCACGCTCCTTTCTCCGAAACCGCCCGCCGCCTGATTGATTCCGCCCTTGCCGGACTGGATTCCACCCAGCGCGCCTGGCTCTCTGGTTTCCTTGCGGCCCCCGCTGCCGTGGCTCCCGCGAACCCGGTCAGCACGGTCAAGGCCTTGATTTTATACGGAACGGAATCCGGGAACTCGGAAAAACTCGCCGACCGCGCAGCCAAGGAAGCCAAGAAAAAGGGCATCGCCTCGACGGTGAAAAACATGGCGGATCTTTCCCCGGCCGACCTGAAAAAACACGCGAATTTGCTGGTTTTGGTCAGCACTTGGGGCGATGGCGAGCCACCCGACGGCGCGACGAAATTTTACAAGGAGTTCATGGCCGGTGCCGATCTTCTGCCCGATCTGCGCTATGCGGTCTGCGGGTTGGGCGACACTTCCTACGAAAAATTCTGCCAGATCGGCAAGGATTTCGATGCGAAACTCGAATCACTCGGCGCCAAACGCATCGCCGCTCGCGAGGATTGCGATGTCGATTTCGAGGACAGCTTCACCGCTTGGCTGGATCGGTCGCTGACGGCCCTCGCTCCGGGCGTAAGCGTGGTCAGCGAGCCAACACCGGCAGCGGCCCCTACAACATCCGCCTTCGGCCTGAAAAACCCCTTCCCTGCCGAAGTGCTGGAAAACATTGTCCTCAACGGCAAAGGCAGCGCGAAGGAAACGGTCCACGTCGAACTCTCGCTCGCCGGTTCCGGACTTTCCTACGAACCGGGCGATGCGCTGGCGGTGATCCCCCGCAATGCCGACGATGTGGTCGCCGCCCTGCTGCAGGCCGCCAAACTCGCGGGCGACGAGAGCATCGAAACCAAGGCCTCGGGCAAAAAAGCGCTCGCCGAGGCACTCCGCGAGGATCTCGACATCACCGGGCTGTCCCGTGCGGTGCTCACCAAACTCAACGAAGCCTCACCCCACCCGCAGCTCACCGCGCTGCTGGAGGAATCGGCCAAGGAGCAACTGAAAAACTACAATTACGGCCGCGAAATCGTCGATGCCATCAGCGATTTCGCCCCCAACGGCCTGCCGGCGCAAACCCTGGCCAGCCTGCTGCGCAAGTTGCCGCCACGCCTGTATTCGATCGCTTCCAGCCCGCTCGCCCACCCCGATGAAGTGCATCTGACCGTCGCCGCAGTGCGCTACAATAGCCACGGTCGCGACCGCAAGGGCGTGGCTTCCTGCTTTCTGGCCGACAACGCACCAACCGGTCAGTCTGTTAAGGTCTATACCCACGCCAACAAAAATTTCCGGCTCCCCGAAAACGGCGACACCCCGATCATCATGGTTGGACCCGGCACGGGCATCGCGCCGTTCCGTGCCTTTGTTGAACACCGCGCCGAACTCGGTCAAAGCGGGAAATCCTGGCTTTTCTTCGGCGACCAACATTACCTCTACGATTTCCTCTACCAGCTCGAATGGCAGGAACACCTGAAAAATGGCACGCTGTCGCGTCTCGATGTCGCTTTCTCACGCGACCAGCCGGAGAAAATCTACGTGCAGCAGCGCATCGCCGAAAAAGGCCGCGATCTCTACGACTGGCTGCAAAACGGCGCCCATTTCTACGTCTGCGGCGATGCCTCGCGCATGGCCAGCGATGTGCACGACGCCTTGGTTTCCGTCTATCAAATGCACGGCGGCTTTGGCCGAGAAGCCGCCGAAGCTGAACTCGAAGCCCTCAAAAAAGCCAAACGCTACCAGCGCGATGTGTATTGAGTCGTGGATAAATCCAAGAACAGCACTTCAACAAAACACTTTTCCGATAACTCCCTCAAGGAATTCTGATAATTCTGAAATTCTGTCACAACCAGCCCCGAAATACGACCGACCCGCTACCCTGTCTTTCTGCCCACGGATCGCTCACCACTGAATAATGTCATGTCTGAACAAAAACTTGCCGCCAACGAATACATCAAAATCCGCTCGAATTTTCTGCGCGGAACTTTGGCCGAGGAACTCACCGACGTTTCCACGGGTGCGATTTCCGAAGACAGTCAGCAGCTCATCAAATTCCACGGTTCCTACATGCAGGACGACCGCGATCTGCGTGCCGACCGCCGCAAACACCGCTTGGAGAAGGCCTATTCGTTCATGATCCGCATCCGCGTCCCCGGCGGTGTCTCCACCCCGGCCCAGTGGCTGGCGACCGATGCGCTCTGCGAAAAGTACGGCAATCACGACTTCAAACTCACCACCCGCCAGGCGTTCCAGCTCCATGGCGTGATCAAGTCGAACCTCAAACGCACGATCCGCGAAATCAACCAGGTCGCGATGGATACGATCGCGGCCTGCGGCGACGTCAACCGCAATGTGATGTGCAATCCGAACCCGTTCCTCAGCGAAATCCACGCCGCCGTGCTCAAGGTGTCGCAGGACATTTCCCAACACCTCACGCCGAATACCGGCGCCTACCACGAAATCTGGCTCGATGGCGAAAAGGTGGTCACTTCGGAACAGGAAGAGGAACCGATCTACGGCAAAACCTACCTGCCGCGGAAATTTAAAATCACCGTCGCGGTGCCACCTTCGAACGATGTCGATATCTACGCCAACGACCTTTCGTTCATCGCGATTGTCGAAAAAAACAAACTGGTTGGTTTTAATGTTGCGGTCGGCGGGGGCATGGGCATGACGCACGGCAATGAGGAGACCTATCCGCGGCTGGCCGATGTCATCGGCTTTTGCTCGGTCGAGCAAGTTCTGCAAGTGGCGGAGCAGGTGGTCAAGGTGCAGCGCGACTTCGGTTGCCGCACCGACCGCAAGCACGCACGCCTGAAATACACGATCCAGGATCATGGCGTGGACTGGTTTTTGGGCAAAGTGAACGATTACCTCGGCTGGGACCTGGCCCCGGTGCGCGCGTTTCAGTTCGACAACAACGGCGACCGCTACGGCTGGGTGACCGACCCGGCGGGCAATTCGCATCTCACGCTGTTCATCGAAGGCGGACGGGTCATCGACCGCCCGGGCCAGCCGATGCGCACGGGGCTGAAGGAAATTGCGAAAATCCACACCGGCGACTTCCGCCTCACCGCGAACCAGAATGTGATCATCGCCAATGTCAGTGCCGCACAACGCCCGCTGATTGAACAATTGGTCGAACAATACCAATTGGAGGACGGCCAGAAGCGCAGCACCCTGCGCCTCAACGCGCTGGCCTGCGTCGCCCTGCCCACCTGCGCGCTTTCGCTCGCCGAAGCCGAACGCTACCTGCCGGTGCTGATCACCGAGCTGGAAGATACCATAGAGTCGGTTGGTTTGCGTCACGATGCGATCACCATCCGCATGACCGGTTGCCCGAACGGCTGCGCCCGACCCTACATCGCCGAGATCGGTTTTGTCGGTCGCGGTCCGGACCGCTACAACGTCTATCTCGGTGGCGGCCACGCCGGCCAGCGGCTCAGCAAGCTCTACAAGGCTGATGTCGCAGCCGATGAAATCAAGGCGCTGCTCGCTCCTGTTCTCAGCCGCTATGCGAAGGAACGCAACGAGGGCGAGAAATTCGGCGATTTTGTCATTCGCGCCGGGATCATAGCCGCAACCGTCCAGGGCGCGGATTTTCACAAGAATCTCTCATGAAACCGGCGCAATCGATCACCCCCGAACAGTTGTCCGCGGAGCTGGCCGGATTGAAAACCTCCGAGCGCTTCCTGGTGCTGTACGAAATCTACGGCCCGCGCCTGGTGGCCACCACCTCGTTTGGCCTGCAGGCCGCGGTGTCGCTGCACCTGATCCACACCCATGCGCCGCAGATCCCGGTGGTGTTCATCGATACCGGCTATCTGTTTCCCGCCACCTACCAGTACATCGAAACCTTGATGGAGAAATGGCCGGTCGACCTGCGCACCTACAATCCGACCATGACCGCCGCGCGTCAGGAGGCGCTTTACGGCAAACTCTGGGAACAGGGCAAAGCGGGGCACGACAAGTACGCGCTGATCAACAAGATCGAGCCGATGAACCGCGCCCTCAAGGAAATCGGGGCCGATGTCTGGATCTCCGGCCTGCGGCGCAGTCACAGCTCCACCCGGATCAACCGCGCTTTTGCCGAACAGCAAAACAAAACGCTCAAGGTCTATCCGATCCTCGACTGGGCCGACGCGCAGATCGCGGTGTACATGGCGGAACACGGCATTCCCGCCCATCCGCTCGCCGAGCACTACGTCACCATGGGCGACTGGCACAGCACCGCCCTCGCCGCCGATGAACTCGATGCCGAGTCCACCCGCTACAACGGCGAAAAATACGAATGCGGCCTTCACGAAGTCTCCAAGCAGGCGGATTTCCAGATTTGAAGCAAGCCCGAAGGGCTGAACCGAAATTAGCCGGTGGCGTCAGCCACCGGTGTAGCGTGAGCCACCGGAGAGGCATCCACCATGCAAGCAAGCCCGGAGGGCTGAATCGAAATTAGCCGGTGGCGTCAGCCACCGGTGAGCCGTGCACCATGCAAACAAGCCCGGAGGGCTGAACCGAAATTAGCCGGTGGTGTCAACCACCGGAGTGGCGTGAGCCACCGGAGAGTTCAAAACGAAACCCGCCCCGGAGGGGCGGTGGAACGTCAGGCTCTCACCAAAGAAACCGCTCGTCGTAATCCACACCGCTGCGCTTCAAGAGTTCCCTGTATTCCTCCTGAAATGTCCGCTTTCGATGATGCTCCTCCTGTCGCGCGATGTATTCGCAAACAATACCCCGTTGCGACGCGCTGACCGTGAATGCGCCGTATCCCTCCTGCCACGCAAAACTGCGCTCACCGATTTCCTCATGCACCCATCGGGAAGAGACTGCTTTCACGTCGCGCACCACGTCTGCAAGGCAGGCGGTGGCGCGCAGCCCGATGAGCAGATGCACATGGTCCGCGATACCACCCATTGCCTCGGGCACGCCATTCACATTCCGCACCACTCCACCGAGGTAGGCATGCAACCGTTCGCGCCACGCGGTGGCAATACTCGGAACCCGGTCCTTGGTGCTGAACACGACGTGGTAATGGAGTGAGAGGTGAGTCGATAGCATGGCGATCATTCTCCCGCACCCCTGCCGGGGCGCAATATTTTTTTTCTGCCTTCCGGTGGCTGACGCCACCGGCTAATATCCATCGGCCTTCCAGGCCGCCAAAGCGTCTTGTAGAAACAACCACGCATCAATGAACGCGGAAAAAACATGACACGCTCTGCTGGAACGGCAAACCTGCCAACCGGAACGTCGCGCGCATGATAGTCCGCAACTTCGCCTTGCACTTCCGCCCATTTTCCGGTTGATTGTTTTGCTTCTTCCCCGTAATGTCCGCCCATGAACCAAGCCACGCTACTGCGGGAATCCCGCTCCAGGCACTTGTTGCAGAGCTACGAAGCCGCTGTAAAGCAGCTTCGCGTTTTCAGGGCGGTTCTACCTATTACCACGAAGAACTCGGAATCTTCCGTCAATACGCCGAAGAGCGCCAGCTCTTCCTCCTCACCCCTCCGGACGAACTGAGCCGCGCCCCCGACGAAGAAGGCAACGAACACCAGGTCTGGTATCTCCCCGATGCCAATGCCTTTCTCAAAGCAACTTGGCCCGACTTCTTCGGCTTGCTTGTCGTTCATCGGCCGCACGAGGAGCAAAAGGCCTCTCCCATCGCCTATTTGGAACGCTGGTCCCTGCACAACGACCTCTTCGGCGACGATGTCCGCTTTCTCGGCGCGCTCGCGACCGATTCCGGCCTGCGCCTGCTGATCCAACAACCCGCCATCTCCGGGACTCCCGCCACGGACCAGGAAATCCAGCGTTTCTTCACGACCTCAGGCTGGCTGCGTTTCGTCATCGAGGGCAACGTCGCCTATTTCGATCCCGATCGCCGCGTCGTCATCTCAGACACCCATCGCGGCAACATCATTCTGATGGACGACGGCCTGCTCGCCCCGATCGATCTCCGCGTCCAATCGGTCTCTGGATCACTCCTCGATACCGTCGCCAAACTCTGTAATTCATCGTCCTCAGACCACTGATCCCATGCCAAATCTCATTCGGACGATGCACCCAGCCGCATTGCGCGCGAGCGATCACCAAAGAAACCGCTCGTCGTAGTCCACACCGCTGCGCTTCAAGAGTTCCCTATATTCCTCCTGCCGCGCAATGGATTCGCGAACGGCGCCAACCGTGGCGGAGGCGTCCCGCCTCCCTGCCCTCTTCATCAAAAAAAGCAAAACCACTAACAAAAAAAATCTCCTCCACAAAAATTCGTAAAATTCGCCTGTTATGATTCGGCAGGTAATTTGTCCAGCCATCTCCGCTCCGTTTCGGTTGTCGTTATACTGAGCGTCATCATAATTTGGGAAGATAGGCGTCCTCGCCTGTCTCGGCAAACGGGCTTCCAGCCTGTTTCTTCGCTTGCCATCCTTTACAACATGCCAAACAACAGAATCATAAATCAAAGTGGCCAAAAGTGTTCAAAAAATCGATATTTGGCCACTTATGATGCATCACCAAACAGGCAGTCGGTGGTGAGTTCCGCCTGCACCAGCTCCTTGGCATAGGCATTGGAACTGATTCCGTGGGTGGTTAAAAAAGTGAGGAACACATTCTTTCTGGTCGCGGTCACTCCCTTGAAGACCGCCACCTTGCGCCTCAATTCGGCCGCATAACTCTTGGTGATCGTGAACTCGCCCTGCGAGAACTTTATTTCGACCAGATTGATCGTGTTGTCCGCACGGTCGATGAGCAAATCGACCTGTGCGCCATCCGGCCAAATTTCATTCGGACGATGCACCCAGCCGCATTGCGTGCTATCCACCCGCGCGACCCCCAACGCCGACTTGATCTGGCGGGTGTGTTTGAGAGCGAGCGATTCCAACGCGTAGCCACTCCATGCGCGCCACACAGGGGTGTTGGATTTTGACAGAAAACTTCCGGTGCCCGTGCCGCTACCGCTGTCCAGCCACTTCAGGTGGAAAAGCGAAAACTCATCGGTTACGCGATAAATCGTATCCTTGCTATTCTTTCCGAAGGCTGCCTGACAACTGATGAATCCGGCCTCTTCCATCTCCCGCAGGGTATGTGTCAGGCGACCACCTGTCGTATAAACCCGCGTGAGGGCGGAGCGTGTGATTCCTTGGGGATGTTTCGCAAGCTCCCGGACCATCTCCACATGGCGATCCGGATAGTCAAACAAGGACGCGTAGAGCCGGTCGAATTCTCCACGCAGTTGGCCAGAATCGGAAAAACAGGCGCGATCGATCGTCTGCACGGCGGACTCGCCCGGACGCGCCTCTTTTAAGTAATGCGGCACTCCTCCCATAACCATGGCCAGCATGATCTGGTCGTAGCGCGTCAGCCTGACCCCGCGCGATTCCAGAAACCGCGAACTCTCGGCCAGAGTGAATGGCTCCAACTTCATGCGAGCCGTCACCCGGTTGTGCAGCCCACCCTTGTGGTCGATCACTTTCGCGATCATCCAGGATGCCGCGGACCCGCAGATGACCAGAATCAACCGCGGATCCTTGGATGCGAAAGCATTCCAGAAATGATCCAGCGCCGGAAGAAAGCGCGCGCGGGCACCAGCCAGCCACGGCAATTCGTCCAGGAAACCACCCGCTTGCCATTGCCACGGAGCGACCCCAGATGATCGGCAAGCTGTTGGAACGCCTCCTGCCACGATGCCGGAAGCGGTCGCAGCTTCCGACTCCGACCCGACAACTGCTGGTGGAAATTCACGAGCTGTTCCTTCAAGGTCCCATCCTTGACACCTGTTAGTTCAAAGCAAAACTGCTTCTTGAAATGCTCCCTGATCAGAAAGGTCTTTCCGACTCGCCGCCTGCCGTAAAGAGCGAGAAACTCTGCCTCCTTGCTCGCAAGCAGGCGGTCGAGCTCCTTGATCTCCCTGATGCGTCCGATCACTGCCATTGCGGTTAACGTGGCCAAATGTGATCATAAATATGCGATTTGGCCAGTTAGAATTTGTATCCAGGGACATCGGTTTCCTGTTTCCAGTCACCAGTCATTTCATCAACGACCGCGGGAAAACATGACACGGCAAACAAGCCCGGAGGGCTGAATCGAAATGAGCCGGTGGCATCAGCCACCGGAGAGCCGTGCACCATGCAAACAAGCCCGGAGGGCTGAATCGAAATTAGCCGGTGGTGTCAACCACCGGAGTGGCGTCAGCCACCGGAGAGTCCAAAACGAACCCCGCCCCGGAGGGGCGGTGGAACGCTCAGGCCTCGGTATCGCCCCGCCCTCACCGCTGACGAACCCGATGCCGAAACCACCCGCGACAACGGCGATACATACGAATGCGGACTGCACGAAGTTTCCTACCAAGCGGATTTCCCGGTTGGAAAAAAGTCGCGGGCATTTGGATTCAACTTCCTTGACCCGCCTTCCCACGCGGAAGGCAACGAACATCAAAGGTGGTATCCGCTTCATTGTTGTGGCATAGGTTTGCTCATGGACGTGTTCACCTCAACAAAACGCTCGGAGGTCATGTCGCGCATCCGCGGTCGGGACACGAAACCCGAACTGGCCCTGCGCTCTTGCCGTCTCAATTCAAAAATCCAAAATCAAAAATTGTCATTCGTCTATTCATCCGCCTATTCACTCAAATTCATTTCCGTCCTCATCCACAATCACTCCATCCGGAAAAACATCCACGGCCACGACGTATTCCTCCAAAGTCACCGCATCCTCGAAATCCCGCGCGCCATCGATGAACTCTTGCAAACGCGTCATCATGGCATCGGCAATCTCCAACTCTGCTTCCCGCTCGGTGGCGAACAAAACCGGTTTCCCCGCACCATCACGCACCAGCGGAACGGGGCCATTGCTTAGGCTTTGAATGAAAACGCAATATCCGTGACTTTCCATGACTCATGACCTGGCCTGGTTGCTGCAACTTGGCAAGTGGAATACAACGATATTGATTTACGGAAGTTGTTCAAACTTGAAGAAAACACAAGGGGCAGGCACGATGAACCCATGTCCGCCAGAAAACGATGGAATCGCGAAGAGTTGCTCGTTGTGCTCAATCTCTATCATAAACTCCGCTTCGGCCAGTTCGACCAACGGCAACCCGTTGTGATTGATCTGGCAGAACGAATCGGACGCACGCCAAGCGCGGTGGCGATGAAACTCAGCAACCTCGCCTCCCTCGATCCCGCCCTCAAGCTGCGCGGCATCGGCGGGCTGAAAGGAGCCAGCAACCTCGACAGCGATATGTGGGAAGAATACCACGCCAACCCTGCCGAACTCATCCCGCTCGGGCAAGAACGTTTCGACGCGCTATTCGCAGCAAACGAACACGAGACCACGGAAGTCATTCCCGGCAAAGGCATTCGCACCCGCAAGCGTCCTCCCGAAGGAGAAACCGAAACTAGCGCTGTCACCAAACAACGCCGTGGACAGGACTATTTCCGCGACATCGTTCTCAACAACTACGACAACCGTTGCGGCATCACCGGTCTACCCGTCCGCGAACTGCTCATCGCTTCACACATACTCCCTTGGCGCGACCATGAAGCGGAACGCCTCAATGTCCGCAACGGCATCTGCCTCAACCGCCTCCACGACGCGGCTTTCGATCAAGGACTCATTGGCTTTGATGATGAACTGCGGATGATGTTATCCACGCGCCTCAAATCCTACCTGCCTCAAGAATCCGTAGTTATTCATTTCGAAGCCTACGAAAGGAACATCCTACATTTTCCAAACGATGCCACTGCACCGGAAATCACTTTTATCAAGAAGCATCGGACGCGTTTTAAAATTGCCTGCTCACCCGACTGGTGAATGCCATGATGTTCATAACTCATTCATTATCCGTGCAATCCGTGGTTTCTATTTTCTTATCCAGGCTTAGAGGATGTTACTCGACAGCATCCGCGCAATCTTACTGCGGGTCCTCGGAACGAGGGCGTGATGAAATCATGCGGTCCATCGTCCCGAGGTGGTTTTTGCAGAGGGCGAGACCGTTGGTGGGGTGGTCGTTGCGGCTT
>CAMAQB010000111.1 GCA_945860285.1 Akkermansia muciniphila | reverse complement strand
AAAACCTGGGAACGACACGAGGTCTGGCAATGAACTTAATCCGGCGGGAATCCACAAACAAAAGAGGAATCAAAGGACGAGTGAAGCGCGCAGGCTGGGATAACACCTACTTGGCGAAAATCCTCAAATTTTAAATGCGTTTGCCCTGTTTTTTGTTTGCCGTTCGTGGAAAAACCGGTTTGATCGTGGGCATGGAAAACATTCATGGCAGCGCCAGTTTTTTTGTCAGTACCCCCGAGGTTGATTTTGCGGTCAGCGAGCAGGGCGGTCATCTGGCACCGGTGGATTTTTATTTTGACGAGTATGCGGTTTCGCCCTACGCCCTGGCGCCCTGGCAGCCTGAGGAATGTGATCAGGAGCTGCCGCATTTGCTGCGGGTCTTGCGGGGCGATTTTTTCTGTCTGCCCTTTTCCGAGCAAAAGCAGGGGCCGCCTCACGGGGAACCCGCCAACGAAAAATGGAAACTGGTGGAGCAGGGGGAGCGCAAGCTGGTGCTGGAAATCGTCACCGCTGACAGCGGGGCGACGGTGCGCAAATCCATCGAAGTGCGCGAAGGACAGCAGGCCTTGTATGTCGAGCATCTGGTCAGCGGTCTTGCGGGTCGATGGAACTACGGCAACCATCCGATCCTCGATTTGTCCGAGCTGGCAGAAGGGCAGGGGAGGCTGGCGGTGAGCCCCTTCCGATGGGCATCGGTCTTCGACGGGGTGTTTGCCAATCCGACCACCGGTGAGACCGGTCGATTGAAAGAAGGCGCGCGCTTTGAAAGTCTCGAGCGGGTGCCCTGCGCGGATGGCAGCACGCTCGATCTAACAAAATACCCCAGCGCACCCGGTCATGAAGACCTGGTGATGATGGTCAGTGAGCCGGCGACCACCGCGCAGCCGTTTGCCTGGACCGCGGCGACCTTCGATGACTACGTGTGGTTTTCCTTGAAGAACCCTCGGGATTTTCCGGCCACGCTGTTCTGGTTGTCGAACGGAGGTCGCACCGCCCATCCCTGGGAGAAAAGACACCTCGGACGCGTCGGGCTGGAGGAAGTGTGTTCGTATTTTTGTTACGGGGTCGATGTTTCACGTGAAGACCGGCTTGCGGGCGAAGGCATCGCCACCACGAGGGACTTCGCAGTCGACGAGGTGGTGCGGCTTCCGATCATCCAAGGGGCGGCCTTGGTCGAAGCGGGCTTTGGTCAGGTTCGTTCGATTCTGCCGAGGGATGAGCAGAGCATCGAGATCACCGGCGATCAGGGGCAGGTGGTGATTGTGAAAATTGACTGGCAATTCGTGCTGTAAGGCGGCATTTTTTTTGCGGTCCGGTCACGAAATCCTTGCCAAGATCAGGTTCGTCTCCTACACCGCTCCGTGCAGAAACCCGCGCCAAAACTCCGAAATCATTTCCCAACAGCAATATGAAAGCACCACAAACCAAACACGATCTCACCACCCGCACCAGCAATGTCAAATCCCTGGTGGAAAGCGCCCTTGCCGCGACCGGGGGACTGCTGCGTCTCGCCCCTTGCTGGGTGCCGCGCTCCTTTTTGCAGCCCGGCAAGCGGTTGAAACTCCACCCCGATGACTTGTACGCGTTTGGACTCAACCGCGGTGGCATCGACGAGCGCTGGTTCGCCTCGACCACCGAAGCCGCGAACGACAATCGCACGGACGACGAAGGGCTTTCCTATGTGGTTGTCGGCCACGAATGTTTCACGCTCAAGCAGGCGGTCGCAGAGTGCGGTGCCGCGCTCATCGGTTCGGCGATCTGGGACAAGTACAACAAATGGCCGGTGTATTCGAAATTTTTCGACAACATGGGGCCGATTCCCCATCACATGCACCAGGATGCGGCGCAGGCGGCACTGGTTGGTCAGGAAGGCAAACCGGAGTCGTATTACTTCCCGCCGCAGCACAACAACGTCGGCAACAATTTCCCTTACACCTTCATGGGTTTCGAACCCGGCACCACCAAGGAACAGGTGCGCGAGTGCATCGCCAACTGGAACAAGGGTGAAAACGGAATCCTCGATCTATCGAAAGCCTATCGACTGAAACCCGGAACCGGCTGGTTGATCGATCCCTGCATTCTGCATGCCCCCGGCTCGCTCTGCACCTACGAACCGCAGTGGGGCAGCGACGTTTTCGGAATGTATCAAAACCTCGTCGAGGGCCGCGAGGTCCCTTGGGCGCTGCTCGTCAAGGACATGCCGGAGGAAAAACACCAGGACGTCGACTTCATCGTCGAGCAGTTGAACTGGGAGAAAAACGTTGATCCGAATTTCAAGGACAACCATTACCTCGAACCGGTCACCTCGGTAAAAGGCGACGGCTATCACGACAAATGGATCGTCTATGGCAAAGTGGACAACTTCCAGTATTTCACAGCCAAGGAACTCACTGTCGAACCGGGTGCCACCTGCAAGATCACCGACCAGGGCGCTTATGGCCTGATCTGCGTGCAGGGCAGCGGCACGATCAATGGGCAGGTTCTCAACAGCCCGAAACTGATTCGTTTCCACGAATTGACCGAGGACGAGTATTTCTGCACCGAGGCCGGTGCGAAAGCCGGCGTGACCTTCACCAACACCTCCACCACCGAGCCGCTCGTGTGTCTGCGTTACTTCGGCCCGGAGGTCAACCCCGATGCCCCGGCGATGGGAGCCTATAAAAATCAATAACCGAACAACCAAACATCAATACCATGAAACTGCACAATGCCATGTGGCCCGGACTCGTCGGAAAAGAGCCCGACACCGACCATCCGCCGATCTCCCTTGATCACATGCTCGAACTCACCGCCGCCGCCGAGGTGGCCGGTCAGAAATTCGATGGCGTGGATCTTTTCCTGTTCCACCCGCACACAGATCCAGATATTTCCGAGGATGATCTGAAATCGATGGCCGACAAGATTGCCGCCAAGAATCTGAATGTCGGATCGCTGGTCGCGCCGATTTGGCCGGGCACCGTCGGTGATTCGTCAATGGGCACCGATGAGCAACAAGCCAAGTTTCTGCTCTCGATCGAAAAGGCCTGTCGCATTGCGAAACTTTTCAACGAGCACGGCGTTCGCAAGTATGGTGTCATCCGTGTCGACTCCGCGGAATTCGGTGTGCAAAAATGGGCCGAAAATCCCGTAGCCAACACCGCCCGCATTGTGGACACCTTCAAAAAAGCCGCGAAAATCGCCGCCGATCACGGCGAGCGCATAGCTGCGGAAGGTGAAATCTGCTGGGCCGGCATGCATTCCTGGGAAGTGATGCTGCGAACTCTCGAAGGCGTGGGCATGCCCGAGACATTTGGATTTCAGGCCGACCTGGCGCACACCTACCTTTATTTGATGGGCTACAACGCCCCCGAGTCCGCTTTGTTGCAGCCGGGATACACCGACGCGGAGTTCTGGCCTGCCTACGAAAAAATGGTGGGCGCACTGAGGCCATGGACCATCGATTTCCATGTCGCCCAAAACGACGGCACAGTCCACGGCAGCGGCTCGCACGAGAAAACCGGTCGCCATTGTCTCGCCGACGATCCCAACGGAAAGCTCGACATCGCCAAGTGCTCCGCCATCTGGTTGCAAGGCGCCGCCGACCGCGGCATCAAGCACATCTGCTGGGACGGCTGCATGTTCCCGAACGCCGTGCTCGAAACACCCTCCACCTGGAACACCATTCTCAAGGCGATGATCTCTGTTAAAAACGCCATCTAATTCTCAGCAAACACACTATGAAAAAACAATTGAACATCGGCGTGATCGGCTACGGCTTCATGGGTCGCACCCATTCGAACGCGTTATCCCAGGTCGGACATTTCTTCGACACCGAATACCAACCCGTGCGCAAGGCGATTTGCGGACGCGACGAAGAAAAGGTCAAGGCCTTTGCGGAAAAGTGGGGCTACGAGTCCTATGAAACCGACTGGCGCAAGATGGTCGTTCGTCCGGATATCGATGCGATCGACATCTGCACGCCGAACGACTCACATGCCGAAATCGCGCTGGAGTGCATCAAGAACGGCAAAATGATCCTCTGCGAAAAACCGCTGGCATTGAACGGCACCCAGGGTGAGGAAATGGTCAAGGCGGTCGAGGCTTCGGGCCTGCCGAACTTTGTTTGGTACAACTACCGCTTTCTGCCGGCGGTGACCCACGCGAAGAACATCGTCGATGCCGGCGAGCTGGGGCGCGTGTTCCACTATCGGGCGAATTTCCTTCAGGACTGGACCATTTCCGCCGATCTGCCTCAAGGCGGAGCCGGGTTGTGGCGTCTCGATGCCGCGGCTGCCGGTTCCGGTGTAACCGGTGATTTGCTGGCGCATTGCATCGACACCGCACGCTGGATCAATGGCGACATCGTTTCTGTTAGTGCGATGACCGAGACATTCATCAAAGAGCGGGTGCACACCGCTACCGGTGAGAAGCAGTCGGTCACCATCGATGATGCCTGCGCGTTCCTGGCCCGCTTCGAAAACGGCTCGCTGGCGATTTTCGAATCCACGCGTTATGCCCGGGGACACAAGGCGCTTTATACTTTCGAGATCAATGGCGAGAACAAATCGCTGTTCTGGGATCTGCATGACCTGAATCGTTTGGAGTACTTCGATCACGGAGTTCCCGGCGACCGTCGTGGCTGGAGCAGCATCCATTGTTCCGATGGGGATCATCCCTACGCCGGAAACTGGTGGGTCCCCGGCCTTTGCCTGGGTTATGAACACAGTTTCGTTCACGGTCTTTACGAGTTCCTGAAGTCTCTGGAAAATCCCAGCGCTCCGAAGGCCTATCCTGACTTCCGCCACGCGCTGGGCACGCAGTATGTCTGTGATGCCGTGCTTGAATCCGCCCGCACCAAGCAGTGGGTGGATGTCAAGAAATCGTAAGGCCGACGAAATCATTCAAGCAAAACGGACGATGGCATGGTTCATCGTCCGTTTTTTGTTAGACTGCTTGCCAAAAGTCTATTCGTCTATTGGCGAGGTAAGATCATTCTTCGTCCCCAACGGGGACAACGGTGAAACCGAAGGGTGTATCCATCAAAGGATAAACCCTGGTATGATCATTCCATATCCCCGCGCCCCAACAGGGCGCACGGAACTTTGTTTACATCAACTTTTATGTTTCGTCGACTTCCGTGCGCCCCGTTGGGGCGCGGATCATTTTACGCTTATTCCAGGGTGCCAACTGGCACCCTTAGCTTTCACCGTGAGCCCCATTGGGGCAAAGATAAATGAAAAGATTTTTGAGAAACGGTCCAGATTCTTATCGAAAGATGAGGGGAAGACAAAAAACCCGGCACCTTGTGGGGCGCCGGGTTTGATCTTGAAATTGTTAGAGACGATTACTGCGGAGCAGCCTCTTCCTTCGGTTTTTTATCACCGTGAGGGCGTTTGCCTCCTGGACCACCGGGGCCACCTGCTTCGCGAGCGGCTTTTCTCTCCTCTTCGTTGAGTTTACCGTCGCCGTCCTTGTCGAACTTGGTCAGCATTTCTTTTCTCCGCTCTTCCATGGCGGCTTTCATAGCGGCTTTTTCGTCGTCGTTGAGCTTGCCATCGCCGTCTTTGTCGAACTTGGCGATCAATTCAGCGGGCGGTTTAAAATCCTTTCTGCGCTCTTCCATGGCGGCTTTCATGGCTGCTTTTTCGTCGTCGTTGAGTTTGCCGTCGCCGTCTTTGTCGAACTTGGCGATCAACTCGGCGGGGGGCTTGCGGTGTTCCCGTGGTCCGCCTTCGGGTGGTTTGCCCTCGGGTGGTGGTTCAGCCGGTTCTTCGGCTCCGGCGAAGGAAGCAGCACCTGCAAGGGCTGCAATGGCGATCATTGTGTGGATTGCTTTCATGTTGTTTTGTTTGTTGCAGAGAGCTGTTGTCGCTGTCTGTCATGATCAACACGGCAACAGGCAAATAGTCGCGAAAGTCATTTATTCTTTTTTGTGTCCACGAAAATGAGCACGTCCGCATTGCGCGTTCCGAGCAGTTGTTGCGCCCTTTTGAGCGCGTCGCGGGTCGACAGGTTCGGGTTGGCGGGACTTTCGGGAAAAACATTGGATTCACCGGCCTTCCGGTCACAACCTTCCTGCAAAATGTCCAACGCTCCCGAATTTTTCAACACCCTGTAGATCGACCGCGGACATCCGCTGATAAGCAGATGGCGCTGTTGCGAACGCACGAACTCGGCTAGTTCCGAAAGGGCCAGCACCGATGTGGCATCGAGATGTCGGGCGTTTTTCAGGCGCAGGATGATGACTTTCAACGAGGGGTCGGTGGTGATCCGCTGAACCTGCGAACGGAAAATCTCGGTGGCTCCGAAAAAAAGATCGCCCTCGACATGGACCAGCGAGATCGAAGGGTTGTTGCGCGCTTTTTTCTCATGGATTTGACTGAGGTCGCCGGTGTCGGTGGCATTGTATTCGATCAGATGCGGACGGCTGGCGCGGCGAAGGAATAGGGCAAGCGACACCGCCACCCCGAGCAGGATCGCTGTGTGCAGCGGGGCAATCAGCGAAGCTCCCAGCGTGGTGATGAGCACGCCCGCGTCATCGGGCGTCGAGCGCAGACAGGCGCGGATGTTCTGTCGGTCGAAAAGGGAAAACGCCAGCCCGATGATCAGGGCGGCCAGCGCGGATTTTGGCACAAAGTCGATCAGGGGAACGCCCCACCACGGCGAGATCGCGATGATCAATGCTGCAATCAGCGAGTAGATTCCGCAGATGACCGAGGAGAAGCGGGTGCGCGCTCCTGTCGCTTCATTCAAAGCGGAGCGGGTGAGCGAACCCGATGCGGGCATGCCGCCCGTCAGGGCGCAGGCGATGTTTGCCATTCCCACCGCCAGCATGTCCTGGTTGACCTGGGGTTGTTCGCCCGTGCGGGAGGCCAGGGTTTTCGACATGACGCTGTTTTCCAAAGTGGCGAGAAATGCCAGTGCGAACGCGACACCGATCAGCGAACTGATGTCTTCGAAAATCCCCGCCCGGCTGATATGGGGAAGCGCCGGGATCAGTTCCGCCAGACTGAAGGTCGAAAACCGTTCCATGCGACCGAAAGCACCAACGTGATGGTAAGCGAGGCTTCCCCATACGGCAGACGAAAAGACCAACATGATCGCGAACGAGGGCAGCTTTGGTTTCCAACGCATCAAGGCGAGATAACCGGCCAGCGTGGTCGCCGCAGTCAACAGGGGCGGCCATTGCGCGTGGCTGACATTTTTCACCAGTTCGGTCACTTGGCCGATAAAAGTCCGGGTGTTCTGGGAGTTCAATTTCAAGCCGAGAACGTCTTCGCACTGATTGGCGATGATCAGAATCGCCGCCCCGGAAATGTAGCCGACCAAGACCGAGCGGGAGATGTATTGCATTAGGTCCGCTGCGCGGAGCAAGGCACCGATGACGCAAAAAATCCCCACCATCATAACCAGCAGCGGGATCAGGTCGATTTCCCGGACGAGCAGGGCAGGGGTCGCGGCGAAAATGGAGAACAGCATGAATGCCGTCGCGTTGGTGGGACCGAGCATCGTATGTCTCGACCCCGCGAACAGGGGCGCGACGATGGCTGCCACGGAGGCGCTGATGATTCCATAGATGATCGGCAGTTCGGCAATCGTCGCATAGGCGATGCCCTGGGTGATGGACAGCACTGCGACATTCAAGGCCGCGCGGGCATCCGCTTTCAGTTTCGCGAGATCATAGCGCTGCAAGGGGCCGATCCACGGTGCCGCCAGGAGCGGTTCTCCCGCGAAAAATTTTCTTGCGCCCTGAATGACGCGTTGTAAGGGGCGGCGTGGCGACATGGCATGCTAACGGAATCGGACGCGATGGAACAACAACAGACCGGCGACGAGGCACAACACGTTGGGGGCCCACAAAAGAGCCGCGGCCATGGAGGGGCTTTGCGCCTTCTGGCCCAGCAGCGAAAAAACAAAATAGGCGGCGCCAATCATCATCGCGGCGAGGATACCCGAACTGCTGTCCTTGCGGTGGCGCGCCAGACTGAGGGGCACCGCGACGAAGGCGAAGGCGAGACTGGCCATCGCAAAGGAGTAGCGCTGGGTGATCATCGACGAGAACTTGATCCGGTTTTTTTCGGAAAAATCCTCCGGGGGAGATTGCAACATCGCGCGCAGTTCCTCGTTGGTCATGCTTGTGGCGATCAACTTTTTCTTGCGGGTCAGGTCAACTTTCCAGGGTGCCGCGGAGGCAACATAAATGTCGAGATTGCCCTTTTTGTCCGGGCTTTCAATGTAGGCCGATGTCAGGGTCAGTTTGATTTGCTTGTTGTCGGGATCCACCGCGAAGGAAGCGTCCTCCGCATAAACGTATTCGCCAAGACTGTCGGGATTTTTGGGGTCGGGCAGGCGGTAGATGTGCAGGTTGTGCAACTTGTCCTGTTCTTTTTTCTGGACGAAAATCCGCATGTTGGCGAGCTGGGAAATGATGATGCCCGGCTGGATCAGCGACTGCGGATTGCTTTCCACCGCTTCGTAAACAATGTTGTCCATGCTCGCTCCGGCCCGCGGCACGATTTCGACATTCACCCATGTACACAAGGCCGACAACAACGCGCCGAGAAGGAAGACCGGACAGGCGATGCGAAACAAGCCGACTCCGCCGAGTTTCATGGCATTGATTTCCTGCTCGGCGGAAAGCCTGCCGAATACCAGCAGCACGGCGGCCATGAATCCCCAGGGGATCGTGTACATCAGCGAAATCGGGAAGGCATTCAGAATGAATTTGCTCACCAGGGGAAGCGGCACATGCTGGTCGACCACCAGCGGTCGGATGTCCTGAAAGATTCGTGCCAGCACCAGAAACAAACTCAATGACACCACCCCGTAAGTTGTCGCCAGGAATACCTGCTTGAAGATGTAGCGGTCGGTGGTTCGCATCATTGCCCTTGCAGAGGATTGTGCAGACTGAGCCCTCCGCTGTCGAGCCATGAGGTGCAGGGGAACGAAAAACCCTGCCTCGGCGCAGGAGCTGGCCCCACGGGCAAAAGGAAATCAATGAGCCCCCGGATCACCAATCAACATTCTGACCGCGTGTGTCGATGTGGGTGAAGCCGGAGTAACCGCCCACGCCGCCGCGGAACAACCCGCGGTTGCGCAGGTCGCGAATCGTCCGGGTGACGGATGACGCGCGTGCCGGGAATACCACGTCGACGGCGCAATTGACCTGATGCCAGGACGAGCTTTTCGCCCCCGGGCAACGGACATTGTAGGAAGGGGAGCGGTAAACCGAGACAACTTCCTTCACCGGCATGTTGATTTCACGCGCCAGACGATCGATCACCTTGAGCGTGCCACCGATGTTGCGCCACATGTTTTGCGGCGCGATCGTATTCCAGCAGTTGCCCTTTTGCTTGGCGTGCGCGGTAACGACTTGTTCCACCTCGATGTTTTCCAGATTGAGGTTGGCAAGGTAATCGATGTAGTTGGGAAGGTTGCTACCCTGCAAAGACACCCATTGCTCGGGCAGTGTGGAGAGGTTGACTTCCGGATTGGCGGCCTTGCGGAAAAGAAACGCTGATGCCGGCGACCCGCCGCCGATGAGCGCTGCGCCTGCTGCACCGAGAATTCCCGCCGCCTTGCGCCGACTGAGTTGGGAAAAGGGCGATGTTTCAGGACCGGGATTGCTAGATGGCTGGAAAAACGCGGGATCGGACATTATGATGTGTGATGTGCCTGAGCTGTTGGGATTGTGGAAACGATGCAGGTTGGGGTGGCAGCAATGTGATGAGAAGGGCGAATACCGCGCCTAATTAAGCAAAATGTGTACCTACCTCAAGGACATTTTTCACTATTTTGAAAGAAGCGCCAAAATCCCCCGGGGAACAAAGGATTTTTGCGTGAAAAGACATAACAATTTGCATCGATGTCGATTTTTTGTAGCCTGCCACATGGCCTTTCCGATCCGCTCTGCTGCCGACAAAGTTTGCGGTCTTTTTGTTTTCGCACGCATTTTGGATAAAATTCGTCTCGAAGCCCGGGGCGAACTGCCCACCAGGTATCATGTGGGGGTGATCGAGGGCAAACGCACCTTCGATGACCGGCTCTGTCGATTTCTGCGCGTCCAATTCGATGACCTGAAATCCCGTGTGCTCGCCGGGGGAACCGACGAGGAGATTTTCGATTGGTGCCTGCAGCAGGGATTTGAGCCCGATGCCGAGCAGATCGAAATCTGGAACGGTTTCATGCAAAAACGCGGCTGGAATGACGCGGCTTCGGCAGGGCTGGAAGCGCAGAAAATTGCCGCAGGCCTGGGCGAGCGCAGCGACATTCAGACATTTTTCGCCTTGTTTGACGCGGAAGAGGGGCGGCCATCGTAAACGGGCTGGGTATGCTTGGGGTTGGTGTTCAGAATGACAGCACCAACGGAAGATCAATCAAAATTCAAAAATCAAAATTCAAAAATCGGAAATCAAAAATCGGAAATCGGAAATCGGAAATCGGAAATCGGAAATCGGAAATCGGAAATCGGAAATCGGAAATCGGAAATCGGAAATCGGAAATCGGAAATCGGAAATCGGAAATCCCTCCCGTTTCCTTCGGCCGCGCAATATTTTTTCTGTAAAATCTTTCAAGGCATTTAGTTGAAGTAGGTGGTTGTGGTTTGTGTATTTTGTTAGTTTTGTGGTTTGAGGTAAGATTTTCCTGATTCCCATGCGTCGGAGATTTCGACTAGGACTGCGGTGACGAGACGTTCTAACGATTCCTCGTTGGGAAAGAGTCCGACGA
>CAMAQB010000110.1 GCA_945860285.1 Akkermansia muciniphila | reverse complement strand
TTGATGCAGCGTTACCAGCATGCAAAATTACATTTTTGCCATGTTTTCACCCATCAGGTGAAACGAAAAACGAATCGTATTTCCTCTCTAGCCCATGTTCTACAAGGCTTTGAGAGAAATTCTGCAATTCCAACTGCGAACTTTAGGTTCATTGACAAACGTCATGTGCAAACGCGCCGGACTGCGACCAGTCAGCAGCGCCGCCCTGGTGGGAGTGCAGCGCGGGGAGGCCGCATAGGAATCCGAGAACCGCATGCCACTGAGAGCGATGCTGTCGAGGTGCGGCGTGCGAATGGAATCGCTTTTCGATCCGCTTGGACTCCGATCGTCCTGCGGAACCGACATCGATGACCACCCCTGGGCTTCGCCGAGAATGACGACGAAATTCGGAGGTGGCAATTCCGCGGCGTGCGCCGTGAGGGCGACGCTAAGTAGGAAAATGAATGGCTGTTTCATGAGAGTTTATTTCGGCATGTCGCTGCTGACATCCAGATCGGGATGCGTGGTCCAGGTTTTTTTCCAACCCGGCTTTTCAATTCGGGTCCGGAAAATCACCGTGTTGTCGAGGTCGAGATCGGCGGTCCAGATGAATTTGGCTCCCGTGAAATCGGCTTTGAAAAACGCCTCCTTCGGGTTTACCCGCTGCTCGGTGTATTCGACCGTCTGCGGCCATTTGCTGTCGTCGAAATTCACCGAATTCCAGTTCTCTGGTATCGCAGTGTGCTCGACAATGGGATTCGCGGTGTCGCGGTTCAAGGGGCCCTTGAAAAACGACTTCGCCTTCCAACTGGCATTGCTGACAGTGCCGTCGGCAAATTTGATGATGAATCCGGCATCGCCGATGTGATTGCCGTATTCCATGCCGGTTTTGGAATCCGCATTGTCTTTGGCGAGGATCGCGATGGTCAGCGGATATTCAGGCAGGACGTCGACAGTCACGACGTTGTGCGGAAGAAAATCGATGCTGTCCACCGCCGCCAGTTTGCCATTGAGATACATCATGAACCAGTTGTCGGCATAAACATTGACTTTGATGGTGTCGGCCATGGCCGGCTTGACCGTTGCACCTGCGGCTCCTTGTGGCGGTGATGGTTTCGGTGCCGGCGCTTTTTCCGCTGCGGATTCGTTGACGCGTGTATAGTTGACTTGCAGGTCAGCGCGGGCAAGGGTGATGTCCTTGATCGCGGCAAGCAGGGTTTCCGCCGTTGCGCCTCCGGCAGGGGCGACGAACTGCGGTGCGGCCGACAATGCATAGAGGGAAATGATATAAGATTTTTTTCCGGGGCCTTTGGAGTGGGGCGGCGCGTAACCGTTGTTGTTGTGGATGGTGTTTTTTCCAGCCAGGCCGACACCCTTGCTGTTTTTCTCCAGTCCGCTGCAGTTGGCGGGGATGTTGTAAAGGGTCCAATAGATCTTCGTCTGTCCCTCCGGATCGAGGTGATGCATGATCAGCGCATAACTTTTCGTGCCGCTCGGTGCTCCTGTCCACGAGATCGGCGGAGATATGCCCGCGCCATCACCGGTGAACTCTATGGGCAGCGCCCCGTCTTCGGCAACGACCGTACTGCTGAGCTTCAACGTCCCCTCGTTGGTTGCGGCAATATCCATTGTCTTGCTTGGAACATCCCTCGACGGCGGTCGCTCACGTTCGCGCTCTTGCTCTGACCGTTGCGGCGGTCTTCCTTCGGGACGACGTTGCTTGCTGGCACTGAAGGTTTCCCTGGTCACGCCCTCTTTGCCGTTTTGATATTCGAATGGATATGTTCCGTCGGCATTGACGCTGTAAACGATGGCGCGCTTCTCGCCGTTCAGCTCATAACCGAGTTTGAAAGTGCTCGCCGCGGTTACTTCAAAACTTGTGATTTTCGCACCGCGCAAGGGAGTGCCTGCACCGCGCACGCCACCGGCAACAGGTTGGGGATCGACCTGCCCGTTCGCCTCGACCACGGTGCCGTGAAAGCCTCTGTTGACATAGGGATATTTGACCGATGCATGATAATGATAGCCGAATTTCGTGTCGTCGTGACCATGGCAACTGTCGAGCGGTTTCAAGGCGGAACCGTCGGGCTCGGCCAGACCGTAGAGCGGATAGCCGTCGAATGCGTAGGCGATCGGCATGCCCTTGCCGACTTTTTTTCCAGGTGCAGCGGCGCGGCATGGTAGTGGTAATCGTCGGCGCGACCGCAGTGGCCGCCCCATTGATCGAGTTCGCCAATCTCCTGTGAAATTTCACCGCGGTTGTTCTGCGGATTGAAAATTGGAATGCCGTTCACTGCGAGTGCGATCGCACCGCGGAGAAAGCGACCCCTGATCGACGCCGGTTAGGCCGCGACAACCGGATGCAATGGAATGCGCCAGGCGTTGTCGCCGGTGTAGGCATGGGGCAGCGGCACCTGTTGTTGCCAGTTGGTGATGCCGACCATGACATTGTGTGATGGCAGGCCGTTGCTTTCCACGTAGAGGAAATTGTCGTCCCAGCGCGTGGTGACTTTGGGCGCGAATGCGGCAAAGGGCGCCGCTTGCAAAGGTCGTTCCTTTTTACGCGGCGTGGGCGGGATGATTTTCCCCGATTGGCTGATCGTATAGCCATGGATTTCATGTGCCTGTATCGTCGAGACAAGAATGCTGATGAGGGCAAGATTCAAAATTGTCCTGGTCTTGTCGGGGTGTGTTTTTCTTCCGTGATTGTGCACAAAACCTTGAACTGTGCCGGAGAAAAAAAGTTGCGGCCTTTAGCATCGGCAACAACGGCAAGGATCTCGGATCGATTGGCAGAATAGATGGGAAAAGTCGGTTACATGGCCGGAAATTCCAGCGGCACTATGGCAACGGCTCGTATGGCATCTGTGTTCTCAGCAACGACTTGCGCTCTCCGTCGCCTGTTCCGGAGCCGCTCTCACTTCTGCCGATAGAACCACAGCGATCAAGTTAGGGAAAGGATTGACAAGAAATGTCGCAATCAAAAAGGCGATCTCCGAGCGTTCCGGTGGGGGACGGTCGCGGATCACCCTGACGTGATCTTCCTTCACCACGCTCTTTCCTGCGCCAACAAAGCGAGTGAGTCAGGAAGGACCATCGAGAGTTATGAATCCTACCCAAAAGGCAATGTTCGCGGCGCTGTTGCATGTTCATTCGCGAAAACCCGCGCCCGGCAGGATGCCGGCCACAGCCTGCGGGACGCAGGCGCTCCCCGGGGAGAAATTACCCGTCAACCATCCTGCCCCCACCGGATCGCTAGGGACAGCGTTCCCTGCCTTTGAGCATCTCCCTAGATTGATCGCCGTGCCGATAGAACCCGAGTTATCCACTTGACTGCATCTTTCATTCGTCTAGCGTCCGGGGCATGGTGACGCGAAGGAATCTGATCAGACAGAGTTTTTGTTTCAGCGCCGCTTTCATGGCGGCAAGAAAGCTGAGTGCGGCTGAATCGACTGTTGCCCCTGCTCCCCAGGCCACTCATGCGCTGATGATCGGTGACTGGGGATGGAACGAGGACTACGGCCCGCAAAAAAGCGTGGCCAAAGGCATGGCGGGTTATATGATCGATAAAAAAATCATGCCACAGTGCCTGTTCCTGCTGGGCGACAATTTTTACGGTCCTTTCAAAGGTGGCGTGAAATGCCCGCGCTGGAAGGAACAGTTTTCCGACATCTATCAAAAAAAGGATTTCCCGTTTCCTTGTCACGCGCTGCTGGGCAATCACGACTACGACGACGAACCGGTGACGAAGCTGGCGGCGGAGTTGGAATATGCCAAAGCCACCCCTGGAACCCGCTGGAACATGCCGGCGAAGTGGTATCGGCTCGAACTCGGCCCAGCAGCGAAACCACTGGTCACGGTGCTGATGCTCGACAGCAATTATCACAACACCACGGTGTCGCTGACGGCGGCGGAGCGCGACGCGCAGATGGCCTGGTTCAAGGCGGAGTTGGAAAAACCGCGCACCACTCCCTGGTTGGTTGTCATGGGGCATCATCCGCTGTATTCGAATGGCATGCATGGCGACGACCCGGCGCTGATCGCCGATTGGGACGACCTGTTCAAGAAACACAAGGTGCATTTTTACTTCAGCGGGCACGATCACGATCTGCAACACATCGAGTTCGAGGAGCATCCGACGTCGTTTGTGATTTCCGGTGGCGGCGGTGCCACCATTCGCGAGCCCAAGCTGGAAAAGGGTCCTTTCGCAGTGGCGGTTTACGGTTTCACCCACTTGGAAATCACCGAGACCAAATTCTTCGTGCGTCATCTCGATGCCTCGGGAAAACTCCTGCACGCCTTTTCAAAAAATCCCGACGCCACCTGGGAAATGGAATGACGGCATTGTTGACCGGTCATTTGCGCCATTCATGAATTTCCTTGGTTTTCCTGTGCGGTCTGCTATTGTTCCGCAATGACAGTCGCCAGTAAAATTTCACTCGGTCGCCTGCTGATGGTGCCGGTGTTCGCCGTGCTGGCAATTTACTATGCGCACAGCATCCGCGAAGGCATGCCCAGCGAACTGCTGCGCTACAGCGCGTTGGTCGTGTTTGTGCTGGCGGCCGCATCGGATGCGGTCGATGGATTCATCGCCAAACATTTCAACCAGTGCTCGGAGTTCGGTGCGTTCATCGATCCGATCGCCGACAAAACTTTGCTGCTGACCGGAATCATCACGTTGTCGTTGATCGACTGGGGCAGCACGGGCTGGCGCATCCCGCTCTGGTTCACGGCGCTGGTGATTGTCCGCGACTGCGTGATCCTCGGCGGCATTGGCATTTTGTGGCTTTATAAAATCGAGGTGAAAATCAAACCCCACTGGTCGGGCAAGGTCTGCACGTTCACCCAGATGTTCGCCCTTGGCTGGGTGATGCTGCGGATCATGCCGTTCAGCCCGCTCTATGCCTGCGCTTTGGCCGGACTTTTCACCGTGTGGTCGGGGGTGGCATATTTCACCCAGGGCCTGCGTTTGCTGCAAGCGGCTGACGTTCACAAACCCGAGTCACCGCCGTGATTTGTGTTTTCGATCTCGCCGCTCTGTGATATGCCCTGCACCGCCCCTGCATGAGCCAGCCCTTCATCCGCATCCGCAACCTTCACCAGACTTTTGGCAGCCAGAAGGTGCTGCGCGGAATCAACCTGGACATTTTCCGCGGCGAGACGCTGGTGCTGCTCGGCAGTTCGGGAGGCGGCAAATCGGTTCTGGCGAAACACCTGCCTGTGCTGTTGCGACCGCAGCAGGGCGAAATCTGGATCGATGATGTCGAGATCACCCATCTCGGCGAACGCGAGCTCGGGCCGATCCGACATCAAATCGGCATGATGTTCCAAGGGGGTGCTCTGTTCGATTCGTTTACGGTTTTTGAAAACGTCGCCTTTCCGCTGCGCGAGGACAAGGGCCTGAAGGAGTCCGAAATCCGCCGGCGAGTGACCGAGGCTTTGGAGATCGTCAAGTTGGCGGAACACGCGGGCAAGTTTCCCTCCGACATTTCCGGCGGCATGCGCAAACGAGTGGCGCTGGCCCGCGCTGTCGTCGATGCCCCGGCCTGCATCATCTACGACGAACCTCACGCCGGTCTCGATCCGGTGACGGGTGCGGCGATCGATCATTTGATCAAAGGGCTGCAACGCGACCAGGGCATCACCAACATCGTGATCACCCACGAAATCCGCAGCGTCTTCCGCATCGCCGACCGCGTGGTTTTCATCAAAGAAGGCCAGGTTTATTGGATTGGCACAGCTGCGGAATTGCAGCAATCAAGCGACCCCTTGCTCCGCGATTTCATCGAGGGCAATGCCGAGGGCGAGTGAAAAGCGGCCCATTTGGTTGCTGATCGACGCCGCGGGATCGTTCTGATGCTGTGGTTCGATTGAGGACTTTGCATTCATTCGAAGTGCGACATTTTGGCTCATCAGGCATTCATCGGCTTACATTTGCAGTTATTATAGCTCGAAAAATGCCGTTCGGAAAATTCCGAATGCCTTCCGTCGGTTGACAAATGCCGTTCGGAAAATTCCGAATGCCCTCCGTCGGTTGATAAATGCCATTCGGAAAATTGCGAATGCCCTTCGTCGGCTGACAAATGCCGTTCGGAAAATTCCGAATGCCTTTCGTCGGTTGACAAATGCCGGTGCAAAAACTAGCACTGACCCTGACGGCAGGGGTAACATTTTCCCAGACTTCTGCTTACCCAGTCTCAGGGATTTTTTCTTTCGGCTGCACACACAAAACGCAGAAGGGCGAGTTACAAGTCGCTTCGGGATTGTTCAACCATGGGGCTCAAGCGGAGGTTCGTTCCTCACCACCGTAGCACCCTTTATTGTTAGTCGGCGTTGATGTCATCTGGGCGTCGTCCCTGCCAACCATCAGGCAACTCGCGGTTGTGGCGTAATGCGTCAATGATAACACGCAAATCTCTCTGCGGCAATCCATCTTTCCACTGCTCATCGTCAGCGAGATGCTGCGCAGTCCAGAGAGCGCACCAGAAGGCTCGCTCACCTGGTGCATACGGTGCTGCGTGCCACGCTGCGTCGGTTTCCCAAGCTTTGAAATGCTGCTCGACACGATTCTGGATGTCCAAGTGCGACAATCTGCCAGCGAGATAATCCTCAAGCTGGGCAATGAGTCCGTGTATCTGCGTCTCGACGGTTGTATTGCTCATGGGGTGAAGCCGCATAACATTGTATTCGACGACTGGCCTTATGATTCACAACGCGTCGTTTTGCGCCGTGCATTTTTCTTGTCGCGGGATGGAGGGTCGTTTTGCGGACCTTCTCAAGACTGAATTTGAGACCTGGGGCAATCTTCGTGGAAATCAGGGTCTCGCCTCGAATAGGCGGGGGGCACCGCCGGGATGGCGGCGCTCCGCATGCGACGGCTTCAGTCTTCCTTGCGTCCGATGAAACGATAGACCAATGCGCCGAGCACGGCACCGATGATCGGAGCGACCCAGAACAGCCAGAGTTGGGAAAGCGCCCAGCCACCTGCGAACAGGGCGACACCGGTGCTGCGGGCGGGATTGACCGACGTATTTGTCACCGGAATGCTGACCAAATGGATCAGAGTGAGGCAAAGGCCGATGGCGATCGGTGCGAAACCTTGCGGAGCGCGTTTGTCGGTGGCGCCGAGAATCACGATGAGAAACATCATCGTCATTACCACTTCGGTTACCAGCGCGGCGAGCAGGGAGTATTTGCCGGGCGAATGCTCGGCGAAGCCATTGGAAGCAAAACCTGCGGAGGCATCAAAGCCCGCTTTGCCGCTGGCAATCAGATAGAGAACACCGCCAGCCGCAATGCCGCCGAACACCTGGGCGACGATGTAAGGCACCAGTTCTTTGGCGGGGAAGCGACCACCCATCCACAAGCCAATCGAAACCGCCGGATTCAGGTGGCAGCCGGAGATGTGACCGATGGTATAGGCCATGGTGAGAACGGTCAGGCCAAAAGCCAATGACACGCCGAGAAGGCCGATGCCCACATCGGGAAAGGCAGCAGCCAAAACGGCACTGCCGCAACCGCCGAGAACCAGCCAAAATGTTCCAAAAAACTCCGCGCCGTACTTTTGCATAATGTTTGTATCGTTTGTGTTTGTGATAATGTCTTGTGATGTAGGGAGCGTTTCTTGCATTGACCTTCCGCAACACTCCGCCCATTTGGGGTAGTATGTGGTCCAGGAGGTTCTCGTCGTCCCGCTCGCGAGTGCGAGTAACAAAACCGGGTAGTTGTGTCAAAACAATAATGGCTTGGAGATTTTTCCCATTTGTCATCCCCATTCACTCCCTACCGGGATGCCCGGCATTTTCGTTTGCGGACAAGATGCGCACTGATTTTGCTGGGCTGAACCGCCCTGCTGGGGTAGCGTCTTTTTCATGATTGTCGTCGGCAAAATCGAGACCTTGCGGGAACAACTCAAGGCCCTGCCGCGCCCTTTGTGTCTGGTGCCAACCATGGGAGCCCTGCATGAGGGACATCTGGCGCTGATCCGCGAGGCCCGGCGCCTTGCTGGTCCACGCGGCACGGTGGCGGTATCCATTTTCGTCAATCCGATGCAGTTTGATCGCGCGGATGATTTGGAAAATTACCCGCGTCCGCTCGACGAGGACATCGCCTCCTGCGAACGGACCGGTGTCGATCTGGTGTTCTCGCCCGAAGCCGGCCAAATGTATCATGCCGATCACAGCATCGTGATCCGTGAAAACAGGCTGTCCGGTCTGTTATGTGGCGCATCGCGTCCGGGGCATTTCGCCGGTGTCTGCACGGTGGTGATGAAATTGTTCCTGCTGTTCCGTGCCGAGTTCGCGGTGTTTGGAAAAAAGGATTTCCAACAGCTCGCGATCATCCGTCGCATGGTGCGCGACTTGAACGTGCCCGTGGAAATCATCGGCCATCCGACGATCCGCGAGCCCGACGGCCTGGCGATGTCATCGCGCAACGTCCGGCTGACAAGCGCGCAGCGTGCCGACGCACCGATCATCCATCGCGCCCTGGCCGCGGCTGCGGACCTGTTGAAAACCGGCGAGCGCAACGCCGAGCCGATTCTCGCGGCAGCAAAGCATCATTTAGGGAAATCGGAGCTGCTGGCAATCGACTATCTATCGTTGGTCGATGCCGCGACCCTCGAATCGGTGGCAATGATCCATCGGCCCGCGATCCTGGCGGCCGCCTGTTTTTACGGGCGTGTGCGGTTGATCGATCACATGGAGTTGTCGCCCTGAGGTTTGTTCGTGTGCTTGTAGCGAAATCGCACGGGTAGATTTTTTTGCCGTTTCTCCTTGTTATGATCCGTAAATCTGATAGAAAAAATTTACTTCCTAACATTGATTCTTGACGCATTGACCACTCCCGAACAATCCGCCCGCATCCAGATCGACGCTCAACTGAGCGCCGCGGGTTGGACCGTACAGAGCATCGCTTCGCTCAATCTCCACGCATCCCGTGGTGTAGCAGTTCGCGAAATGCAATCCCACGGCGGTCCCGCCGACTACATCCTCTTTGTCGATGGCAAGGCGCTCGGCATCGTCGAAGCCAAGAAAGAAGGCACCACGCTCTCTACCGCTGCTGACCAATCCGAGCGCTACACAAATGCCCACAAATGGATCCCCCAACGCTGGGCCGATCCCTTGCCCTTCACCTACGAGTCCACCGGCGTCGAAACCAACTTCCGCGATCAGCGCGACCCCGACTCCCGCTCGCGCCCGGTCTTCGCCTTCCACACTCCCCAGCACCTGCTCGAACTCGTCCAGCAGGGAAACGCCAGCCCGGCCCGGGCCACCCTCCGCGCCCGCCTTCGCCAGTTCCCCGCACTCAACATTGCTCCGCTCCGCGAGTGCCAGATCGACGCCGTAACCAGCCTCGAGAAATCCCTCGCCGCCAATCGCCCCCGCGCCCTCATCCAGATGGCCACCGGCTCCGGCAAGACCTTCACCGCCGTCACCCAGGCCTACCGCCTCATCAAGCACGCCGGTGCCAGGCGCATCCTCTTCCTCGTCGACCGCGGCAACCTCGGCCGCCAGACCGTCAACGAATTCCAGCAATTCACCACCCCCGACGACGGCCGCAAGTTCACCGACCTCTACAACGTCCAGATGCTCGGACCCGGTGGCATCGATCCCGTCTGCAAGGTCACCGTCTCCACCATCCAGCGCCTCTACTCCCAGCTCTCCGGAAACGCCACCTTCGACGACGAGGCCGACGAGCACTCCGGTTACGAAGTCAGCAAAGTGGCTGAGGCGTCCCGCCTCAGTTCTCAGGATAATCAGAGGCAAGATGCCTCTGCCACTATCCCCGTCACCTACAATCCCAAAATCCCCATCGAGTCCTTCGACTTCGTCATCGTCGACGAATGCCACCGCTCCATCTACAACCTGTGGCGGCAGGTCATCGAATACTTCGACGCCTTCCTCATCGGCCTCACCGCCACTCCCAGCAAGGCCACCCTCGGATTTTTCGACCGGAATCTCGTCACCGAATACCCCTACGTGCAGGCCGTCGCCGATGGTGTGAACGTCGGCTACGACATATACCGGATCAAAACCGAAGTCTCCGAGAAAGGCGTCACCGTCAAGGCGGGCCACGACTATCAGAAACGCGACCGCCTCACCCGCGCCAAGCGTTGGGAAATCCGGGAAGCCGAGGAAACCTATCAGAAGACCCAGCTCGACCGCTCCGTCGTCGTCCCCGATCAGATCCGCACCGTCATCAGAACCTTTCGGGAAAAACTCTTCACCGAGATCTTCACCGACCGCCCCGCCCGTGCCAAGGCCATGGGCCTCGACGAACCCTGGGTGCCCAAGACCCTCATCTTCGCCAAGGACGACAGCCACGCCGAGGACATCGTTGACATCGTCCGCAAGGAGTTCGGCAAGGGAAACGACTTCTGCAAAAAGGTCACCTACCGGGCCAGCGGGAAATCAGAGGACATCATCAAGGCCTTCCGCACCGCTCCCGAGTTCCGCATCGCCGTCACCGTGGACATGATCGCCACCGGCACCGACATCAAGCCGCTCGAATGCCTGCTCTTCCTCCGCGATGTCCGCTCCCAGCTCTACTTCGAGCAGATGAAAGGGCGGGGGACACGCACCATCGATCCCGATGCCCTCGCCAGCGTCACGCCGGATGCCGGAGGGAAAACCCGCTTCGTCCTCGTCGATGCCGTCGGCGTCACCGAGTCCGACAAGACCGACTCCCGCCCGATGGAGAGCAAGCCCTCCGTCGCCTTCGACAAGCTCCTGCTCGGCATCGCCATGGG
>CAMAQB010000109.1 GCA_945860285.1 Akkermansia muciniphila | reverse complement strand
AAGAGGCTATGGTAAAAGCCCTCAAAGCTCGGCAATGCCCCGCAGGACTGATCTTTCACAGTGATCGCGGTAGTCAGTATGGCAGCAAAAGCTTTCGTGCGTTGCTGAAAAAAGCCGGCGTAAGCCAAAGTATGTCAGCCCGAGCCAATCCCTATGACAACGCCACAATGGAATCTTTCATGGGCACATTCAAAGCTGAACTCATCCAAAACGGCAGCTTTATCGATGAGCGAGATGCACAGATTGAAATCTCTGAATACATCGATTACTACTACACCAAACGCAAGCGCTCCTCCATTGCCTACAAAACCCCCAAGAAATTCGAAGAAAACCTAACAAAAGCAGCATGAAATTTTTGGTCCAAAAATCAGTTGCATCTCAAACTACCATACGACTAATGATCCAGGCAAAGAGCCGGCACCCGTAGTTTTCACTCTCCTCCTCTGCATTGTTCAGCGTAATGCGATTGCCCAACATTTTATCAGTAATTAGTTTTCAGGTTGGCTTTGGAGCCCGAATGCACGCCAGGGATCAGCGCAATCACGACAACGAAGGCATCGCGACATTCGGGTCGGTTTCCGCGGCGTAATCGACACCCTTCAGTCCGAAGCCGAAGAGGCGCAGGAAGCTGGATTGGTAGCCCTCGAAGTCGGCGAGGTCCGCAAGATTTTCGGTGTTCACCTGCTGCCAGCGTTCGGCCACCAGTGCCTGTACGGCGGGGGTCATTTCCCAGTCATCCACGCGGATGCGACCGGCTTCATCGGGCTGCGGATTGCCGTTGTAGAGGCGCTCGCGGAACAGGCGATCCATCTGCTCGATGGTGTCTTCGTGGGTGCCGTCCGCTTTCATCACTTTGTAGAGCAATGAAATGTAAAGGGGCACCACCGGAATCGCCGAGCTGGCTTGCGTGACCAATGCTTTGTTCACGGAAACCCATGCTTTGCCGCCGAGCGGCGCGAGTTTTTCATCGAGCGCCCGCTGGGTGCGTTCCACGTCTTCTTTGGCCGCGCCGATCGTGCCGTTCTTGTAGATCGGCCATGTCAATTCAGGGCCAATGTAGGAATACGCGACCGTCTGCGTACCAGGGGCTAACAGATTTTCCGCCAGCAAGGCATCGATCCACATCTGCCAGTCTTCGCCGCCCATGACCGCAATCGTGTGGGCCACATCATCGCCCTCGGCGGGCTGGATGGTCACCTCATCGACCACGCCGCTGGTGGTATTGAGGTTCTTGTTGGTGTAGGGCTCGCCGATCGACTTGAGCACGGACTTGTAGGTTTCACCGGTTTTCGGGTCGGTGCGACGTGGGGAAGCGAGACTGTAAATCACGCAATCGACCTGGCCCAGGTCCTTTTTGATGGCGGCGCAGACTTCCGCTTTCATGGCGTCGGAAAACGCATCGCCATTGAATGAACGCGCATACAATCCGGCGGCAGCGGCTTCTTTTTCAAAAGCGGCGGAATTGTACCATCCGGCGGTGCCGCAGCGGTCGGCCTCGGCGGGTTTTTCGAAAAACACTCCGATGGTTGCGGCGTTCGAACCGAAGGCTGCGGCGATGCGCGACGACAGCCCGTAGCCCGTCGATGCGCCGATCACCAATACTTTTTTCGGCCCTTGGGCATTGATGCCGCGTTGTTTCACCACGGCGATTTGTTCGGCGACGTGGCGGGCGCATCCCTGCGGGTGGGCGGTTGTGCAGATGAATCCACGGATTTTCGGTGCAATGATCATGTCGGCCCAAAGGTAAACGGCTTTGCTGTGGTGGCAATACTGATTTCCGGGGAAATGATTGTCATTTCAAGCCCAGCACATCCTGCATGTCATAGAGACCCGCGGGCTGCGAATCCAGCCACTGGGCGGCTTTGACGGCACCGGACGCAAAGGTGAAGCGCGAGCTGGCCTTGTGGGTCAATTCCACGCGTTCGCCATCGGCCGCGAAGATGACGGTGTGGTCGCCGACAACATCACCGCCGCGCAGGGTGTGCATGCCGATTTCCCTTGCCGGGCGGGCACCGGTGAGGCCGACACGTCCGTGCACGATGTCATCGTGGTAGGAGGTGTTCGTTTCCTCGTTGAGGATTTCCAACAAACGCCGTGCGGTGCCGGAGGGCGCGTCGATCTTGTGGCGGTGATGCATTTCGGTGACTTCGATGTCGAAGTGATCATTGCCGAGAATGCGTGCGGCATGGCGGGTGAGCCAGAACAGGGTGTTGACACCGATGGAAAAATTCGGCGCATGGACAATCGGCAGTGTTCGTGCCGCCTCGCGGATCGCCGCGCGTTCGTCTTCGGAATGCCCCGTGGTGCCGATCACCAGTCGGGTGCCGTGCTTGAGCGCTTCTTCCAGCAAGACCACGGTGAACGAGTGAATGGTGAAGTCGATGATGGTATCGGCCTTGGAGATGGCGGCGGCGATATTTTCACCGACATCGTGCGTGGCCGCGACCGTCACCCCGGCCTGGCGTGCGGCTTCGATCACAGCCTGGCCCATGCGGCCTGATTTTCCGGTTACGAGGAGCTTGGACATGCGAGTGCGGGGTTGATGTGAAATTTTTGTTAGATCAACCCGAATTGTGCGAGCACGGTTTTCAAGGAAGAGTTTTGTTTTTCATCCAGACCGACGAGTGGCAGGCGGAACTCGGAGCCGCACAGACCCACGAGCGCGGCGGCGGATTTGATCGGCACGGGATTGACATCGAGGGTCATCAACGCGCGCATCAGCGGGTAGTATTGCTTGTGCAACGCGGCGGCGGCAGGGAAATCAGCATCCAGGCAGAGCTGCACCAGGCGGCTCATGATGTCGGGAATGATGTTCGAGGCGACCGACACCAGGCCGGTGGCACCGCAGACCATGAAAGGCAGGGTGAGTGGGTCGTCGCCGGAAAGGATGGCGAAATCCGCAGGCACCGCCTGCAACAGTTGGCTGATCCGGTCCACCGAGCCGCCGGCTTCCTTGATGGCCGTGATGTTTCCGCAGGCCGCCGCAAGCCGGGCGGTGGTGTCCACAGCGATCTCGATGCCTGATCGACCCGGCACGCTGTAGAGCATCACGGGCAATTTGGTGTTGTTGGCGATGCTTTTGAAATGTTGGAACAATCCTTCCTGCGAGGGTTTATTGTAATACGGGCAGACCTGCAAGGTTCCCGTCGCACCCATTTCCTCGGCGGCCTGGGTGAGTTCGATCGCTTCCTTGGTCGAGTTCGCGCCGGTGCCGGCCACTACCTGCACACGGCCCGCGGCAAATTCCACCGCGAGGCGGATCACTTCCTTGTGCTCGTCCATATCGAGGGTGGGGGACTCGCCAGTGGTGCCTACGGGAACGATTCCCGTCACGCCGCCGTTCACCTGGAAATCGACAAGTTTTTTATAGGCGGCAACATCGATTTTTCCTTCGCGAAACGGAGTGATGATGGCGGTGTAGGTTCCCCTGAATGACATGGTGTTCGTGGTGATTAAATTTCGATGGCTCCTTCAAAAACAAAATCGGCGGGCCCGCTCAGCGTGACCTGGGAAAATTTTCCGCCCTCGGCCACAAAGCCGATTTCCAGCGTGTCGCCGCCGGCCACGTCCACCGCCACGGGAGATGCGGCACCGTTGAGCAGATGATGCATCAGCGCACAGGCCACCATGCCGGTGCCGCAGGCGAGCGTTTCATCCTCGACACCGCGTTCATAGGTGCGGATGGCGATGTGCTGCGGTCCGAGAACCTTGGCGAAATTCACATTGGTTCCCGCCGGTGCGAAGGCATCGTGAAAGCGCAACAGCGTGCCGAATTTCAGCACATCGATGCTTTCGAGATCGTCCACAAACACGACGACGTGCGGCACTCCGGTATTGAGAAAATGAATGGTGCCCTCCAGCCCCGGAATCGTCAGCGGAAGATTCGCGCGCAGGTCATGCGGGTCCGACATCGCAATGCGGACATTTTCCCCGATCATGTGAGCCGACAAAGTACCGGCGATGGTTTCAAACGTCACCACGTCTTTCGTTTCCTCCTCCAGATGCGCGGTGAAACGTCCGAAACAGCGCGCCCCGTTGCCGCACATTTCGGCCTCGCCGCCATCGGCATTGTAGTAGCGAAAGCGGAAATCGGCCCCGTTCCGGGCGGGTTCCACAGCCAGCAAGCCGTCGGCGCCCACGCCGCGATGGCGGTCGCACAGCGCCGCAATGATGTCCTCGTCGAGCGCGATGTTGAGTTCCCTGTTGTCGACGACGATAAAATCGTTGCCGGCACCGTTCATTTTGTAGAAGTGGAGAAGCATGGAAGAATTGTCCGTGGGCGGATGGGAATAAGCGTAAAGCTGCTAAGATTCAAGCCCGTTTATTGTTTGCTCATCCAGCGGCGCATTGGATTTTTCAGTTTCATAGTTCATTGAAAGTGTTCTTATGAACTTTGTGTGGGAAAATAAGCAAAATGGATCGGTGTAGAAAACTATTTGAAAAATATCACCCTTGTGGTGGCGTGAGGTGTTCTAGGTTGACCTGTGGAAACGCGATTGACTACAGGGAGGGCAAGCTTGAAATCGTGGTACCTCGCCAAATTAGACGCCATACAACGCAAATAAAGCTTGCTTAAACTTTTGTCAGGCCAAAAAAAATTTATGCTTCGCAGCAACAACTCAATACCGAACTATCCCGCGTTTTCTTCTCCGACATTACTATGTAAAGTTTCTGTCCCTATTTTATGAGATCCGCACAAAGCCTGCGGAAGGCATCTTCGCCGCAGAGCCGCCCTTTGTGCATGCCGGTGATTTTGGCCACCGCCTCGTCATCTTGCAGCCGCCGGCCATGGGCGAAACGCGTGCCGCCGATGAGGCAGTTGAAGGGAAAAGGCTCTGAGGATGTCGGCCACGGGCGTGGCGTTGGGACTGGTGCGCGGCAAGGGGCAGTGTGCGGCAAGGGGCAGTGTGCGGCAAGTTGCGCGATGATTCCGCAGCGTTCCAGAAAGTGATCCCACGCCGCCAATCCGCCATACGGGGTGAGCGACTCGTCGCTGCCGCGCAGGTGAAATTGCCCGCCCGCAGGCGAGAATGTGAAATCCAGTTCTCCTTCACCCATTAGGTGAACCAGTTGTGCGTTGGTTTTCGTCTTCAAACGCCGCAACTATAAGCTCATACGCCGCTCTCCCTCAATCTCAAATGCGGATTAGAGGGTTATGGAGAATGGCGCAGTCATGGCGGAACAAAGCATTTTTTGTTGGTCGTGATTGCCGGATCGAGCTTGGCGGCTTATAGTCGCGGCGATGGATCTGGATGCCAATGCCACCACACGGCCTGCCGATGAGGTGATCGACGCGATGATGCCGTGGTTGCGGGAAAATTTCCACAACCCCTCGAGCAGCTATCGCGGCGGCAAAATCGTGCGTCAAGCCGTGGATCAGGCACGCGGGCAGGTGGCGGAGTTGCTGGGTGTTTCAGCCGAGGAGATCGTCTTCACCGGCAGCGGCACCGAATCGGTGAACACCGCCTTGAATTCATGGGATCGCATCTGCGGAGCCGGCGATTTTCTAACAACCCGGGTGGAACACAGCGCCGTGCTGCGGACGGGAGAGGCGATGAATAGGACGCTCTCGCTTTGCGGGGTCGATGCATCGGGGGCTCTCGACTGGGCTGACTACGTGGATTTGTTAGGTCGTGCTGCTTTCGTCGCGGTGATGGCGGCGAACAATGAAACAGGCGTGCTCATGGACTGGCGCAGGGCTGCGGTGATGGCGCACGAAAAAGGGTTGCCGTTTTTCACCGACGCGATTCAGGCAGTCGGCAAAATGCCCGTGAATCTGACAGACACGGCTTGTGATGCGCTGGCGCTTTCGGCGCACAAATTCCACGGACCCAAGGGGGTTGGTGCGTTGTATCTGCGCCGCGGCACTCGTTTTGAGCCCCTGTTGCACGGCGGTGGTCAGGAAAGCGGCCGGCGCAGCGGCACCGAAAACGTCGCGGGCATTGTCGGCATGGGCGTGGCGGCGGCACTAGCCCGGAAAAGACAAGCGGACGGGTCGCTGGCAGAGATCGCCGCGATGCGCGATGACTTTGAGAGCCGGGTGCTGGCGGGTGCCGGTGGAGTCACCCGCAATGGCGATGCCTCATCGCGTCTTGCGAACACCAGTCATTTGTCTTTCGACGGTTGCGAGGCGGCGGGCTTGTTGATTTTGCTCGATGAAATGGGAGTCGCCTGCAGCGCGGGTTCGGCCTGCATGGCGGGCAAGCAGCAGCCATCGCATGTGCAAAAAGCCATGGGCTTCAGCGATGAGCGGGCGAAGAGCAGTTTGCGTTTCAGCTTTTCCCATCGGAACACGCCGGACGAGGCGCGGCAAGCGGCCGATTGCACGATCCGCGCGGTGGGAAAACTGCGCAGCGTCCAGGGCGGCGCGATCGGTCCGGTTGTGGTCTATTCGCCTTGAGGGATCGCAGGCCGGGAACATTCCGCGTGGACTGGCGCCGAGAGGATCGCTTCGCTCATCCGCAGCGCGTCGTGGTTGGGTCGGACCTCGTGAACGCGGTGGATCATCACCCCGGCAATGCGTCCCGCTGCGGTGAGAGCCACAGTGGGCCAGGAGCGATGCGACAAATCCATATTGCCCAAGCGCGAACCAATAAAGGACTTGCGCGATACTCCCAGCAACAGCGGGCGATTACGAATGCCGAGTCGACCGAGGTTTTCGATGAGTTCCCAGTTGTGCGCCGCGGTTTTTCCGAAGCCGATTCCGGGGTCGAAACACAGCGCCTGTGGTTCGATCCCGGCGCGGGTCAGCGATTGAAAACGTTCTTCAAAAAAATCCCTCACCTCCCGCACCACGTCCTGGTATGTCGGATTTTGCTGCATTGTCCGCGGGTTGCCGTGCATGTGCATGACCACCACACCGCAGCCGGTGCGTGCGCAAAGTTCCGCCATCGCCGGGTCTTCGCGCAGGCCGCTGACGTCGTTGACGATGTCGGCACCTTCGCACAACGCATTTTCCGCGACGACTGATTTCGAGGTGTCGATCGAGATCAAGCCGTCCCATTTTTTCCTCAGCAAACGGATCACCGGAAGCACGCGTTCCAGTTCGGTTTCCGCTTCGACGAACGGTGCCCCGGGGCGGGTGGATTCGCCGCCTATGTCGATGATTTGAGCACCTTCCGCAATCATCGCCAGCGCATGAGCGACGGCTTGATTCGCGTTTGCATGCAATCCGCCGTCCGAGAAGGAGTCGGGCGTGGCATTGACGATGCCCATGATCATGCCGCGTTTCGTTAGATCAATTGCCTTTCCTCGCATGGACCAAATCATCGGACCGGAAGCTAACCATGTATTGTCCCGATCCGCAAGTGGGGGAGGGGGAAAAGTGTTGAGTGAGCAGCGGGCAGAGAGCAGTGGAACCGAAGAAAATGTGGGAACAAGGTGAGAGCCGCTAACGGAGATCATTCTGGTGTCAGCCGTTTTTGACAGAATTTCTGAATTGTCGGAATTCATGTCACACAGTTTGGTTGTGGGACCAGTTGATCCAGTGGATTGGGGTGGTTGAGGTTAGGATTTACATTTGGCGGACTTGATCGATGTGGCGCGTTGCCGCATAAAAAATCCTTGCGAAACATCGGGCGGGCGGTTCTAGCATTTGATGAAACCACCCGGATCCGGCCGCTGGCACGGGCTTTGAGGTTGCCCGCAAGGTGCTGGTCACGATTGCCGATCTCATGATCCCCGATCCAATCGCCGATGCGGAGAAGAAAAGCAGCGACTGGTTTGAAAGGTGCCCGAGGTAAGTCGTGCGGAGCAACGTCCGTCGCTATGGGCGGGGCACTCCGTATTTTTCACATCAACTCAGTGCCTCGCAAATGGAGGTTCGCTCGGCGGGCGCGGATCGAACGATGTGGGGCGGCACGATTTGATCGCGCGTTGAGAGAGATGCTGTTTTCACCGGCTTTCCCGGACCGCAACCGACATGGGTCGGCGTGGATTTTTTTCGTGCTTGTGAGACAAATGAGATTGCCGGATTGCCAGAAATTGGATATAACAAACGCAATTCCAGTGCATCAATATGATAGAAAGAACAGCAAGGTGGGTGTAATACCTGGCATGCAAAAGCATCTGACTCGCTTTTTCCGGTCCATCGCACTTCCGGCCATTGGATTGGCTGTGGTTGCCTTGATTCATTGGTTGCTCCCCTGCGGAAATGACACGATTGCCTATTTGAATCAAGCCGTCCAGATCGGTTACATCCTGCTTGGCCTCAGCCTGGCATTCCGGCTATTCTGCACCGTTGCGCTCGACATCCTTCTCGCCCGCGCCACAGGCAGGCAGGTGCCGAAAATTCTCAAACACCTGATCGGCGTCGCGGTGGTGGTGCTCGGGGTGCTGTTGTCGGTCAATGTGGTTTTCAGCGGAGCGTTCACCGGCTTGATCGCCCTTTCCAGCATCGTTGCCGTGGTCATCGGCCTCGCCCTGAGACCGATCATTCTCGATATTTTTTCCGGTCTCAGCGCGAATCTCGACGCTGCCTTTCATATCGGTGACTGGATCGAAATCAACGGTCGTAGTGGTGCCGGCAGCTACACCGGCTGGGTGGAGGAAATCAACTGGCGCACCACCCATTTGAAAACCCGTTCCGGCAATCTGGTCATCTGTCCGAACAGCACCATCAGCACCGCGATCATCACCAATTGTTCGCGCCCCACGCCGCTTAGCCGCTACGACATCAGCGTCAAACTTCCGCCGGAAATCGAGCCCGACCGCACCCGGCGGATTCTTACGGCCGCGGTGGAGGCGACCATGGGTACGGAAAACGGCCCTGCATCGGCCAAAGCCCCCGAGGTTCTCATCTCCGAGCTGGACGCCTCAGGAGTGGAATACCGGATTCGATTCTGGCTCGACCCCGCGAAAAATTCCTGCGACCTCGCGATCGACAAAGTGCTGCGTAGCGCATTGCGCCACCTCCAGCTTGCCGGGATACCGCTGGCGGAAAATGTCATTCTGCATCGCGATTCGCGGACCATCCTTGATTCCGCCGACGTCTCAGCGCGGGCTGAAGTCCTGGGCAGGACCGCGCTTTTCAGCGGCGTTCTGCCTGCTCCGCTCGAACAGCTTGCGCAAAACACGAGCCTTCACAGCTTTGTGGGTGGCGACACACTCATCCGTCAGGGCGGCGAGGACAACGACATGTTTCTGCTTTGCGAGGGAGCGGTCGATGTGTTGATCACCGTCGATGACAAGGAGGTGGCCGTCGCCAGAATGCAGGCGGGAGATTATTTCGGCGAGATGTCGCTGCTTACAGGTGAACCCCGAACCGCCACGATTCGCGCGGCAACGGCCGGCGCGGCCTACCGGATCAGTCGCGATGCGGTCACGCCCGTGCTGGAGTCCAACGTCGCACTCATGGATCTGCTCAGCCACAATCTCGCCGAACGAAACCTGGGCCGGCAGGCCGCGGCCGCTGCTTCGCAGGATCAAAACCCGGAGCAGAAACGCGAAAGCCTTGCTGCCGTGCTGCTGGCAAAAATGCTGGGCATTTTCCGCATGTGACGGCTCCTTCCGGTGTTTTACCAACAGGAAAGGTGGCATGCTAACGGAGCGTCATCATCATTTGGGAAGATAGGCGTCCTCGCCTGTCTCGGCAAACAGGCTTCCAGCCTGTTACTTAGCTGCCCATCCGTTTTGAAATGCCAAACAACAGAATCACACATGATGATGACGGCGAGTATAACTGATGCCGATTCGGCGTCAGGGCGAAAAGTAGGGTTTGACCCCATGGTCAATCAGGTCATCGGTGCTATGATCGATATCAGCAAGGGGCAAAAATGCCGCTGCAACACACCACAACAAACGAAAACAAATGAAAAATACAATCAAACGACTCATCCCGCTGATCCTCATCTCCGCCTTTTGGGCCGCATTGTGCAGCAGTTGCAATACGATGCGTGGTGCCGGTCGTGACGTCGAAAAAACAGGCGAGAACATTCAGAAGGCAACGCACTGATGTTCTTCCGTCGCTGCGCTCGCTGGCCCTCGTTGAAGTCTACCTATGGACGCACGGAGCGGCCGGGGGCGCAAACACACCGACACTGCCGCCCGCACTGACTCCCCCCCAGAAAAAAATGATGTGAACGCGGATCAACAGCACAACCATTCATGGCCGGGATTTCGACTCGACTCCGAAACATCAGGCTGGTTGTGCAACGCGTTCACATCATGATGGCGGGTGTCGATTGATTCCAATGCCAAACCAACATCCCATTTTCCACCATAAACTTGAAAACCCATAATCGATGAAAACGAAAACGATTGCCGGACTGACTCTCATCATAGTAGGCGTTCTGATCTTTACCTATCAGGGCATATCCTATACCACGCGTGAAAAAGCCATTGATTTGGGTCCACTCCAGGTTACTGCGGAAGAAACCCACACGCTTCCGCTGCCTCCCGTTCTCGGCGCGCTTTCTCTGCTTGGCGGGGTGCTGTTGGTTGCCTTGGGCAACAAACGCACGGCGTGATGCGAATCTGATTGCCCCCGCTCTGGTTCGAAGCTAGCGTGTGGACAACCGCTGGAAGCAACATTGCGAGATGAAAAAAACCCCTGCCGCGCTGATGCGCCTTTATGAAGACGCATTGAACGACTATAGCAAGTCGGGAAAAACCGCGATCCCCGCTTCGGCCCAAAGCATCGCCTGCAATTCATGCAACACACTCGCGAATGCAACCGTGTTGATCGGCGAATTCTAATTGCTAATGCAACGGATGTCAATTTGTTTGAAATTTTGTTGGTTGAATTCGTTCGGGGTTAAAAAATTGTGGCGTTTTCTGGGGCGGTTGTTGAGTGCTTCTTGTGTTTCTTTGATTTGTTTTGCTGTGATGTCATA
>CAMAQB010000108.1 GCA_945860285.1 Akkermansia muciniphila | reverse complement strand
GACACCGCAAAAAAACGAAAAAATCCGTTGCTTTTGGAATACAGTTACTGCCTGAAAGGCATCATTTGCTGATCAATTGCCTGTTCATTCGCGAAAACCCGCGTCCGGCAGGATGCCGGCCACAGCCTGCGGGACGCAGGCGCTCCCCGAGGAGAAATTTCCCTGCTTTTGGAATGCCACATGCAAATTCATTCCGGGGCTTGACCGCGGTGGGCTGCGGTTGGCATTGATATCGCAAGATTGGCTTGATCCTGGGGGAGAAATTCCTACGCTGTGGGCATGGCGGAGTTCATTGCGAATGCGGACTATGAGGACAAGGACAGCGAGCCTTTGTTTTTGCGGGCAGGCGACGAGGTGACTACTGGTCTTTGCGACCAGACCTGGCCCGGTTGGGTGTGGGCGGAAGATCACATCGGACGCAACGGCTATGTGCCCGAGGAAATTCTCGAACCGCTGGGCGAGGGGCGATTCGCCGCGATCGAGGCCTTTGATCCGACGGTCCTGACGCTGAAACGCGGCGACGCGCTGGTTTCCTTGAAACAAATCCATCGTTGGCACTGGTGTCGCAATGCGTCCGGTGCCGAGGGCTGGGTGGCTGACTATTTGTTGAAAGCCGTGGAATGAAGGTTGCCTGCCGGGGGCGGGGTTTGCATGATGTTCGGCGCATGAGCGACACCTTTCAGCGGGCGCCAGGGAAGGGGACCTTGGAAAAAGCCTTGGAGATCAATCTCGACCCCGCGATCTACGGAACCATTGCCGAGATCGGCGCGGGGCAGGAGATTGCCCATTGGTTTTTTCGAGCCGGCGGGGCGGCCGGGACCATCGCAAAAACCATGTCGGCGTACGACATGACCTTCAGTGATGAAATTTACGGTCGCTGTGTCCGCTACGTTTCCTGTCAGCGGCTCAAAGCGATGCTGGATCATGAATACTCGATTCTGCAACAAAGGCTGGATGAGAAACGCGGGGCCGACACCACTTTTTTCGCGCTGGCGGACACCGTGCGGGCGCGAAGTTTCAAGGATCAGGACAGCAACGCGTGCAAGGGCTGGATGGGCATTCGATTTCAGGACGCGCCGCGCGGAGGAGTCAACCAACTGGTTTTGCACGTGCATTTGCTGGACGACACCAATGCGGAACAGGCGGCGGCGCTGGGGATTCTCGGCGTGAACATCCTTTCAGCGGCCTTTTACTCGCGTGCCGGGCTACCGGAATTGATGAGCGGTTTGATGGAAGGATTGGACCGACGTCGCATTGAGATCGACATGCTGCATGTCGAAGGTCCGTGTTTCTCTGATCGGGCATTCGACGACCGGGTTTGTGCGTTGGGACTTGTCGAGCAAGGGCTGGCCGACGCGGCATTGTTCGCACCTGATGGCACCATTCAGCAGGCGGCCGATGTGTTTTACAGCAGACCGGTGATGCTCAAACGCGGTAGTTTTGACCCCGTCACGCGGCTGCACATGGACATGCTGGCCAAAGGTGTCGAGGCGTTTCAGTCCGACATCGGTGAAGAGACCGGCCCGTGCATCGAGGTGATGGAATTGACCATGAACAACCTGCTCACGCATGAGGGCACGGTTGACAAAGAGGATTTCCTGGCACGGGCGGACGTTCTGCAGGCGCTCGGCAAGTATGTATTGGTTTCAAAATACGCGCGGTTTTTCCGTTTGAGCGAATTTGTCACCCGCCACACCCGCAAGCCCGTGGGCATTGTGCTTGGCGTGCCACTCTTCGCGGAATTGTTTCAGGAAAAATGGTATGAGGAGATTCCCGGTGGATTGCTCGAATCATTCGGGCGCATGTTGCGCCACGGTTTGCGGATGTATGTCTATCCGATGGGTGAACGCGACAGCGGGGAAATCATCACCGCGCGGACCGCCCGGGTGCCGGTCGAGCAGCAGAGCCTGAGGGATTACCTGATCGGCATCGGCCAGGTGCGCGAAATCGTGTCGGGCGACCCGCAATTCCTGTTCACCAGCAGTTACGAGGTGCGTGAGATGTGGCTTCGCGGCGATCCACGCTGGGAGTCGCTTGTGCCCTGGGAGGTATTGCGACACGGGCGATGGAAAAATCACAAAATAACTTGAAGAGCACAGGGGATCTGTGCGTTATATGCATATCACCATTCATTTACCTATGAAAAAATATCTTACTTTTGCCGCCGTGGCGCTCGCGCCGTTTTTTTTGAACGCCAAGGAAAAGCCCAAAGAACCAGCCATGCCGGATCTCGTGCTGGACAAGGTCACCTTTGGCAATGTGGTCAATGAGGCTGACTTCGATGCCAAGGCCCTGGCGGGCAAAGTGGTGGTGATCGAACTTTGGGGCGTCAACTGCGCGCCGTGCATCGCAAGCCTGCCGGAAATGCAGAAGATGGCGAAGTCCGGCGAGTCGAAAGGCTTGGTCGTGGTTGGTTTTGAGGCCCAAAACAGCCCGAAAGAGGCGATTCTCAAGGTGCTCAAGGATGCGCGTGTCAAATATCCGGTCATGAGTGGCGCCAACCTGCCCCTTGCAGCGGATGGCATTCCCCACGTTGCTGTATTCAACACCGCAGGCAAACTTGCCTGGCACGGTCATCCCGCCGACGAGAAATTCAAAAGTGCCGTCAAAGCAGCACTGAAGGAGGTTGAGAAGAAATAATCCGCTCGGGATCGTTCAGTTCTTCTTCTGCTGCTGCAGGTTTTGAATTGAACGGTTTACATTTTCGCTGACATTGGCCGGAAGGTTGTTGTTGTTCACCCAGGCGATCGCAGCTTGCGGGTCGTTATTCAACCAATAGTCAATCGTACGGGAATACATCCGATCGCGGCTTTGCACGTCTGTCAGCCGACCAATGTTTGCCACAGCCAGCTGCGGATTGGACTGAAACGAGTGCCAGACAAACTGCTCAACCACCCGGTTGGTGACGTCGCTGCTGTGGGCATCCATCAGCGCAACAGCTCTCTGCGGATCTTCCGTGGCGGTGGCGTTGATGATGCCGCGCAGCGAATTGGAGCGCGCATCGCCGGCAGGAAGTTTGCTGTAGTAATCCATCGCCGCCTGCTCGTCTTTTTTCGTCATCGCATAAAGCGCGTCGTCAACCATGCGGCCACTTGTCTCGGTTGGATTGGCGATCAACCAATCGGCCGTGCCCAGCGGGTCCTTTTCCATCGTCTGATTCGCAACCCGGGTTACCGCTCCATCGCGCAACGCGTCGTCGGTGAGGCTGTTCACCCAGTCGCGGGTTTTGTCGATTCCCTGTTGAAGCAGGGAAGGCAAGAGGCCGTCGAGAGCCTGTCCACGCTCAACCGAGCGGGGCATTTCCACGAGTAGTGAGGAAGCCAGTTCACGGTCCTGGAAGGCGATGCCCTTGATCACCCCGACCATCCAGGGATTGGCATCGTCGCCCTTGTGATTGGCTTTGGCCCAACTGATGGCGGAATTCGGATCGTATCCGGCCCAGGCGGCGAGGATGGTTTGTCCGGCGAAGGGATTCTTGATGTTTTTCGAGGCATAGTCCATCGCCGCCAGCGGGTTCAGCTTGGCCCAGGCGGTGAGCAGCATGGAGTAGTCGCCCATGCGGCCCTCAGGAATGCCGTCCTCGCGGAAGGCAGCGACCACGCTTTCGAACTCGTTCTCACCAAGCGAATCAACGAATTGCAACCACTGACGGGTGCGATCCAGCGGGTCGACGACGTTTTTCATTTCCGCCAAGCGGGTCAGAGGGCTGGAGGAGGAGGTCGATTTTTTTTCCATCACGCCCCGGCTGCCGCTGCCGCCGCTGCTGCGTTTGGCGACCGACGCGCTGCTTTCGATGGAACCGCTTCCCGCTGATAGGTTCCGCGACGAGCTTCCACCCGAAGTTGCTGGCGGTGTCTCGGAGCGGGATCCGCTGTTGCGACCGATCATGAAGCCGATGGCTCCCACGATCAGCACCAGGGAAACAGGAAGAATTTTCGCTTTCATGGTTGTTCGATACTGTGTAGTTCAGACAAATCTTGCAAAACACAAGGGGCGGCTTGTTTCCGCATTGCCCGCTGATCAGCGTCCGGGTGGGGAAAATTTGTCTGGATCATTTGCCGTGTTCGCCATTTGTGTTGAATTTCCCGGTCATTCCCTGTTGCATGTCGTTGTGTGCGCCGATATTGAAATCGAAATATCCCTGCTGCTGCCGATTGTGGCGGGGACGCTGATTCTACTGCTGTTCGCCATGTTGCTGGTGATGTTGCGCATCGGCTCGCGCGTGAAATGGATCGAAGCGAGAATTCGGGAGTCGCAGCGACCTGTCGATAAACTGGCGATCGAACCCGAGAAGGAAAAATTGAAAAGCGAGGAATCGGAATTCGACGAATTCATCCGCGAGGACGGCAGTCGGCTGACCTTGACCAAACGAGAACAATCGGCCGCATTTCGCGAGTGGCGGAGGCAACGCGGTGTTACGTGGGGTGCTGACGAGTGAAGCCTTGTTGCGAAATCACCATCAACCGGTCAAACCCTTGGCGAGCAGGGTTGCTTTGATTGCCTCGGCGCGCTGGAGTGCATCTTCACCGAGGAAAGTCACATGGCCCATTTTTCTACGTTCGAGCGCGCGTTTTTTTCCATAAAGATGCAGGGCTGCCGAGCCGTCGAGTAGAACGTCCGACCATTCCGGCGCGCGATCGATCGCGGGCCACATGTCGCCTAACAGATTGAGCATCACGGCCGGGCACAGCAGCCGCGTCGAACCGAGCGGCAGGTTGCAGACGGCGCGCAGTTGTTGTTCGAACTGTGAAGTGACGCAGGCATCGATGCTGTGATGCCCCGAGTTGTGCGGACGCGGGGCCATTTCATTGACCAGCAGGGATTGGTCCTCGTTGAGAAAAAATTCCACGCCCATGATGCCGATGTAATCCAGAGCATCGACGATTCGCGTTGCGATGTCGGTTGCTTGCTGACGCAATTCCGCGCTGATCGCGGCCGGGGCGATTGTTAGATCGAGAATGTGGTGGCGGTGATGGTTTTCCACCGGGTTGAAACAAACGATTTCCCCCCGTTGGTTGCGGGCGATCATCACCGAAATTTCCGATTGGAAAGCGATAAAGGCCTCCAGAATCGCCCGCGGTGCCTGGAATTGATCCCAAACGGTGGCGGGATCCTCGTCGCCCCTGAGTTTGAGCTGACCTTTGCCGTCGTAACCAAACGCCGAAGTTTTCAGCACGGCGGGCCCGCGCAACTCCGCCATCGCGGCGGCCAGCCCGGTGGCGTTGGTCACGATCCAGAACGGTGCGCAGGGGATCGCTTGATTGCGCAGGAAGGTTTTCTCCAACTCGCGGTTGGCGCAGGTGACAATGGCGTGGGCGGAGGGTCGGAGCGTGATGGATTGCTCTACGGTATCGAGCGTGCCGCGAGGGATGTTTTCGAATTCCGCGGTGGCGACATCGGCCTCAGAAACAAAACGATGCAGCGCGTCCGGATCGTCGAAAGGCAATTCGATCACTTCGTCGCAGAGAGCCGTCGCCGGAGCTTCGAGTCCTCCGGTCCAGACAAGGGTGCGGTAGCCCATGCGCTTCGCCTCCATACACAGCATGCGCGCGAGCTGGCCGCCGCCGAGAATGCCAATCGTGGAGCCGGGTGGGAAATGCATCGCATTGAAATCAACGTCGGGCATCGTCAGGAAAGCGGAGGAAGCTGCGCGTCCAATACCGCCTGCGTTTGTCGGTTGCGGAAGACGGATAATTTTTCCGCCAAATGGGCATCGGTAGTCGCCAGTTGGGCGATGGCAAAGAGCGCCGCATTGATCGCGCCGGGTTTGCCGATGGCGAAAGTGGCGGTCGGGATGCCGGCGGGCATTTGCACGATCGACAACAACGAGTCGATGCCCTTGAGCGCGGCGGATTCGACCGGCACTCCGAGCACGGGCACCGGTGTCATTGCAGCGCACATGCCGGGAAGGTGAGCGGCGCCCCCGGCTCCCGCGATGATGGCCCGCAAGCCGCGCGACTGGGCCGATTCGGCGTAGGCGTAGAGTTTTTGCGGTGTGCGGTGGGCGCTGACCACCTGGGCCTCCCAGGCGATGCCGAATTCCTCCAGGGTGAGGGCGGCGTGCTCCAGCGTGGGCCAGTCGGATCCGCTGCCCATGATGATGCCTACGATTGCTTTTGTGCTCATGCGGGAGAAGAGATAAAATCACAAAAGCCGCCGCCGGGCAAGACAGAAACGGCGAATTTCTGCGCGCGGTGCCAAGCCAACAGCGGGAAATGAAACTCAAGACACTTTGAGAACAAGGGCCGAGTCGCCAACAGCCCCGTTGCTTTCACATGCCATTTCAGACGTTTTTTTCGGAATTAAAATTCTGGCATTTGCTGGCGACAGCTAGATATAGGAGCGAGTTGCAGCGATTCGATCAAGCGCTGGCCTTCGACATTGGCAGGAGAGAAGCCAGCGCAACGGAGTTTTTCAAGCAGGCCGCTTTGTGGATCGCATATCTTCGTGGGCAGTTGCAGTTTTTCCGCATGTTCCACCATTTCCGCCGTATCACCCAAGCCGCGCGCTGGTTGGCGGTCCCAGACAGCGAGAAAAAGATCGGCGGCCTCGATGACCTGTACGCCGGCATCGTAGTAGCATTCCGGATCGATCAGCGAGCCGTTGACGATGCGGTACGTCCAGTCGTCCGCGCAACTCTGCGCCTTGCGGACGAAGGCCAGCGCTTTGTTCCATTCTCTTTTGAGAAAATTTCCCTGCTCGTAGAGAAAATCCCCGGCGAAACCCTCGGTTAGAGAAATTTTACCCGGTGCCGATTCGATGACGGGTTTCGGCAGGATGATGTGCACTGGCATTTCCAGCTCGGTGGCGACATCGATGCACAAAAAATCGGAACCATGAGTCGCACTAACAAAAAGGGTGCGCTGATCCGCCCGCGCCGCGAATTTTCCCCGCCATGCGTGAGAGCGCTTCGTGAATCCCCATGCTTGCGGATGCGGGGCGGTCGAGCTGCCGGTGGCCCGAAAAACAAACAATCCTTGCCGGTTTCATGGCTTGGGAAACGTGTTTTCCCAGGCGTGCAGGGTGAATCCCTCACCGATGCCGCCGATTTCCTTGAGCAGTTCCTCACAGCGGGTGCGCCACTTTGCGTAGTCCGGCGCGCTGCGCTCGGCGTCCCTGCTGTTAGGGAAAACCAGGTAGGTGACTTTGAGGTCCGACACCGGACGACTGTAGGGCGTGGATCTCGCATTGAGCTGCTTCGCCATGCGCAGGGATGCCTCGCCGACTTTGTAGGTCGGGCCGCCGTCGCCGACGAGTGAGGGATACAATTTGCCATCGTGAATCACCACCGCGTAGTCGCCGATTTTCGGAGCATGGGCGTCGTTATTGTCGGTGAGCAAGTTCACCGGAATGACGATGAACGGGTCGTATTCGGCAACCAGGAAACTCCGCGCCTTCATGTCGGCGATGCCCTTGTTCAGATAGACCATCCGCTCTTTCAACCATGTCTTGCGCGCCGCTGTTGTGGCCGGAAGCGCCATTTCGGCTTCCGCCGCGACAATGCGTTTTTCCCATCCCGCCATCATCGGATTGGGTGTGGCACTTTGCTTTTTCCAGCCATAACTGGTGAAGGGCTGGTAGTTCGCGGACTCGACGATTTCCGCAGGCATCGCGGCCAGTCGGTCGCCGTCGGAACCATCGGACACCACATCCATTTCGGACTGCATCAGAAAAATCCTCCGTGATGTATCGGGGTCGCGCAGGTTGAGCATCGTTTCCAAATCGTAAAAATTCTCCTTGCTGAGCAATTCAAAAAGCCGCGTTGCGTCCTTCTTGATGCGCGCTACCTTGTTGTAATAGAGCACGGTATAGAATTTCGACACCTCGGCTTTTTCCAACAACTTCGCAAGCTTTGGCAGGATGCGGTCGATGTCGGCGCTGGATTTCTTGAGATCCTCCATCGATTGCGATGCCTTGGGCACCTTGAGCCGCAGTTGATAGCTGGCGGTGTAACTCTCGAGTGATGTCCGTTCGACCGAAGCCAGGTTGCCTTTCCCGACCAACACGTCCGAGTGGAAGGGAATGCCATTGCTAAGTTTTTTCACATCGCCTCCCGTGCTTGGTGATGCCTCGTCGAGCGGCGGAATCACGCTTGTCGACTTCGCCATTTGTTTTTTGAACTCATCGATCTTGGCCGCCAGTTCCGCTTCCATTTCCACACGCAGGCGCTCTTCGATCTGCTTTTCGAGATCCTTGGTATCGACAGCCGCCTGCTCCCTTTTTTCCTTTTTGCGCTGCAGCGCAGGGATGATTAGTCCCGGCAGCGGCGAGAAAAGCACTGCCACAGCCATGACAGCACCGGCAATCAGCATGATCCAGGTCCAAGGTGTCTTGGCCTGTGGTTGTCGGGATTTGACACCTTCGATCACGTACGGGTCGCTGTTCATTGCGGCTGATCGTAGGAGAAAATTCCGACACTTCAATTTTTAAAACATCCCGTATTGCGGAAAATGATCAGGCCTTTTTTTCAGGGAGCGGCAGGATTTCGGCTATTTCAAAATCGATGATGCAGAACCGTCCGAGCTGCGGTGAGTAGGTGATGTTGCGAGCCTCGGCATCGCCGTGACGAATGCCGTAGTCGCGCTCCAGTTCAGCAAACAATTCCTTCGTTCTCGACTCGGAAATATCCGGAACCGGACTGCCGCAGTTGGTGCTGACAAAATACAATTCATCGGGATGCTCCTCGACCAGTCGCGGGGCATAAGGGCAGCCGCGCTCGCCGAGGACTTTCAACACCGCAACTTCGGTGGCGTAACGTTTGTCCGCATCGGTGCCACGGAAGCGTTTGTGCACCAGTCCGTTCCAGTCGATCCGCACATGGGCGCGGATGCCGTCTTTCAAATCGCGCATGTTGTTAGAGAGATAGAATCAACCGCGCCGAGCTGAAATAGATCAACATCCCGGTGATGTCGACGGTCGAAGCAAGGGAGGGGGCCGAAACCACGGCCGGATCCAGCCAGATCGACCGGGCGAGCAGCGGCAGCATCGAGCCCATCAACGTGGCGGAAAAAACCTGGATCAACAACGAGGCGCACACCGCCATCGCCAGCTTTGGATAAGGGATCGCCTGGGGTACCTGGAACAGCGGCAACAGGAAAAGAATGAAGGCACCCATGACCAGTCCGAGACTAAGGCCTAACAAAATGCCGGTCTGCATTTCCTTCCAGGCAATGCGCAGCGCGGTGCCGGTGTTGACTTCGCCCAGCGACATCGCGCGGATCACCATCGTGGCGGCCTGACCTCCTGAGTTGCCTCCGGCAGCGACAACCATCGGCAGAAACAGGCTCAAGACGTAAGCCTGGTTCAGCACGGCACTGAAACGGAACATCACATAACCGGAGAAGATCGAAACGAACGCCAGTGCCACCAGCCAGATCACCCGACGGCGGAAATGGCTTTGCACCGAGGTGTTGAGATAACTCAGCTCGGATTGCTCGCCGCCGATGGCTGCGAGTTTTTCAATGTCCTCGGTGGACTCCTCCTGGAGAATCTCCATCGCGTCATCGTAGGTGATCACACCTAACAAATGGTCGAACTCGTCGACGACGGGCAGCACGATGAGGTCGTATTTCGACAACATGCGAGCGGCTTCCTCCTGGTCAACGGTTGCCAGCACCCGCTCATCGGCGTTCTCCATGATGTCGTGAATCATGGTTGGCCAGGGGTGGAATGCGAGATCGCGCAGACGCACCTTGCCGACCAGGCGGCCTTCTTCATCGACAACGAAGATGCGCGCCAACGTTTCCGCGGAATCCTGATCGCGGCGCAACACAGTGATGGCCTGTTTCACGGTCATGTCCGCGGTGATCCTTCCAATCGCAGTGGTCATGCGCCCGCCGGCGGTATCCTCCTCATACTTGAGAAGATTGCGGGTGAGTTGCTCGTCGTGCGGACCCAGCAAGGAAAAATAACGACGTTGATTTTCGGGAGAAACGATCTGGAAAATATCGACGCGGTCGTCGTCGGACAAGTTGCCCAGAATGATCCGCAGCTGCGCCGGTTTGAAATGCTGCAGCGCTTCTTCGATCAGCGTCCAGGGGAGTTCGCCGATCACGTCGGTCGCCAACTCGGGACCGATGGTTTTGAGAAAAAAATCACGCTCCTCGTCGTCGAGATTTTCATAGTGATGGGCCAGGTCGGCGTAGTGCATTTCCCCGGCGATCGACAACAGCGCCGAACCATCGCGGGCATTGATGGCCTCGTTGAGGTGTTCAATGGTCTCTGCTTCCGTTTCGTCCGCCACGAGCACAGCATGATCGGCTGGAATCCGTCCGACAAGGGCAAATCATCGCATGGCACTGTTTGTGTGTGATTGTTCACGGCTTTGATCGATTGTGCGTGTTCAGACTTCCTTATGCCATAAAACCTTGAAAAATCGAAGTGGCTTTTTATCTTTACACCATGACCACCCTGATTCGCCTTTCCCAGCCGGCCTTGTGCATTTTTTGGCTCGCCAGTTGTTCCACCCATCACGTCACCACCGTGCCCGAGGTGGGAATGGAACAGGAAATCGCGCGCTATGTGAACCAGCATCGCGCAGCGAAAGGTCTGGCCGCGTTGGCAACCGAACCCCGAATCACCGCACAGTGCCGCAGGCATTGCGCACAGATGGCAGGGAAGGGGGAGATCAGCCACCGGGGTTTTTCCGGACGGGCCACAGCGATGCGCAACAGTTTTCGCCATGCCATTGTCGCGGAGAATGTCGGCATGAACTATGGCATGTCCGATCCCGCCAGAAAAATGGCCAACCGTTGGATATCGAGCGAGGGCCATCGTCAAAACATCGAGGGCAATTATCATCTCACCGGCGTTGGTGTTGTGAAAACGAACAACGGGAAGTATTTCTTCAGCGAGATTTTCGTCGGGCAGCAATAGGGATGCCCTGCCCCCAGAGCAGCAACTCGATGAACATTGCTTCCATCACCCCGCCCAGCGAGTCGGGAAGATGGCGCATGAGGTCCACGGAAAGTTCTTCGTGATTTGCGGTCGCAAGGATGTTGATAAACGTGATGGCTTTGCCCGACTCGTCCAATGCAACGCCACAGGGAAAACGGCGTATGTAGTCGTCATCAAACCGTCCCAATGAAAATCCTTTCTCCCCGGAGCGGTGTTCGTTCAACCAGAC
>CAMAQB010000107.1 GCA_945860285.1 Akkermansia muciniphila | reverse complement strand
GTAAAAAAGCGAAAAATCCTGGGGGTTTGGGGGCTAGCCCCCAAGGAAGCCAGGCAAAGCCACCGACTCGAGCAAAAGAGACACCGCAAAAAAACGAAAAAATCCGTTGCTTTTGGAATACAGTTACTGCCCTGACCTTCGGGCAGCCTACCTTCACCCCACGCTCTCGTTCGCCAACAACGCTGGTGAGCCAGGAAGATCCATCGAGAGATACGAAACCTGCCCCCAGCGGGATCGCCAGGGACAGCGATCCCTGTCTTTGAGCATCTCCCTGGCTTGATCGCCGTGCGACCTTTGATGCGAATCGGGGCTGGATTTTTCTGTTGAGGCAATCCAGGCTGATTCTGTGCAAAGTTTGCTGAATACGGTGGCTCGAGTCATGAAGGAGAAAGACCTGCCGGCATTGATGATTGGAGGTCATGCTGTGACGGCGCTCGGCTATGCCCGCGCGACGTTTGATCTGGATCTTTTGATTCCTTGCTCGGCAGCTGGGGATTGGAACGTGGCATTGTGCGGGTTGAGTTACCGGTTGTTTGCCGAGTCCGATCATTTTCATCAATATGAAGCCCCCGCTGATTTTCCGCTACCACCGATTGATCTGATGTTGGTTGATGACGAGGTGTTTCTCGTTCTGGAGCAGGCAAAACTGCCCACGCAGCCGATTGCCGTGCCGTGTGTGAGGCGATGATTGCACTCAAACTTCATGCGGCGAGTCAGCGCGCAAGGAACGAAGCGGAGAAAGACTGGGCGGACATTATCGCACTGTGTAAAGCGCATAAACTCTCACTCGACGACGCGGATTTTCGTGCTATGATCCAACGACATGGAGGAACCAAAGCCATCCAACGCATCGAAGATTCGATCGCTGATGGAAATTGACTTTCCTCGTGGCGAGGGACCTGTGGCGCACGCGGTGCGTTTTCTCGATCCACGGGATGTGGCGGCGCACTTCGCGGCATTGAATGTCAAGTGCGCCAGTCCGGAAGAGCGCTGGGCACGCAAAGCGCATGCTACGTCGTTTCCCGGTGTGTGGGCCGATCAAGTTCGTGACAAAACGAAATGCGGAGAGGAAGAAGCGCCAAGTGTGTGAAATAGGATCGACCCGCAGCGACGCCCTGCGATCCGCTGTTTTCTTTCCGATTCAGACGATGCGCAAATGCAGATTCCTGATTGTTTCGCATGTGGCGTACCGGTGCCCGGTCGAGGAGATTTGGTTATCCAAACCGTTCACAGCTTCACTCGCCCCAGACGCAGTGCGTTCGAGATCACGGAAACAGAGTTCAGGCTCATCGCGGCACCGGCGACGACGGGACTAAGAAGCAGCCCGAAGAACGGGTAGAGCAATGCAGCGGCAACGGGAATACCCAGCGCATTGTAGAGAAACGCGAAAAGGAGGTTCTGACGGATGTTGCGCAAGGTCGCACGGCTCAAGGTGAATGGCCTTGGCGATGGCGCGGAGATCCCCTTTTACGAGGGTTACTCCGGCACTCTGCATCGCGACGACGGTGCCGGTGCCCATCGCGATGCCGACATCGGCAGCGGCGAGAGCCGGTGCGTCGTTGATCCCGTCTCCAGCCATGGCGACAACCTCACCCGAGTCATGGAGACGGCGGACTTCGGTGATCTTGTCAGCAGGGGTCACTCCGGCTTTGAAATGATCGAGCCCCAGATTTTTTGCTACAGCCGCGGCGGTGCGCTCGTGGTCTCCCGTGAGCATTATGGACTTTCACACCGAGTTTGCGCAGGCTGGCAAGGGGTTTGAACGTGGTTCTGGCAGCAGGACTACGCGACAACCGGACTGGGCTCAGGCTCGGACTTGGGATGGTTACAGCAATCGCTCATGACGGGTCAACTCCGACCATCTTATCGGAGAAGTCACTTTCTTGCCAGCGGGTAATACCCTACCCCGGTGATGGCAAAATGCCCTGTCGGAAAAAGGTGCAAACAATCGCCTGTCCCAATCTCTTGCGAGGATCGCCGTGGAAAAAAGAACCAGGAGTTTCTGCAGAGCAAGGCTAACGCCAGGGTTGATTCATTTTCTCAGCCGTTCAGACTCATGGGCGGGCGGCAATTTTTCCGATTACGGTTCCAGACGGTGAAGTGTCTCCAGATCAAGTGATTGCTGCCCCAGCCAAGCTGCGGCTGCCTTTGGGTCGGTCTTTCTCCATTGCCGAACCACGTCGACGATGGCGTCCTGTTTCAACGAGGGGTCTGTAATGGCGGCGGCCATTGCAGCTCCATCCTGCGCTTGGTGCTCGGCGATGACGATCGAGGCTGTGGCACGCAGGTGATCGGAATCCGGTCCCGAAGGCTGTGAATCAAGCCAGGATTTGAGTGAAGCGCTTTCATTCAGTGACCAGGTGCGGACACTTTGATCGAGCGCAATGGTTTTTTCAGGTGAGTCGGGTAGCGACAGGGTCCAAGTGACGGCGGCCTGCGGATTGGTCCCAGCCCAGGCCTCCGCCAGGGCGGGGACCGCTCGCTCGCGGGTTTGCCCTGCGGGGAAGGTCGTAACCCATGCCGAAGCACTGGCAGGATCGTCAGTTCCCCAGACCGCGAGAACCATCGCATAAGCTTCGGTTTGACGGTCGGAGGGCAGGGATTTCACCCAATCGGCGGCGGCCACCGGATCGTCGGCAGACCAGCGATTCAGCAAGGTGTCCACCATCATGCCGCCATCTTCGGTGCCGGCTTGCCCGGCAATCCACGTGCCCGCCCCAGCCGGGTCCTGATCGGCCCACACGACCGCCAGTTGGAGCAAAGCGCTGCTTCTCTTTTCCCCTTCTGGCAACGATGCCGCCCACGCGGAGGCGGCTTTCGGATCACTGTCGACCCAGGCATCCAGCGCTTTTGACAGAGCTGCTTCCGAGGCCATGCCCGGAGGCAGGGAGGCGGCCCAGGCAGTGGCTGCTTCCGGTGACGATTCAGCCCAAGCCGCCGCTATGGCGGCGCTCGCCTCGGCTTTCGGTGGACCGGAAAGGGTGCTCTCCACCCACTTGGCGGCTGCGAGGGGATCGCGCGATGCCCACCCCGCGCACGCGGCGGCCACGCAAGTGGTCTTTAGACGCCCCATCCCCAGGCTGAGGGCTTTAGCCAAAGATGCCTCCGGGTCTTTGCTGGCCCAGGATTGCAACAGTGAGGCCATGAATTCAGCCCTGTCAGCTGCATTCTTCATTCCCATTCCGTATTCCCAACCCGCCGCCGGATCGGATCCGCCAAATTTTCCCGCCAAGTCCGTGCGAGCGCGGTGACGGTCTTCTGCGCCTGCCAGGCCAGCAGGATTTTTTCTCCCGGCCTGGGGTGACGGAGCTTCACGGTATGCGGCGGACGGCTCGGACTGCTGGGAGCCCTTGATCATCAAGGCGCCGACTGCCCCGATAAAGAGGCCGACAACAAGGGCAAAAGCGGTCCAGCGATGAGTTGTTTGCGGCATGAAAAGGGTCGTCGGCTAACAAATGAGCCGGACCGTAAACCGGTCCGGCCCATATAAGTCCTGTTAGTGAATAAGGAAAAATCAGTCGTCGTCGACGTCATCATCATCGTCTGCGCCGTCGCCATCATCGTCTTCATCGTCGATGTCATCATCGCCATCGCCGTCGTCGTCCTCGTCGTCATCAGCGGACTCACCGTCGCCGTCGACGTCGTCATCATCCACGTCCTTGATGCTGTCACCGTCGATATCGTCCTCATTGAGTGCATCGTCCGCTTTGCTGTCGCCGTCGATGTCGAGCTCGGCCCTGGCAGCGTCCGCGAGTCCGTCGCCATCGATGTCGATTTCAGCGATGGAGTCGTCGGATTTTCCGTCGCCGTCGATGTCGGTTTCCGCTTTGGAGTCGTCGGATTTTCCATCTCCATCGATGTCAGTTTCAGTGCTGGAGTCGTCGGCAAGTCCGTCGCTATCGATGTCGCTTTCCGAACTCGAATCATCATCCAAACCGTCGCCGTCGATGTCGGACTCGTTCGAGGAATCGTCGGGAAGTGCGTCTCCATCAATATCCATCTCGCTGGACGCATTGTCGGCCTTGCGATCGCCATCGATGTCTGTTTCCGCCGGGGAATCGTCCGCAAGTCCGTCCCCGTCGATGTCGAGCTCGGCATTAGAGTCGTCCGCAAGTCCGTCGTCATCGATGTCGAGCTCGGCTGTATCACCGTTCAGAATGCGGTCGCCAATATTTTTGCCCTTGTAGGGGCCGGAGCGGGCTTTACCGCCGTCGACGTTGGTGTCGCGTCCGTTCGGGCTGCCGTCGTTATCGATGTCCGGGTCGGAGGAATTCGGGATGCCGTCGCCATCAAGATCACGCGCGACGACGGGAGTAGCCGCCGCGATCGAAGGGGCAAGGGTCATACCGCCTGAAAGCAGAACGGGCAGGCACGTTAGTTTCGCAAGGCGCAGGAATGGATTTGTCTTGGATTTCATGGGACTTGAGTGTGGTTGGTTATTTTTTTTGTGATTACTTTGTGATTTTTTTGTTTGGAAACAGGTCTAGTTTATGGGAATTGCTCTATTTGCGAAAGTATTTTTTTCGTTTTTTTTAAAAATCGCGAGAAAACAGCTTTTAGGGCGAAGTCCGATGGAGGCACTCGTGAACGGAGCGGAAGCGGGAAAAAGGGAGACGAGGTGAAAGAGAAAAGTGACGATTGAGTACGGAACACTTGTCCATCCATGCCAGCGGCTTGGAAATTTTTCCAACGCGGGGAAAAAGATGAAACATGGCACTCCGGCCAACCGTATGAGTTGACATCATGGGTTGCCGTCGCGGCGGATTCCATGGTGAATTAAACTTCGTAACCAAATAACCACATCGATTCAATGAAAACGACATCTCAAATCCTCGGCCTGCTTCTGGCTCTCACAGCGGTCTCTCGCGCTGAATCTCCCGTAACCGTGCCCGTGGGCAACGCCGGCAATACCAGCGATGGTTCGGGTTATGGAGCTGTTGCCTATGAATACCGCATTGGCAAGTATGAAGTAACCAACGAGGAGTTCTGCGAGTTTCTCAACGGTGCCGCGAAGACCGACAGTTACGAGTCGTATGACGGTCGCATGGCCGAGCAATACGGCGGCATTTATCGCAGTGGCGAGCAGGGCAGCTTCATTTATACCGTCAAGGACGGCATGGGCAAGAAACCGGTGAACTACGTCGGCTGGCTGACTTGCCTTCGATATGCCAACTGGTTGTCCAACGGCAAGGGTGCCGGAGCCACGGAAACCGGAACCTATACGATCTCGGGCGGCACAGCCACGCTCCCGACGCATGCCACGCTGGCCGCAGGGAAAACCGTGAAATGGGCGTTGCCCACGGAAAGCGAGTGGTACAAAGCAGCCTATTACGATGCCGCCAAACCCGGTGGTGCCGGTTACTGGACCTACGCGGTCAAGGGTGGCAGCGCACCCGAGTGCAATATCAATACTGATACCCCCACGGACGTGGGCCAGTTCAAAACCGCTGTCAGCCCCTACGGCACCTTCGATCAGAACGGCAATGTCTGGGAATACAACGAAAACATGACCGGCGACAAGGTCGGCCTGCGCGGCGGATCGTTTTTCATGAACGACCGCGATGAGTATTTGCTTTCCTACACCCGTTACGATGTCTATGGTGCCAAGTGGCCGAACTACGGTTTCCGTGTCGTCGCTCTCGGTGGTCCCGCCGCAGAGCCAGCGAAGAAATAGTCCGCCACTATCAAATTGCTGTTGCCACGCGCTTCGCCGCAATTCTAATCTCAATCCCCTCCCATCGTTTTATTCGGTCGGCGGGGATAGTTTTTATCCGTATTTTTTCCGTCTCATGTCCCAATCATACGATGTCATCGTTGTCGGTGTCGGCGCCGTCGGATCGGCCGCCTGTTACGATCTTGCCAAGCGCGGTTTGAAAGTGCTTGGGCTCGAACAGTTCGCGGTGCCGCACAACATGGGCGGCACGCACGGAAATTCGCGGCAGACCAAGATCGCCCCCTACATCGGCAGCGATTACGAACCGATCATCCTGCGCGCCTACGAGCTGTTCCATGAAATCGTCGAGGAATCCGGGCAAAAGGATCTGATGGTGACGACCGGCTTTCTCGATCTGGCACCCCACCGGAATTTCTCCGGCTACAAAAACAATCTCGGTCACTTCGAGGATCTGAGCGCGTCCCAGGTTCGCGAGCGCTTTCCGCAGTTTCATATCGACGAGCCCTACTGGGGTGCCTTCGATCCGGTCGGCGCGCTGTTGCGGCCCGAGGTGGCGATCACCACGTACGTTAGAATGGCGATGCGGCTCGGCACGCATGTGATGGCCAATACCAAGGTGCTCGACTGGAGCGCCGATGCCGCCGGAGTGATGGTCAAAACCGATCGCGAGACCTACTCCGCCGACCGCATTGTTTTCTGCGCCGGTCCGTGGACGGGCAAGCTGCTGAAGAATCTGGGCATCACCTGCACGGTCACGCGGATGAGTTTTGCGTGGGTATGGCCGCTGCAGAATGTGAAGGCCTATGAACCGGAAGCGATGCCCTGCTGGTGCATCGAGGACGAGGATGGAATTTATTACGGCTTCCCGATGATGACCGATGTGCCGGGTTACAAAATCGGCCTGCACTGGTATGGCGAACCTGTCGATCCCGACAATTTCAATCGCACGCCCAATGCCCATGACGAGTCGCTCGTCCGCAAGGGCTTGCAGAAATATTTCCCCGAGGCAAATGGTCCGCTGCTGGGCATCCGCACCTGTTTGTATGATCACACCGTCGATGACGTGCCGATCATGGACAAACATCCCGAGCACGATCGCGTGGTGCTTTGCGGCCCCTTGTGTGGCGCGGGATTCAAGTTCGCCCCGGCCTATGCGGAAATCGCGGCGGATTTTGTCGAGAAAGGTCGCACGGATCTGCGCAGCGATTTTCTGCGCATCGGACGACTGCTGCCTTCATCCTGACTTATGAAAAACATCAAGCCGCTGGTTTTCCTCCCGCCTTTTCTGTTGTGTGCGGCTTTCGTGCTGTTGCAATTCATCGACCAACAAAGGCCTCCAGCCGATCAGCAGTTTGTCGGGATTCTCAAGTCGGCTTTCCAGTGGGTGGCAAGATCATTTGGCTGGCTGGTATCGCTGCTGGCGTTTGGCATGATGGCCTTGTGCGTGGCCGTCTATGTCTCGCCATTCGGTCGCACCGTGCTGGGTGGTGCGAAAGCAAAAAAGCTGCTCACCAACTGGCAGATGTTCGCGGTGGTGCTCACCACCAACATCGCGGCGGGCATTTTGTTCTGGGGTGTGTTCGAGCCAACCTGGCATTTGAGTCATCCGCCGGGCGGTATAACTCCGCAATCACCGGAGGCCGCGCGGTTCGCGATTTCCACTTCCTATTTGCATTGGACATTGACGCCCTACGCCTTCGGTTCGTTGGTCGGCCTGATGTTTGCCTTCGCCTACTACAACATGAAGCGGCCCTTCAGCCTGGGCGCTCCACTCTCGCCCTTGCTCGGGAAACTGGGCGATGGCAGGCTGGCGCAGGTGATCGATGCGATCTGTCTCTATTGCCTGATCGCCGCACTCACGGCCGCGCTGGGTGGTTCGTCGATGCTGATGGGCGGCGGAATCAATCACTTGTTAGGAGTGACGGCGGTTCCCTCGAACTGGCTGATCGGCATCATCATCGCCGTGATCATGGGTGCCTCGGTGCTCGCGGCCATCAGTGGCGTGACCAAGGGCATCCGTTGGATTGCCAATGCCAACACGGCGTTTCTCATCGGCTTCCTGGTACTCGTGCTCTTTCTGGGTCCGACTCGTTTCATTCTGGATTTTGCGGTGGAAGGGCTGGGAGAGTTTCTGGGGAATTATCCGCAGAAAGTCCTCAACACCGGTGCGGCGCAAGGGGAGGCCTGGCCACATGACTGGACGCAAATGTATTTCTCCGCCTTCTTCGCATGGGCCCCGATCATGGGAGTATTCCTGGGCCGCATTGCCTATGGTTACACGGTGCGGGCTTTTTTGTTTTTCAATGTCCTGCTGCCCTCGATCTTCACGGGCATCTGGATGGCGGTCATCTGTGGTGCGGTGGTTCACATGGAAATGCACGACAAAGCAGGCTTGGCACTCCTGCTCGATCCCAACGACCCCTCCAAGGTGCTCTTTGCGTTTCTCGAACGGCTGCCGATGGGGAATTTCCTCATTCCGATCCTGTTGATCACGGCTTTTTTGTCCTTTGTCACCACGGCGGATGGCAATACCGATACGATGAGCAACATCAGCTCCAAGGGCATTTCGCCCGAACACACGGAATCCAGCATGTCGGTGAAAATCGCATGGGGCACTTTGATGGCGGTCTTCTGCTGGATTATCGTCACCCAGTTCAAGCTCGATGGCATCAAACAGCTCTCGAACCTCGGCGGCTTTCCCGCGCTGTTTCTCTGCCTGGGAGTTGCCGTCAGCGCGATCATGGTGATGGCGAATCCCAAGCGCTACGACAAATTCCACCGTGACCATCGCGCCGACCCCGCCGATGAAACCAACCCTGATCTATGAATCTTCCTTTTGAAGAAACCCGCAAGCTCGGGGAAGCCACACGCGCCATTCATTGCGGCGAGGGCGTGGATTCCGAAACCAAGGCGATCCGCCGTCCGATCGTGATGGCGAACAGTTTTGAGCTGAACGACAGCGCGGAGACACTCGCGGAGTCGTTTGACTGGAATGATCCGAATGCTTTCAATTACCCGCGCTCCCGTCATCCGAACGCCCGCTATCTGGAGGAGCGCCTGGCGGGCATCGAGGGCGGCGAGGATTGCGTGGTTTCATCGAGCGGTGTCGCCGCGATCTCCGGCGCTTTTTTCACGCTTCTCAGCGCGGGCGACCACATGATCAGCTCGCGGATTTGCTACATCGGCATCCACGGTTTTCTGGTCGAGCATCTATCGAAACGTTTCGGCGTCGAACTCACGCTGGTGGATACCACCGATCCCGAATCCGTGCGCGCGGCCATTCGACCGAACACGAAATTGATTCACGTGGAAACGCCGTCGAACCCCACCACTCTGTGCAGCGATATCGCCGCCATCGCGGGCATGGCAAAAAGCATCGGCGCGGTCTTCACGGTGGACAGCACCTTTTCCGGCATGGTGATGCAGAACCCGATCGCCCTGGGCGCGGACCTGGTGATGCACAGCTTGACAAAATACGTCAATGGTCATGGCGACAGCCTCGGCGGCGCGGTGATCGGCCGTAAGGATCTGATCACGCAGATCCGCCTCGCTGCGGGCGTTCATTTGGGCGCGACGATCAGCCCCTTCACCGCCTGGTTGTTGATGCGCAGTACCACCACCCTGCCGATGCGGATGAAACGTCACTGCGAGAACGCCCTGGTGCTGGCGCGGTTTTTGGAAGGCCACCCGGCGGTGAAATTCGTGCGCTACCCTGGTCTCGAGAGCCACCCGCAGCACGACATCGCCCGCAAACAAATGACCGGTTTCGGCGGCATGATCAACTTCGCCCTCACAGGCGGCAAGGAGGCGTATTTTCCGTTTCTCGGTGCGCTGAAAATCATCACCCACGCTGTCTGCCTCGGCCACACCGAAAGCCTGGTGCAGTACTATCCGCAGCAGGGAAACAATCCGGAACTCGGCGTGCTCAACTACCCGGAGGACATCGGCGAAGGGTTCGTGCGCTTCAGCGTGGGATTAGAGGATGTCGAGGACCTGATCGCCGACCTGACCCAGGCGCTCGGTTGAAACGCCCTGGCACCAGTCCCACCCATTGGGCATCATCGATTCTAGTTTTTCCGGGAAGTAGTCACAACCCCTTCGCAAGCAAAGCCTCAAAACCGTGGCGGAGGCCTCTGGCCTCCCAGCCATCCAATCAAAAATTCTTCACCGCTAAGGCCGCAAAGCTCGCCAAGGTTTGAGGAAGTTCTTAGTTCCCAGTCTTCTCAAATCAAACATCAAAAATCAAAATTCGACAATCGTCGATTTTCACACAAATCGAAGTGGCCGAGCCATGCCGGAGAGTAGAGCATCCAAAAAAGACATCAAAAAAGAATGCTACTATGCGATAACTGACCGCTTGGACGCTTGGTCGGCCTGGAAGGCCGATGGAAATTAGCCGCTTGGTCGGCCTGGAAGGCCGATGGAAATTAGCCGGTGGCGACAGCCACCGGAAGACAGAAAAAAAGGATTGCGCCCCGGTAGGGGCGCGGGAAAATGATCGCCATGCCATCGACACACCTCTCTCTCCATTACCACGTCGTGTTCAGCACCAAGGACCGCGTTCTGAGTATTGCCGCCGCGTGGCGCGAGCGGTTGCACGTCTACCTCGGCGGACTGGTGCGGAATGTGAATGGCGTGCCCGAGGCAATCGGTGGTATCGCGGACCATGTGCATCTGCTCATCGGGCTGCGCGCCACCGCCTGCCTTGCAGACGTGGTGCGCGACGTAAAAGCCGTATCTTCCCGATGGCTGCATGAGGAAATCGGTGAGCACAGCTTTGTTTGGCAGGGAGGCGAGAAGCCTCCGCCACGGGTGGCACCGATCGCGAATGCATCGCGCGGTAGGAGGAATACAGGGAACTCTTGATGCGCAGCGGTGTGGACTATGACGAGCGGTTTCTTTGGTGAGAGCCTGACCTTCCACCGCCCCTCCGGGGCGGGTTCCGTCTTGGACGACTCACCGGTGGCTGACGCCACCGGCTAATTTCGATTCAGCCCTCCGGGCTTGCCATTCGGGTCAGTGCCATTCGGGTCAGTGCCATTCGGGTCAGTGCCATTCGGGACTGGCCCCTATGTTGGCCCCTATTTTGCCCCATCCTTATTGATCGAGGTAAGAATGGGACAATCGCCGCATCAGGCTGGTATGAACCGAGGACATAGGTAACAAAAAAACCGAGGACATAGGTTACAGTTTATAATGGGGGTATGCCCTGGAAAAACGTGTCACTTATGGAACAAAAACAACAATTTATTAGTTTGCTGATGAGCGATCAGTTTACGATGTCGGAGCTTTGCATTACATTTGGGATTTCGCGCAAGACGGGACACAAATGGAGAGATCGATATGTGGAACAGGGTATGTCTGGGCTGGAGGCGCGAAGCAGTGCACCTAAGACCGTGACGTGCCGAACGGAGGATGCAGTGGAGAGGATGATCGTGTTGGAGAGGCGGTTGCATCCTACGTGGGGAGCAAAGAAGATACAGCATGTTCTGGGGACGAAGTATGGGCTTGATGATCCTCCAGTGGTCAGCACGGTAGGAGAGGTTCTCAAGCGGCATGGGATGGTGAAGGTGAGGCGCAGGCGCGGAGGGCTATTTACTGTTGAACGTGGCACATTGACAGCACCTGAGCGTTGTAATCATGTGCTGTAATGGGGTCAGTAGTATCAGATCGAATCAAGAGTTATTTTCAACTTTTTTTACGGCTTATTTTTGGGCGTGATTTTCCTGGTCAGGCCGCTTGGGCATTTTGACCGGGCTGGTTCTGGACCTCTGCTGGTGTTGGCTTGCGGGACTAGTTG
>CAMAQB010000106.1 GCA_945860285.1 Akkermansia muciniphila | reverse complement strand
ATTGATGCAGCGTTACCAGCATGCAAATTACATTTTTGCCATGTTTTCACCCATTAGGTGAAACGAAAAACGAATCTTATTTCCTCTCTAGCCCATGTTCTACAAGGCTTTAAGAGAAATTCTGCAATTCCAACTGCGAACTTTAGGTTGAAAGTTCCGGTGGGGGCAGGTTTGTTAGGTCTTGGACATCCTTCCGGACTCACCGATGTGGTTTGCGAACGAAAGCGTGGGGTGAAGGTAGGTTGCGACAGGGCGAGAAGCGTCAGCCCCCCACCGGAACGCTCGGAGAGCCTTCCCTGCCCTTTGATGCCTTTCAGGCAGGGAAATCTTCACGGGGAGCGCCTGCGTCCCGCAGGCTGTGGCCGTCATCCTGCCGGGCGCGGGTTTTCGCGAGAGGTTCGTGAATGCGCAGCGATCATTCTTCCCGACTCACCGACCTTGTTTGCGAACGGGAGCGTACGGCGAAGGTTGCATGCCTATCTCGGTGGAGTGGTGCGGAATGTGAATGGCGTGCCCGAGGCAATCGGTGGTATCGCGGACCTTGTGCATCTGCTCATCGGGCTGCGCTCCACCTCCTGCCTTGCTGACGTGGTGCGCGACGTGATAGCCGTATCTTCCCGATGGGTGCATGAGGGGATCGGTGAGCTCAGTTTTGTGAGGCTGGGAGGCGAGACGCCTCCGCCACGGGTGGCACCGATCGCGAATGCATCGCGCGGCAGGAGGAACGCGAGTTCCAAAAGCAAACGCAACGGTGAGGACCAGGACGAGCGGTTTCTTTGGTGATCGTATGGCGTTCCAGATTTCCACACAGTCATCGAAGATGGCGATGCTGTCCTGCGTGCCTTGGGCTCGCAACCAGCTATCAGGAAAACAATTTCCGGTCGAGGCTGCGATACTGGATCGCTTCGAGGATGTGCTGGGACTGGATCGCCTGGCTGGAATCCAGATCCGCGATCGTGCGCGCGACCTTGAGGATGCGGTCGTGGGCGCGCGCGGAAAAATTCATCGATTCCATCGCGTGTTCCAGATACTGCGAACTGGTGTTGTCAAGCTGGCAATGCTCGCGCACCAGCTTCGCCGACATCGCGGAGTTGGTGTTCACGCCTTTGTTTTTATTGAAGCGCTCCGATTGAATCGTTCGCGCCGCCGCGACCCGCTGGCGGATGGCAGCCGATTTTTCACCCAATTCGGTGGCCGAAAGTTCCTTGAAATCGACCAAGGGGACTTCCACATGAATGTCGATCCGATCAAGTAGAGGCCCGGAAATTTTCTGCCGGTATTTTTCAATCGCCCGCGAGCCGCAGCGGCACTCGCGTTTGGCGTCGCCGTAGTAGCCGCAGGGACAAGGGTTCATCGCCGCCACCAGCATGAATCGCGAGGGAAAGGTCAGCGATCCGGCGGCGCGTGAAATCGTCACGTGGCCGTCTTCCAGAGGCTGGCGCATCACCTCGAGCGTTTGCCGTCGGAACTCGGGCAGTTCATCGAGAAACAACAAGCCATTGTGCGACAGCGAAACCTCGCCCGGCCCCGGGTTGGTGCCGCCGCCTAACAATCCGGCATCTGAAATCGTGTGGTGCGGCGCACGATACGGCCGGGTGGTGAGAAAAGAGCGCTTCGGATCGAGAAATCCGGCGATCGAATGAATCTTGGTGGTTTCAATCGCCTCTTCCTCGCTCATGTCGGGCAGAATGCTCGGCAGGCGTTTGGCCAGCATCGACTTGCCCGTCCCCGGCGGGCCGACCATTAAAATATTGTGACCGCCGGTGGCCGCCACTTCGAGGGCGCGTTTGACCTGATATTGCCCCTTCACCTCTTCAAAATCGACTTCGTAACTGCGGTGCGCTTCGAAGAATGCCTGTCGATCCATCGTGAAAGGAGCAATGTCCGCCGTGCCGGTGAGATATGCCCAAGTCTGATGCAGTGAATCCACACCGATGACTTCGATGCCGTCGACGATGGCCGCTTCGGCGGCATTGGCCGCGGGGAGGATCAGCCGTCTTTTGCCACTCGCCCTCGCTTCCAGGGCGATGGCCAGCGCTCCTTTGATCGGGCGCACCGTTCCGTCGAGCGCCAGTTCACCGACCACATACGCATCGTCGGCAGGCAACAGCAACTCGGCACACGCGGAGGCCATGGCCAGCGCGATGGGCAGATCAAAGGACGGCCCTTCCTTCTTCAAGTCCGCTGGTGCCAGATTGACTGTCTTGCTGCCATCGCTCAAGGTCAAGGCCGAAGCGATGATCGAGGATGTCACCCGCTGGATCGACTCCCTGACGGCCGCATCGGGCAGCCCGACCACAAAAACCTGCGGTTTTTCCGAGCCCCAGGCGTTGACTTCCACTTCGACCTCCCGCGCATCCACCCCGCGCAACGCCGCTGAATATATTCGAGTAATCATCTGAACAGTGGGAACTTGCGCAATTCGTCCCGACATGACAACCATATATTTGCACCGTGTGCAACAAAACCATGCCGGAAAATAAATCCCAACCATGACATAATGACGCGATTGACGACAAACTGATGCAGCCAATTCGCCCGTGGTTTCGTGCGACAAGTGAAATTTCTCATATTTTACAAGCTTTTTCCACTATTCATGAGCGTGGTATGGTAACTGCTGCATACCAACTTGTCGTCATGGACAAGTTGCTGATGATCCGCTGAAAGAAGTTTTTACGGAATAATTAGAATAAACGGTCCGCGGGCAGCGTTAATTCCATTGTAAACAAAAAAGGAGATATTATGGCATCAGAATTTGATAGCAGCATGAAAGCCTACATGAAGGAGATTGCAAAAACTCCCCTTCTCACCCCCGAGGAAGAAGTCAAACTCGCGAAGAAAATCAAGAAAGGCGATCAGGCGGCACGCACGCTGATGATTCAAGCCAACTTGCGTCTCGTTGTCAAAATCGCCCAGGACTACTCGGGCTATGGTTTGCACGTGACCGATTTGATTTCCGAAGGCAACATTGGTCTGATGAAAGCCGTGGACCGTTTCGATCCGGCCAAGGGCGGAAAATTGAGCACCTACGCGGCATGGTGGATCAAGCAATCGATCAAGCGCGCACTTGCCAATCAAAGCAAGACGATCCGCCTCCCGGTCCACATGGTCGACAAGATCGCCAAACTCCGCCGCATCACCAACATGCTGACCGAAGCGTATGGCCGCGAACCAACCGATGAGGAACTCGCCGAGGAAACCGGCATCCCCCGTCGCAAGTTGGCCATGCTGAAACAGGCATCGCAGCGTCCGACCTCGCTGGACGCCCCGATCAATGAAGGTGAAGCAACAGCCTATGGCGAAATCATTGGCGATGAAAGCGCCTCGAATCCGCTCGATTTGTTGTCCGACAAAAATCTGCACGACAATCTCGATGGTCTGCTCACCATTTTGGACAGTCGTGAGCGTGCGATCATCGATGAACGATTCGGCCTCACCGGCAAACGCCCGCTGACTCTGGAGGAAGTTGGTCGCGAGTTCGGAGTGACCCGCGAACGCATCCGTCAGTTGCAAAACAGCGCGCTGACCAAGATGCGCAATGCCCTGCGGAAAAAAGACAAGCCGATGCCCCATCACGCTCAAAGCGAACTGGCCTGAGCCGACGCAGGGCAATGGTTTTGCACATCATGGTCCGCTGGTGAAAACCGGCGGACCATTTGCGTCGGTGTTGGCGCCCTTCCTGCGATGGAACAGCATCACCTGCGGGACTTGCGCGCTTGCGGACGAGGGGCGTTTTGCTGCAACTGCGCCACCATGCTTTCCAGCGCGGCGAGGCCGAAGCTGATTTTTTTGAAAAAAGAAGGATTGTGCGGCACGAGCACGAAACGTTCATGCCGGGACCAGAGCGCGCGGAGTTTTGTGTCGAGCGCAATTGCTTCCTCGACGCTTTCATTGCGCATCGGATTGCCGCCTTCGATGCTGCCGCCGCCACAGGCGGCTGATTCAAAAAATATGACGGCGTCGTAACGCTGCAATTCCGCATCAAAGGTGGTGCCCACCGCCTTGAAATAGTCGTGCACTTCTCCGGGCCAGTAGGCCGCGCCGTCGATGGTTCCCCGGTCGCACAGCAACGCGCGGTCGGGATACAGCGCCGCTTGCACGTCTTCAAGGTCGCGCTGCACATGGTAGATCGCGGTCTGCGCAAATCGCTGGGCTTGCGGTGCCCGCGAGCGCGGAAAACCACCTTGGAAAAGAATCGTCGCCGCCTCGGGCACGAGCGCAACCCGGTCGCCGATCTCCCGACGGAACAAGTCGGCCGCTGTCGTTTTGCCGGCACCGGGACCGCCGGTGAGAACGATGCGGCAACATTTGCTGGAGCGGGATTTTTGTTTCATCATGCAGGACGGGTTCAGGTTATGGGCAGTGAAACGAATCGTATGTCTGCGTGCGCCATTTTCAAGTTGAATTCGAGTTCCGCTTTTTTCTTGCGCGAGCCGTAGAACAGGTCCTCAAGCCCGGACCAGACCATGAACCACCCTGACGGTTCGAGAATGACACGGAGAACGTGGCAGGAAAAGTTCGTGGAGGAAACGCTGATGAGGTAGGCCGACGCGATCATCAGCAGAAAACCGAGGGAACTCAGGATGAAGCCCCTGCGCATTGATTTCCGGCCCTCCGCTTCGATCATGGCAACAACCCGCCGGAAGTGCGTGTGCAGGTTTTTGATGATGATGGCCTCGGTTTGCTGCGCTCGTTTGGCCGCCGGCATCTGCAGGATCAGTTCGATCCTGCCTTCGGGTTTCTCTTTCGCCATTTTGCGCGCCTCGGCAATGAAGTCGTCGGAAAGCGCGCGCTCGGAGAATGCGCGGGAATCAAAATCGGAGAATACGTCGTCGTAGCTGTCGAGCCAGATGTTGACCGAGAACTGTTTCGGTGAACCATTGCTGTGGGAGTATTCTTCGGTCGTCATTTTTCCGTCGCTCCGTCATCGCGTGCATCCGGGCATCGACCCCGGAACGCGGCAAACCGGGCGGAGAGGATCGGGCGTAATGCCTGCGGGGTTTCGTAAGGTAAAATCAACTTCACAGCGCTTCGGGGCCCGCCCGCCCGCTCACTGGGGGATGTCGTTTCGTTCGCGCAACCGGCGGCAGAGATTTTGCATCACGTGTACGGCAAAAAAGGGAATTTCGTGAATCATGTACTCGAAGCGTCTCTTGTTCACGGGAATGAGCACGGTATCGGTCGCGGCGATGGCGGCGGCGCTGCGCGGACCACCATCGATGATCGCCATTTCGCCGAAGTAGCCGTCCTCGGTGACGACTTCCAGAAGCTTGCCCTGCCAGCGGAGCTCCACGCTGCCGGATTTCACAATGTACATGCAATCGCCTGTCTGGCCTTCGTCAAAAATCGTGGCACCCGCAGGATAGGTTTCGGGTGGGGTCTGGTCTTCAAATATGTTGGGTAGTTTCATGATGTGAGGAGTCCGGAGTGGGGAATCGATTCTCCGCTTTTTGCGCATTTGTAACCGCAATGGCGGTCCGGCAGGAGAATGGCTTGCCACGCGCATTTCAAAGCCAGTCGTCGAACGCGGGATAACCCATGGCTCAGGTATTGTCGAGGAATTTTTTCCACAAAGTCCCCCACGGCGATCAAGCTAGGGAGAGAAGTTTATCGCGGTAGTTCTTATCCAGTAATGCTTTCAGGCGTTTTTTAGGGGTGCTTTTTTGGTAAGTTTGATCGTTTTTGAGGAGGTTCATTACGATTCTGCGCACGGTGCCTAGGTTCTTCGCGGCGTGACCCTGACTGGTTTGGTTGTGATCTTCTCGGAAGGCCGTGTCTAGAACCCAGTGGCAGCTATTTTCTATGCTCCAGTGCTGGCGGATGTGCGCGCCTTGTTGCTGAGCATTACTGGTGAGGCTGCTGATGTAGTAACGGATTTCCCGCGTTTCTTTGGTGCTGTCAAGATGCGTGGTGCTGTTTTCAATCATGATCAGGCTTTTGAGCTGCGGCCATTTTTCTTTGATTTCTGTGTTGAGCCAATCTAACTGATGATTGACTATGACGGTGCGGGTGACGATGCGTCCGTGGTTTTTTTCTACGTTCTCATAGCTGCTCCAGCCTTCGGCTTGGGTCAGATCTAGATTGCGCTTGGCATAGTGAAATTGGTCTTGAGCTTCTTTGTGAAGGTTGCCTTGGTTACCTTTTAGAGCCAGCAGGTAGTCGGCTTTTTTGTCGATGATGGCTTGGGCTATGTGGGTGTGGGTGCCCACGGCATCGATGCTGACGATTTGCCCCTCTAGGTTGAGCATTTCTAGTAGGCGGGGGATTGCGGTGAGTTCGTTGCTTTTGTCTTTGACGAATTCTTGCGCGAGGGTGATGCCGCTATCGGCCGCCCAGGCGCTTACAGCATGGCTGGCTTCGCAAGTGAGTCCGTGGCTACCTCGTAGTTTTTTCCCGTCGATAGCGATGAGTTGTTGTTGGAGTTGAGGGTGGAGAGCGCCGATGTGGTCGATGAGGCATTTGTTGAAGAGCGCGATGTCGATGATGGCGAATATGTTTGAAAAGGTCTGAGCTCGCGGAATTCCATGGGGGATTTTCACCCATTTCTTAAGCCATGGGAGTTGGAGCTTACAAAATTCTTCGATGTCGGAGAAGGTGTTCATGCCGCAAAGCACACCGCTTACGACCATGAAAAGTACGGCACCGAAGTGGTGGCGCTTATTACCTCCTGACCGTGGGTCTTCTATGACTTGGAAGGAGATGAGTGCTTTGGGTAAACCTTTGTTGTAATTAATTTTGTTAGGATTGCGAGGCATCCGACAATCATAAGGATGTATTTACCTTGTACAATCCTAAAGTGTTTTTATTTTTAGAAAACCTTTAATCTGTAAAGCATCTCCCTAGCTTGATCGCCGTGCGAGTGCACGGCGATCTGCTGGCCGCGTTGCCAGGCATCCTCAAGGATTGTGGTGCGGGCGACGTGGTAGGCCTGGGAGATGACATTCAATTCGCACAGTCGGTCCACCGCCTCGTCGTGGGAAAGGGCATCGAGTTCCTCCTGGTTGCGCCGATGCAGCGAGCGAATCCCGGCCAGCCAGTTGTCGATCAGGCCATGACGGATGTTTTCCAACGCCGCGCGAACCCCGCCGCAACCGTAGTGGCCGCAGACGATCACGTGTTTCACTTTGAGAACATCGACCGCATATTGAAGCACCGCGAGCACATTGAAGTCGGTCTCCACAACCTGGTTCGCGACATTGCGGTGAACGAAAATTTCTCCGGGCGACAAACCGGTGATCTGATTGGCCGGGACCCGGCTGTCAGAGCAACCAATCCACAGGTATTCGGGCGACTGCTGGTCTTTCAGCCGATTGAAAAAATCCGGATCACCCGCGACGATGGAGCTGGCCCATGCTTCGTTGGCTTCTAACAATTTTTGGATGTTCATAAAAGATTTCGTCGATTGATGTCGGGGTTAGTTCCGGTCGCTGCCTTTGGCCACACGGGCGTGCACCAACCCGCCGAGCATGATACCGGTGAGCAGCACGAGCCAGAAGCCGGAGCCGAAGTACATGTGTTCCGGCGGGTTCATGCTGAAAATGGACACCAGGGTGGCGAGGGGGAAGAAGAACGCGACCAGACGGTTGAGGCGCCGGGCCTCCCGGTTCGCGTCGTTCGCCGCCATTGCCTGGAGGCTCGATGTTTCGGCAACCGAGAAATCCATGCCGGCTTTGGCATCGGCGGCGACCAGTTCCACAGCGCGCTCCAAGTCCGCCGCTTGGTCGCGCAGGCTGATGAGGCGAGACTCATCGGGGCGTCGTTTGCGCGCCTCCTGCATCACTTCCAGCATGCCGCGCGTGGCCCGCTGCATCGGATGGGTGTCACGCATCACGTCAAAATATTCACGAGGGGACTTCGCGGCATCGAGATCCTCATCGAGTTTGTGGATTTTATTTCGATAGCCGGACAGATGGGATTCCAGTCCGGGCAGACTGCCTGACTTTTCCATGCCCCTTCCGGATCGCGCCAAAACACCACGGCGGATCGAACTTCGTTGTCGTTGGCCGTGGGTGGCGCATGCAGCAGCAAAAGAAGATGTCCGTCCTCATCCATGGCCCGCTGCTTGCCGACCGAATCACCAAGCCGCTTGCGGATGGATTCCGGAAGATTCCATGTCTCAGGAATGTATTTCTGGCGCTCCACGGGCGAAGTAAAACATCATACGAGCGACGACGCAAGGCGTGAATCATCGACAACAGGGATGCAGGGAACAAGCGGTGCCGAAACCCGACACCGCTCCGGAAGCGATCATGGCGGGCCGGGCGCTTTGTCACCGGGCTGCGGTGGTGGCGGGCCCTGCGGCGGGAACAACATTTCATTGCCCGTCAGCTCGCCGTCCTGGTTTTTGTCGAGACTTTTGAGCGCCGCGGTGGCTTTTTCCATTTCATCGCCGGAAATCCGCCCGTCGCGATTGACATCGAGCGCGTCAACGATCGGCGGCGGCCGCATGACTTGTTTCGGCGGGCCCGCTGTGCCGGGAGCCGGGTTTTGTGGTCTTGGTCCGCCGGGTTGTTTCGGACGCAGTTCCTCAAGGCTGATTTTTCCATCCTTGTTTTGATCCAAGGCAGCCAGCGACTCGGCGGATTTGCTGATTTCCTGATCGGAAATTTCACCGTCGTTGTCGGCATCCAGCGCCTGGATGATGGGTGGCAACTGTGGTTTCGGCTGCACGTGTCCCGGACCGGGAGGCGAGCCAGGCTCGGGTTGCTGGGCTTGCACGCTGGCGCTCATCAACAGGATTGTCATTGCGATTTGATTTGCTTTCATTGGTTGTTGCGGACTGTTGGTCGTCGTCCGCATGCAGTAGATCACGGAATTGTAATGATTTGATGTGGCCAAAGCGGAAAATTGTTAAGTTTGCGTAAATCCAGTGGCCATCAACGCGGGGATTGTGTCATATCGTCCCGCAGCCCATGAACAGCAATCAAAAACGCAGGATCCTGATGGTCGATGACGACCGCAAGTTGTGCGCGCTGGTCAGGGATTATCTCGACCCGCTGGGTTTCCACGTCGATCTCCGTCATGCGGGCGACGAGGGACTGAAGCAGGCGCTGGCGGAGAAATACGATGCCGTGATTCTCGATGTGATGATGCCGGGCATGGATGGCATCGAGGTGCTGCGCGAGTTGCGGAAAAAATCGGACGTGCCGGTGTTGATGCTGACCGCGCTCGGCGAGGAGTCGGACCGCATTGTCGGTTTGGAAATCGGCGCGGATGACTATCTGCCGAAAACATTTTCCTCGCGCGAGTTGCTGGCCCGCCTGCGCGCCGTGACCCGTCGGAGTCTCCGGGCACCCGAGCCCTCTGCTACTACGGATCTCGTAGCAGGAAACCTGCGAGTGAATGTGGCATCCCACGTGGCCCTGCTCGATGATACGTCGTTGGAATTGACCGCGTTGGAATTCGCCATCCTGGTTTCGCTGATGAAGGCAAAGGGCCGGGTTAAGACGCGGGAGGCATTGATCGAAGAAGTTTCCGAGCGACGCTTCGACGTGTTTGACCGTTCGATCGACGTGCACATTTCCAGTTTGCGCAAAAAACTGCTGGACGACCCGCGCGAGCCGAAATTCATCCGCACCGTGCGCGGTGTAGGCTACACGCTGGGAGAGCCGCTGACGGGTGATGCGCGATGAAACCGCAACGCCACATTTCCCTGCTTTGGAAAATGCTGATCTGGCTGATGCTGCATCTGGCACTGCTTGCGACGGTCATGTTTTTTTTGGTGAAATGGCAGTTTCGCTCCGGCTTGGACGGTTTGTTGCGCGGTTCCGCGGGTGACCGGCTGCGCGCGGCGGGAGAATTGATGTCGGGGCAGTTGCGCGACCGGCCCGTGCGGGAATGGGGTGAGGTATTGGAGGCTTATTCGAAGCAATACGGCGTCGCCTGCGACGTCTGGCTGCCGCACGGTGCATGGGCGGCGAAACGGCTTACCGATGTGCCGAAGGAAGTGATGGACCGATTGCAGGACGAACGCGTTGGCAGAGCAGGCGCGCCACGTGGCAACCAGCCACCCGGAATGCGGCCCGGTCCGCCGGGCATCATCGGACCGCCGGGCGTGGATCCCTTTGGCAATCCCATCGAGGCCCCCCGACCCCCGGGTGGACCCAGTCAGCGACCTCCCTTGCAACAACAACTGCCCGCACAAGGCCCCGCTTTCCAGCCGGTACGACCCGTTTTTCTGATTTCCGAAAATGGCGGCGATCACTACTGGGCCGCGGTGCACCTGCCGCTGTCGGGCTGGACAGCGCCCGATCGCGTGACCTGGGTCATCCGTGCCGATGACATCGGTGGCAACGGTTTGTTTTTCGACAGCAGACCATGGTTGATCGGTGCCGTGAGCATTCTCGCATTCAGCATTTTGTTCTGGCTGCCTTTTGCTTTGGGCATCACCCGCTATGTGAAAAAGCTGAAAAACGCCGCGGATCTGATCGCCGAAGGCCGTTTTGACGTTGCGATTGATGTCGACCGCTCGGATGAATTGGGCAGCCTCGGCCTGGCAATCCACAGCATGTCCTCGCGCATCGACCATTTGCTGAAAGGGCAAAAACGATTCCTCGGCGATGTCGCGCACGAACTCTGCTCGCCGTTGGCACGCATCCGCACCGGTTTGGGCATCCTGGAAACGCGGTTGCCTGAATCCGAAGTGCATCGGCTTGCCGATCTCGATGCCGAAGCCGCCGAACTTGCCGAGTTGATCGATGGAATTCTTGCCTTTTCCCGCTCGACCGCAGGCATGCAACAGGTCAGGGGGACAGCAGTCCCGCTGTTGCCCTTGTTGCAGGATGTGACGGCTCGTGAAGCGCCCATGCTCAACTATGCCTTCTCCGTCGATCCGGATATTGTGGTCGTTGCCGAACCAAAACTCCTGCGGCGCGCCGTTTCCAACATACTGCGTAACATTGTGCGCTATGCCGGCAACGATGCGGAAGTCTCGGTTTCCGCAAGCCGTAATGACGGAAACATCTCGCTTTCCTTCGCGGACAACGGTCCCGGTGTCAGCGCGGCGGACCTGGATCAACTGTTCGAACCCTTTTATCGGCCCGATACCGCACGCACCCGCGAGACAGGCGGGGTGGGGCTGGGGCTTGCCATTGTCAAAAGCTGCGTTGAAGCCTGTGGTGGCAGCGTGAAAGCCTCCCATGTGCTGCCACACGGCTTCCGTTTGGAAATCAACCTGGGCCGGGCGCGGGACTCATTACTACATTCATAGTAATTTAATCCGTCGGCGCGTTGAAGTGAACATTCCCCTCCGCCCAGGATGAAATCAAGAGTGTCATGCGGGAGTCTTGTGCGGGTGTTTGCATTGGAATCATGCCGTTTTTTTGAGGTGGCAAATGTAGTGCCCGCCCTTGATGCAGCAAGGTTTCCGGGTGATGTTTGGGAAAATGTAAAAAAATGTGACGAAAATGATTGACGAATTTTGCAAATCCGCTAACTTCCCCCCCGCCGCGGTGAAGTGCCCGGCACGTGAGAGACTCTCCAGTTGATCGCGACT
>CAMAQB010000105.1 GCA_945860285.1 Akkermansia muciniphila | reverse complement strand
GAAGGATTCAAATACATCGAAACCGAATCGTTCGAGAGCACGTTCAACGGCCTCTTCTCCGAGATCAACCTCGGCTCGGACAAGCTCGGGCGCACCTACACCGACCGCAATGCCAAGCTCTGCACCATCATCCAGAAGATCGCCGAGGGACTGGCTGAGTTCTCCACGGACATCGACGCGCTGGGCGATGCCTATGAATACCTGATCGGCCAGTTTGCCGCCGGGGCAGGCAAGAAGGCGGGTGAATTCTACACCCCGCAGCAGATTTCCGATATCCTCTCCGCCATCGTGACGCTGGACAGCCAGGAACCGAAGACTGGCACGAAAATGCGGCTGGAGAGCGTGATGGACATGGCCTGCGGCTCCGGATCGCTGCTTCTAAATGTCCGCAAGAAGGTGAACAAGGCGGGCGGCACCATCGGCAAGATCTTCGGTCAGGAGAAGAATATCACCACCTACAACCTGGACCGCATGAACATGTTGCTGCACGGTGTTAAGGACTTCGAGTTCGACATCTTCCACGGCGACACCTTGTTTAACGAGTGGGACATGATGCGGGAGCAGAACCCCGCCAAAAAGCCGAGCTTTGACGCCATCGTGGCCAATCCGCCGTTTAGCCTACGCTGGGAACCCACTGACGCGCTGGCTGACGACGTGCGCTTCAAAAGCCACGGCCTCGCCCCCAAGTCCGCCGCCGCTTCGCCTTCCTGCTGCACGGTTTCCACTTCCTGAAACCTGAAGGCGTGATTGCCATCATCCTACCGCACGGCGTGCTCTTCCGTGGCGGTGCCGAGGAACGCATCCGCACCAAGCTGCTCAAGGACGGCCACATCGACACCGTGATCGGCCTGCCCGCGAACCTCTTCTACTCCACCGGCATCCCCGTCTGCATCCTCGTGCTCAAGAAGTGCAAGAAGCCCGACGATGTGCTCTTCATCAACGCCGCCGAGCACTTCGTGAAAGGCAAACGCCAGAACCAACTGAGCGAGGAGAACATCACGAAGATCATCGCACCTATCAGAACCGCACGGAAGCGCCCCGCTACTCCCGCCGCGTGGAGATGGCCGAGATCGAAAAGAACGACTTCAACCTGAACATCTCCCGCTACATCAGCACGGCGGTGGGCGAAAAAGAGATCGACCTTGAAGAGACCAATGCCGACCTGGTGGAGATCGAAGCAGCAATCAATACAGCTACCGGGAAGCACAATGATTTTCTGAAAGAGCTTGGATTACCTCTGCTGCCGCGCCGCTAGTTCTGGCAGTGGCCGGAAAATGCTGGTGACAATATTTGCAGTGCCTTCCGTCGGTCGACAAATGCCGGTGACAATATTTGCAGTGCCCTTCATCGTTTGATAAATGCCGGTGACAATATTTTCAGTGCCTTCCATCGGTTGACAAATGCCATTCGGAAAATTGCGAATGCCTTCCGACTGCCAGGAAATGCCTCTGCGAAAACTTTCACCGCCACATATTGTCCAATCCATGCCCCGGCAGTAATTTGCATTTTCAAAGGCGGTGCAAACTGATTGAATCGGGGGCGATGAAAGTTTTTCTGCTCCTGTTGTTGATGTTGGGGAATGTGTTGCACGCGGCGACCGAAAGCACCCAGGACGCGGAACTGCGGACGCAATTGGAGAATGTGTACGGTTTTTGGAGAAACGCGATGATCAAGCGTGATTACTCCGCATGGGCCAAAGCCACTGCGGTACACCGGCAAATGACCGTGAAAAACCGCATCAATTCGGAACGCCGCACATTTCCCCAGGGGATTTTCGCACTGCCTGCCGCGCCACCCGCGCTGACGGGCCTGAAGCTCGTCCAATTGAAAAGAAACGGCGCAACCGCGAAGGGCGTGTACTTCGGCAAGATCGATTTCTCCGTCGGTGGCGCGCCGACCGAAAACCTGTTGGTGATTGATTTCATCCAGGAACAATCGGGATGGAAGTACGACATCGCGGAGTTTGTCAGTTTGCTGGCACTTCCCGATGTCCGGGCGGAGCTTGGCAAGGGGGACTACAGTTACATCGAAAAAACGCCGGAATTCGCGCCCAGTGGCAAGGTGCCGCAGGTGCCCACGGCAGTTCCGATGGCGAAATACATTTCCAAGGTGTATGTCTTTTGTCCCGGGCGCATGGTTGATGTCACCGTGAACCGGATCAGCAAGCATCAATTCGGCAACGCCAAGGAAGCGGAACTGGTCATGGGCGGGTTGAAAGATGGCAAGAACGAGGTGTCATTCTCGGTGAAGGGTGTTCCCGGTGGCAAAGGCAACGAGGCGATGACCATCCGCGTCTATGCGTTTTCACAAATTGATGGAGTGAAACCGGTGAAGGCGTTTGAATACCAGGTGGCCGAGGGGCAGCAGGTCAAGGGGTCGGGCACGATGACATTTGACTTCGATGCCGCCATGGCTGCGAAAATCCTCGGCAAATGAACAAGCTCATTCTCGCTTCGACATCGCCACGCCGCCGCGAGCTGCTGCAATCCGCGGAGGTGGAATTCGAAGTGATATCCTCGCCCGCCGAGGAACTGCACGATGACACGATCGACTTCCGCACCTTATGCGAAATCAATGCCGAATTGAAAGCCCGGGCGGTGGCGGAACGGCGACCGGAGTCATGGGTGCTCGGAGCCGACACGCTGGTTTCGATCGATGGATCCCTGCTTGGCAAGCCTGCAAGTGCCGTCAGGGCGCGGGAAATGCTGCGACAGTTGAGTGGTCGGACCAATCAGGTCTGCACCGGCGTTTGCCTGCTTGGTCCCGACGGCCGGAAAGTCCTCTTTCATGAAATCAGCGAAGTCGTCTTTCTGTCATTGTCCGATCATGTCATCGATGAATACATGAGCCGTGTGAACACCCTCGACAAAGCCGGTGCCTATGCAGCCCAGGAGTGTGGTGAAATGATCATTGCGGAAATCCGCGGCGATTTCACCAACGTGGTTGGTTTGCCGATGACTCGGTTGCTGAGGGAGCTGGCATTGATTTCGCAATATTCATTTTGATGATTGCCGCCCCGAGGGAAAAATCGTAGTTTTTCAGCGTGACCAACAAACGTTTCCAAATTGAAGAGATGTTGTCTCAGGATGCAAACGGTGCGCTTTTTATGGCTATGGATGCAGTGACAGGCAAGGAGGTTTTGTTGCAGCGGTTTTTTCCCTTCGGTGCCGGTTCCGGTGGTTTGAGCGGCGGCGAACGCGAGTCGTACAATGTCGCACTGGATCGGATGAAAGGCATCGAGCACCGCGCCCTCCGCAAGGTGCTGGACGGCGGGTGCGATCCCGTCGACGGCATTCCCTTCCTGATTTTCGAGGGTCGGGAAGGTGTCACACTGGCCGATGTTGTCTCGTCCGGGCCGATCACCACAGAGCAGGGGGCTGTTTTGGCGGAATCGGCGTTGGAATTGATGAGGGAGATGGAAAATCTTTTTGGTGACAAAGTGGATTGGCTGATGATGAATGCCGCGAATGTCGAGGTTGTCGATGGCGGCAATGCCTTTCGATTCATCCTGGACCCGATGAAATGGCTTGGCATCAAAAAAGGCCGCGGGCAAATTCTGGATCTTGCCGCCCTGTTGGAGACCGCAATGGGATGCTCGGGCGCAACATCTGCAAACGGCGCCAGAGGGCGACTTGGCCGCTGGCTTGACCTGGTGAAATCCGAGGATTGGTCCTGCCAACAGGCGCTCGAGGCGCTGCGCAGCGAGAATGCCGGGGGGGCACCCTTTGCGGAGATCACATTGCCTGCACCCTCTTTTCCGCAAATCGTGCTGCCGCCCCCGACGTTTCGCTCCAACCCCATTCCTTCGGTGCCGATGATGCATCGCAAGAAAATCGCTGCGCCTGTGGCCGTGGTTGCCGCGAAGAAAAACAACAATGCGGCATGGTTGTCCCTCGGTTTTGCCCTGACGGGCGCGGCGATCATCGCGGTCATCGTCATTCTGGTCATTCGTCCGGACCGCGACAAGCCTGTCAGCCCGGTGGTGCCGGAAGTGGCAGGCAACAACTCGCCGACAGCGGCGCCGTCTCGCGCGGAATCGCCGAAAAAAGCTCTTGCAAAAGAGTCGCTTGCGACTCCGCAACCAGAGCCGACTCCAAGAAACGAGCCGGTACCGCAAGCCGTTGCGGCGGTGGAGCCGCCCCCTCCGGCGGAGGCAGCCAGGACCGAGGAGTCGAACAAACCGAAGACTCCGAAGCGGGAAGGGGACTACAAACCGGAAGAAGTATCCATGCTGCGCGACCAGTTGCGCCAGGAGGTCACGATTTTGGGAAGGGTCAATCGAGTGCGCACCAGCAATTCGGAGAAGTCCCTTTACATCGAGTTCGGCAGCGATCCCGAGGAAAACGTTTGCGGTCGATACATGAACAATCTCGGCAAGGACGGCATGTCATTGAGTGAATTGGGCAATTTGAAGGGCAAAATGGTGCGTCTCAAAGGGTTGGTGCAGGAGGAATTCGGCACCAAACGCATCGTCATCAATCTGGTGACACGCGATCAAGTGATGGAGCAACCTTGACTCCCCCGGGCAGCGGTTATTTTGTCAAGGGTAGTTCCTTCGGCTCATTCTCCCGCACGGCCTCCGGTTTTTTCCGCGCGGGTTTGGGAATATCCCAGGCCGTGAGCCATTCTTCCTTTGTGCGCCGCCAGCCTTTTTCGACCAGGCTTTTTTCCATGCTGGGAAAATGGGCGGCACCATAAAAGATGGCGAATTTCCTGCCCAGCTTCGCTTCGCGTTTGAGCACTTCGATGCATCGGGCGTTGCGGTCGGTCAGGATGACGGTCTCACCAGCGAACATGCGGATCTGGTCATCCCCCTGGCCGAGGGTGTGGATCAGTTCGAGTTTCATCATGTTGCTGTTGCCCGACAACATCGCCTGCAGCATTCGGGCCATGTTGGGCTCCGCGGCATTTTGCTGGTCCTGCGCACCGGCGCTGGCCTTGAGAGCCAGCCCAAGCAACGATTCCTTACGCTCTTTTTGCTTTTCCTCGAACTCCTTCATCGTCAGGTCGGCGTGCACAAAATTTTTGGCCTTGTAATCGATGCCGGTCGTCTGCCCGGTGAGTTTGAGAAAATTCGCCACCATTCCATAGATGTCACGAAGACCGGAAAGTTTGTTCTTTTCCGCGGCTGCGACGGGTTCCTTTCCATCCCCCTCCGTTTCGTTCCCGCTTTCACCCCCACCCAGATTTTCTCCGCCCACCATTTCGAAAAGAACTTTGTCATACCCGGCGAATCGCTCGTTGAGCTTGTCGTAGTAGGCCTTGTCGGCGATGTGGATCGCACCGATCAGATCGACCTGAAGGCCGTTTTTTTCCAAAGTAACGACGGTGGTTTGCAGCCGGGCGGCGGTGTCGTCTTCGTCGACGCGAATGTATTCAAGCTTGCGTTCCTGCTCCAGCGGAGCCGCCGGCTGTTGGGCGAGGAGCGGCAGGCCAAACATCAAAAGGAAGGGGATTGCTTTCATCGTCGGTGGTTGCAGCGAGTCTGAGATGCATTTTTGTGTTGTAAAGTGGGAAATCCGTTTCCCGGGATTGCCTGATTGCGGATTCATGTATATAAACGGTCCGAATGAATTCCTCCGCGGCATTGCTCTACTGTCCTGATTTGCTTCATTACGCCCGTCGCAACAGCAGGGAAGTCATGATTGGTTCGGTGGGAGTGGGCGGCGGCAACCCGATCCGGGTGCAGTCGATGATCACCGCCGACACGCGCGATACGCCGGCCTGCGTGAAGGAAGTTCTGGATCTCGCGGCCGCCGGATGCGAGATCGTGCGCATCACCGCCCAGACCAGGGTTTATGCGGCCAATCTCGAAAATATCGCCAGGGAAGTGCGCGCTGCGGGTTGTCAGGTTCCGTTGGTGGCCGACATCCATTTCAAACCGGATGCCGCACTTGAAGCCGCCAAGTGGGTGGAAAAAGTGCGCGTCAATCCCGGCAACTACGCGGACAAGAAAAAATTCGAAATCCGCGAATACAGCGACGTGCAATACGAGGAGGAGTTGCAAAGAATCCGCGAGCAGTTCGCACCGCTTGTAGCTCTTTGCAAGGATCTCGGGCGGGCGATGCGCATCGGCACCAACCACGGGTCGTTGTCCGATCGGATCATGAACCGCTATGGCGACACCCCGCTCGGCATGGTCGAAAGCGCCTTCGAGTTCGCCCGCATCGCCCGCGATATGGATTACCATCAGTTCGTTTTTTCCATGAAGGCCTCCAACCCGAAGGTGATGATCGAAGCCTATCGCCTGCTGGTCGCACGGCTGGAACAGGAAGGGTCCGATTGGAACTATCCGATTCATCTCGGCGTGACCGAGGCCGGCGATGGCGAGGACGGCAGGATCAAGAGTGCGATTGGTATCGGTTCGCTGCTTGCCGACGGCATCGGCGACACGGTGCGCGTTTCCTTGACCGAGGATGCGGTCTTTGAGATTCCGGTCGCCAAGGCCCTGGTGGCCCCTTTTCATGATGATTCCATGACGGCATCGGCCGGCTGTGATTTTCGCGCGGCGCGGCTGAGTTATGACCCATTCATTTTCACCAGGCGCAGCAGTTCGCAACTTGCCGTTTGTGGTGTCGAACTGGGCGGCGAACGAACCGTTCGGGTTGTGACAACCCAGGAAAAATGGGATGCCATGGCGCACAAGTTTTCCCTGCTGGGCGATTACAAGCCGGAAATCATTTTGGAGAAATCCTCAGTGCACGCCGTGGATCCCCGCAGTGATGAGGAAATGGCGGCATTGAATGAATCGGACAAGGCGCTATTGGTCACGGTGCGCGACGGAGTGCCGATGGAGCCCATCCATGCCTTCCGCCTGCTGGCATTTCGCTTGCGTCAGCGCCATCCCATTTTGTTGAAGGACACACTGCACCCGGCGGTAGGCGATGTGGATTTTCAGAGCGCCTTGCTGGCCGCATCGCGAAACCTCGGCGCGTTGTTGTGCGATGGCATTGGCGATGCCATCATCGCCCAAGGGGAAAGCGCGCCGGGGCAAAGCTTCCGGCTTTCCTACAATATCCTTCAAGCGGCGGGCGTGCGGATTTTCAAGACCGATTACGTGGCCTGCCCCAGTTGCGGGCGGACTCTTTTCAACCTGCAATCAACCACCCAGAAAATCCGCGCCGCGACCGGGCATCTGAAGGGTGTCAGGATCGCCGTGATGGGTTGCATTGTGAACGGACCCGGTGAAATGGCCGACGCGGATTTTGGCTATGTCGGCGGCGCACCCGGCAAAATCAACCTCTACGTGGGGAAAACTCCGGTCAAATTCAACATCCCCGAAGAAGAGGCCGTCGAGCGGTTGATCGACCTGATATCCGAGCACGACAAATGGATTCCCGCTCCCGCAGAACAACAGTCCTGCCCTTGAGATCGAACCCGCTGCTGAGCAGACTTTCAATCCGCTTATGCACACACATACTTGAGCATGATCGCGTTGGCGACTTCCTCAAAACTCAATTCGTTCTGGCAGCGAAGGTCCAACGGGCACTTCGCAAGGAAGCAGGGTGAACATTCCACTTTCTGTCGCACTACCATGTGCTGTTTGCCAAGCGGACGCCGCCATGCAGGTTCATTCGGTCCGAAAAGGGCAATGGTGGTGACTCCCACATGTGCCGCCAGATGACACAGGCTGGAGTCCGCAGCCACGACTAGTGAATGCGCCGCGATGACCGGCAGGGCCTGCGACAGGGGGCCTAACTTCACGAGCTGGCAACTCTGCGGAAACCGGGCGGCCAAGCTGCCCGCAAGCCCGCTGCGCGATCCCTCGTGTCCCGCCACGACGATTTTCGCGCCGATCGATTCCAACAGTTCCACGGTCCGCAGCCAGCGTCCCAGCGGCCATTCGTGGCTGGCTCCATAATCGGACTCCGGACACACCAGCACCGAACCCGCGGCTTGAGGGACTTCCATGTCAACAGGAAAAAATAACTCGGGCTTCTGCGTGGGCAGGTTCAGCATCGACATGAGCAGCAGATAGAACTGCACGCGGTGTTCTATCGGTCCTGCCAAAACCGGGGCGGCAACGGAATCAGTGAGCAATTTCTGCAAGTCTTTTGTCGAGTAACCGAGCCGTTGTTTGATTTTCAAAGCATTGCAGCATTCGGAACCCATGTTGGTTTCCCAAATGATCGCGCTTTCCCAAGAGTAACGGGAACTCTCCTGCGCGCGCAGAATGCTGCGCACCGTTGAGCGGTCGTCGTAAGTGATGATGTGATTGATTCCGGAGACACTCTGCCAGAATCCAAGCTGCTCCACGTGGCAGATGACCCCGAGTGTGCACCTGGGCCTGCTGCTGCGTATGGCGCGCAATGCGGACACCGAAAAACACGCTTCATCCCAGCGTCGTGGCGCGGCAATCAATACATTGCCACCATACAGGCCGAAAGGAGGCCGTTTGGGAACCGGATTGGGCGCGGGGTGGGACATGGCATTTCGGAGACTCTGCGGATCGCGTCACACTACGGAACTCACTGTCATGTTTCTTCCAGTTCGTGAAATTGAAATCCAGAAAAATGGCCGGGCTGGTGAAAATCCGGCTCAGCGCCCGGCAGTTTTGCGGCACTGACAAATTTTTGATCCGGCGAATCAAGGATGAAGGTTACATTGATGAGCGATGTCGCCCCAAATCCAATCCGCGCACTGAGTATGTCGATGGGAATCGCCAAGGCCGCCATCCAGCCTCCATCAATGGAAAGCTCGGCATGGGTCGCAACTCCGGGAAAGGCAATGTCGATGGGCTCGGCCCGTTCGCGGGGCGAGCGAAATTCGCAACTCCACCATGCGCCGTTGGCAGCCAGATTGAATTCGATGTAACGACCACTGCGCGGATCGGCGATAAAAAATTCCGCAACATCGTGTTTCCACAATTCCGCAACGTAGGCTCCCGGTCGCGCGGTCGGATGAACTTTCGCCGGCATGCGCGATGCCGCGATGAACCAAACATTCCGGTCATCGATCACCAGTGAGAAGGCCGATGCACGCTCCAACAGACGTTCATGCCAGTCTTTCTCCAACCCCCACAGGGGCACATCAAGCTCTCCCCAGTGCAATGTTTTTTTTGACTTGAAAATCAACACGAATTGATGATAGCGAGTGCTGTATGAGTGGTCGAGGCTAAAAATCATGCCTCATCGGCAGAACAAGGCAGATGTCGGAAAATATTCAGAATAATGCTGGTCATGGGAGCGGATTTTGGATATCAGCATGATCGTTAGCCATGCCACGCAATCCTTACGGTAGTTTGAATACCATCGAATACATCGGTGCACGTCCGCAAAAAGCAAAGAGAAATTTCTTTGGTGGCTGGGTCATCCTCGTAATCGCCTTGGTGATGGCCTTGATGTTCGGTCGTCCGCTCCTCGCTTCGTTGAAGTCGGAGCAGGTGACAGGCACCGAAGCCGCTGCCGATGAAATCATCCAACGGCTCAATGAATCGGTTGCCCCGGGCGATAAAATGGCCGTGGCGGCGTTGACCTTGTCCAAGAGCAGCGAAAGCACAAAGGCTACCAGCACGGCTGATTTGATCATCAAGTCCTACCGCATGGGGCTCGGTCTTGACATCAAGGAGCTTCTCTATGAGGACATGTCCAACGCGTTCTCGCAATATCCCCAGTTATGGTATGAGCGTGCCGCGAACAAGGAGGTAGACTCCACACGTGTGCAAAACATTCAACGTTTTTTCCACCGCTCGGGCGAGGATTTCAAGAACAGCGATGCCATGGTCGGCGATGTGGTTTTTTGGACGCTGCCGGACGGCAATGCCCATGCGGGCATCGTGGTTCCCGGCCCGGGGGTTCATCGCGAGGAAAAATGGATCATTCACAACTGGCAGAATGTCGTGGTCTGGGAGAACAAACTGAAGGACTTCACAATGGTCCTCGGCTCCTACCGCTTTGGTCATTGATGACACCGGCGGTTCGCTTTTACTGCTGCTGCAAGATGTATTTTTTGTCAGATACCACGGCATTCGCGGGGATGCCATTCATTTCAAAGAAATCGTAGCCTTCCTTGATGTTGGTCCAAAAAGCAAAACAGGGATCATCCACGGCGCGCTCCATTCGTTCTGCACTCATCCGGAAAGGAAACAAATGAATGCGAAAAAATGCCTGGCCATTGTCCAGCGCGGCATCGCACAGGCTGTAAATTTCCTCGATTTTCGCGTCGGTCATCGCCAGGCAGCCAATCGAAACCTCATTGCCATGGATCATGATGAAACTTCCCGTGCGACCGTTCGCAAGGTCGCAGGCATTGGGATAGCCGCAATTGATCGCGAGGTGATATGTGCTGTCGGGTTTCATGGCGGACTTCCCTGCCGCGTAAAATCCCTCGGGCACCTGGCCGTCGCCTTCCTGCAATTTCGGTCCCAAAACACCCGACTGCCGGGTGATAGGATAGCTGCGGAACAGTTCGAATCGATGACTTTCCCGACTGAGCACGAACACCTCCAACCGCGCTTCTTCCTTGAATGCGCGAAGAAACACCGGGTCGCCCCAATGCAGTTTTTTTTCCTCAAGCGCGGCCATCATCCGTTTTTTTACCCGGGCTAGGGCTGCCTCCTCCCGCGGTTTTCCCGGTGTCGATTCGGGGATGGATGTCGGGTCAGGCATCTTCGGATCATTTTGCGGATGGACCTTCACGGCAGCGGTTTGCTCCTGGGCGGCAACCAGCAGCAAACCGATCAGGCATAGCGCCCCTATGCCGTAATGAATTTTCATACATCGATGTCGTTCGGTTCGCGAAAAATGGCATGGGTGAATTGCATCGCGACAGGATGTTAGGCCAACGTAAAAAAAATTCCATGAAAAATTCTTGACTCACGGGACGAATCCGTGCAGTCTTCGCCCCCCGCGCAAAGCGTCACGGTCAAGCACCCGTAGCTCAATTGGATAGAGCGTCTGACTACGGATCAGAAGGTTTGGGGTTCAAATCCCTACGGGTGCGCCATTGTTTTACAATGATTTTTGACTTTTTATAGTTAGACTAAAAAACGGTGCTTTGCCACTTCTTTGCCACTTTTCGGGGCTACTCACTGGTAGGTGACTGACGGAATCATTCCAGCCCGGATCCATGTTGGAAAGGTCATTCGGTTCGATTTGGATACAGTGATGGCCGCACTGGATAAGATCAACGAAGTCCCGCGTGCCAACGAGTTTTTCAGGAGACGCAGACCGACGAAGTGAATCATCAATGCTAATGAACGTCCCTTTCATGAGGTGACGAGAAGGGTCGTCGTATTGCCTTTTGCTGAATACTGTGCAAGTATACCACGATGAAAACTCACGAACAACCTCAAACGCCCACAAAGGATCAACTCCGGGCAGCACGGATGGCAGGTTTCAAGGTGGCAATGAGTCATCTTTCGCCTGCTAAACAAGACCGGTTGCTGAAGGAATATTGAGGTGCGCTAAAATTCTGGACCATAATCCAACCAACAACAAGAATTAGATTATGAACAAAACGAAGCGAAAATTCACAGCAGAGTTCAAAGAGCAGGCATTGGGGCTAATGAGCCTGGGGAAGCCCGTGGCTGATGTAGCCCGAGA
>CAMAQB010000104.1 GCA_945860285.1 Akkermansia muciniphila | reverse complement strand
AGGTCCCGCGCGCTCCACAGGGTGTCGGCTGCTCCTGCCGCGTTGCCTTTCATGCGCCGCGCTCCGTCTTTGCGTCGCTCGCTGAAGCGCTCCCGCGCACTTGCAAAGGCTTCGTTCACAAACGCTTTGCTGCCGATGATCGCGCCATCGCTGAAATAGCGGATGCGGTGCAGCAACATTTCCGCCATGCGCATTTCGGGAAATACGGTATCGTTGTCATCCTGCTTCACCGCGTTGGGATCAGGCTTCCCGCCGCGTTTCAGTGATTTCTTCGTCACAGCGGAGAGCTTTTTCTGTTTCGCTGCGGAGACTTCAGCTCCCGCCAGACCGCTTTTTCTTTCCAGCGCCAGACCTAACATCTTTCGGTAGACCTTCGCCGCTTCCTTCCATTTTTCCGCTTCAAATCCAGCACCCCGATGGCTCATGCAGGCGCGCACCAGACCTTCGCGTGCCTTCTTGCCATTGCCTCTCGCGCCGCCGCCGACGGCTTCGCCATAGCTGCTCCACCGATACTCCGCCGGGTCGCTGACCATGCCCGCTCTCACAGGATTGAGGTCGATGTAGGCCGCCATTGTCCGCGCCGCGATGCCGCTTTCCACGATCACGCTTTTGTAACGTTCCTCCCATAAGGTGCCGCTGCGTTCATGGCTGCGATTGTACCAACGGGTCATACGTTGGATGAGGGTTTTCATGAACTGGCTGAGGTCATGCATGCGATAGGTGTAGCGGGCATGGATTTCCGCGACCCAGGTATCGAGCTTTCCGGCGCGGGCTTTGCGGAGTTGTTGCGCGACTTCGTTGACGATGCCATCGCTGTAGAGAGCGCGCAGGCGTTTGAGGAGTTCCTCATCGGTGAGGCCGCCCGCGGGCATCGGCGGGACTTCGAGCAGGAGGTGAAAGTGGTTCGACATGATGCAATACGAGAGAATGCGGCAGCCGGAGAAGTTCTCCATCATGCGCATGATCATGCGAAATTGCTCTCGTTCCGCGTCGCCGAAGACAAAGCGGCGGTCCACAACGCGGGAGATGCAGTGGTAAATCGCCGGTTTATCCAACGAATCCTTCCAAGGAGACAGCCATCGTTTGCTCATAACGCCCCCACCCTAGACAAAATCCCGCCGATGACAAGGACTTTTTCTGCATATTGTCTGGGAATTTGCGTGAGAACATCCTCAAGGATCAGACCATCGCGCTGCAAGGCAGGCACAAGGGGATGAAACTGCGTCGCGTCGAGGCCTGGGTGGAGGTGGACGGCAAGTGGCGGGTGATGGTTTTCATCACCAACAATACGGATTGGAGCCCGCGCTCCGTGTGCGATCTCTATCGACGCCGCTGGGACATCGAGGTGTTCTTCAAACAGGTCAAGCAGAGCCTCAAACTCGGCAGCTTCCTCGGTCACAGCGCCAACGCGGTGAGATGGCAGGTCTACACGGCGCTGCTCGTCTATGTGCTGCTGCGATTCATGGCACACCTGTCGCAATGGGGGCATAGCTTCACCCGGTTGTTCGCCGTCACGCGTTCGGCGCTATGGGAAAGGATCGACCTGTTGGCGTTATTGAAATCCTATGGGACAGCATCCGGGCGATTCAAGGTGATCGGAGCGCTCAATACCGCATGGTTGCCGGGTTTCGCGCCTGCCAAGACGTAATCTCATGGGACAGCATCGTCGCTGGAATACCGAGATATATCAACTGCTAGCAAAAAAGTCGCAATCGCCATTTCCCCGAAACGACCTTAAGGCCTTGTAAACTCAAGGCTCAGGACGCGCCGCGCCCGGTCTGTGGGACGGCAGTGAAAATAAATTTATTGACTCCTTGAAATTGAATGCTATCAGTTTAAATGATTCGGCGCCTAACAGCTGCATTTTTGCTGCTTTGCATGACCTTTTTGGTTCCTGCATCGGCGGCGTCGATCCGCCTCTGTTTTGACGAGCACCGGATCGTTGCGCCGGGTTGGACCAAATCCTCTTCTCTGGATTCCGGCGAAACGAAATGTTGCAAATCCTGCGAGGGCAAGGAAAAAGCCCCGTGTTGCTCGGACATGCAGCAACTACCCGATTCCACGACACCAGCGGCCCGGGTCGCTCTTCCGACGTTGTATTTTGTGCAGGATTTTTTGGCCTGCCTGATTCCTCCCTGCCTGGTGACCGAAGTGTCCCGTCGCGTGGGAGATTTCCCGCCGGATCCCCAGTCGGATCCAAGGGTGTCCCTCAGGGCGCGCCTGGGAGTTTGGATCATCTGAAGACCAGGTGATTCCCCGCGAAAGCCTGTGCTTATGCAAAGGGCTTTCATCGTGCCCCTATTTCGGTGGTACTCCACGTTCCGATATCCTGATCGGATTGCATTCACTCATTTCAACTTTGATTTTTATTCTCCCAATTTTCTGACTCATGACCTTTCCACGCTTTTCAAGAATATGCTCGCCACGATTGTCATTCGCCGCGGCCTCGATCTTCACCATGGGATTGATCATTGCCCAAGTGTATGCCGAGCCCGAACCTGTCTCGATCACCATCGACGGGCTGGTCACCCAGGCGCTAGCTGCCAATCCTGAATTAAAATTTTACAAAGCCGAGATCGCGGTTGCAAAATCCGCTCGCAGCACGGCGGGCAGGTTGTCGAATCCTCAACTCGACCTCGATCTGGGTTTCAAAAAACTTCGCGGCGATGTTGCCCGCTCGGAGGGGTTCGCTTATGCGGTAACGCTTGCGCAACCCGTTGAGTGGCCGGGACGACTCGTATTGCGCAGGGCGATTGCGGATCGCGACATCGGGCTGGCGGAACTCGGTTTGGAGAAATTCAAATCCTTTCTCGCAGCCCGCGTGAAACTGCTCGGATATTCGCTGGCAACCCACCAGGAAAACGCCGCTGCTGCGGCAGAGGTGGCGGGCCGGATTACCAGCGTGAAGGATGTGATCGTGCAACGCGAACCGGGCGGCGTTGCTCCGCTGTTGGAAACAAAAATCCTTGAAGCATCGGAAATCACCATCCAGAGCAGGGCAAGTGATGCGGCTGTGGAAATGCAGCAAGCCCTGCTGGAGCTCAATCAACTCATGGGACGTCGCGCGGATACGCCGCTGCAGGTACGACGCAGTGAGTTTGCCCCGCCGAAGCCGGTTGCTCTTGCGGACTTGCTCCACCAAGCCGCTCAAAACAATTACGCGATCCGGGTGCGCCGCGCGGAGCTGGAACAACAGGGACTCAAAGTTGCACTCAGCCAAAACAAGCGCTATCCGACCTTCACCGTGGGCCCTTCAGTTTCCCATGAAAACACCGGGGATGGCGAGACAGTTATCGGCCTCTCGTTGTCCGTTCCACTGCCCCTGTGGGACGACGGTCGCGCGGCGGTCAACACTAGCCAGGCCCGGCGCATGCAGGCTGAAGCTTCTTTGGAATCGACCTTTCGCGATGTCGAGCGCGGTGTCACCGAGGCATGGTTGATTCTCGAAACCCAGAGGAAACGGCTCGATGTCTTGAAGCCGGACTCTCTGGAAACCTTTGCCGAAGCTGCGAGCCTCGCCGACCGACACTACCGCCTCGGTGCTGTGCCTATCAATACCTACATCGAGATGCAGGAAAAGTATCTCGATGCCGCATCCGCCATCAACGCCACTCGCCTGGCGGTTCTCCGTGCTTCGCTCGATCTGGAGCAACTGGCGGGCAATGCCAAGGCACCCAACCAAAACAAATAAGATCATGAAACCATCCATCGTCGTCATTCTGCTCAGCATGGGAGCCACGGCCCTGCTCGGCACATCGTGTCAGAAATCCGATGCCGCCGCTGCGCAAACCGAGGAGGCGGCTCCTGAAAACGCCGCCCGCTTCAAGACGGGCGAGGGCGTCTCGCTCAGCCCGGAAATGAAAAAAGCCATCGGCCTGGAAGTCGTCGAAGCGGGCGAAGAGAAAATCAACGTTTCGATCCACCTCAATTTCACCGCGATCTCCGCCACACAGGCGCGCAGTACGATTTCCTCGGAACAGGCCGCGTTGATCAAACGGGGCACGGAGATCCTGCTGGTGTCCGACGCACCGGATTCGAAGGTGAAAGGCCGCGTCAGCTGTGTGGAGAAAATTCTCTTCGGCATGCCCGGTGACCTCGAGGTCATTGTGAGCACCGAACCGACATTGCATCCCGGAAGCTCATGGAAAGCCGATGTCGAAATTCCTTCGTCGGGCGCAGTCACGGTAATTCCCGTTTCCGCTTTGCTGAAAACCGGCGAGGGCCATTTCGTTTACACGGTCAACGGCCCGTTTTATGTGCGCAGCCCGGTGAAAACTGGATCCAGAAATGACGTGTTTGTGGAAATCACCGATGGACTTTATTCAGGCGATCAGGTGGTGGCCACGCCTGTGATGTCGCTCTGGCTGGCGGAGCTTCAGGTGCTGCGCGGCGGTAAATCCTGCACCTGTGGACAATAACGAATTATGCTGAACTTTCTTCTGGATGCGGTCATGCGTCAGCGCGTCGCGGTGCTGTTGGCCACGCTTGTCCTGATCGGATTCGGCACGTGGTCATTGCTGCGATTGCCCATTGATGCCGTGCCGGACATCACCAACCCACAGGTGCAGATCAACACTGCGGTTCCCTCCCTTGCGCCCGAGGAAGTCGAAAAGCTCGTGACTTTCCTGATCGAAAGCGAAATGGCGGGACTTCCCGACATGGTGGAATTGCGCTCGCTGTCCAAGTTCGGTCTCTCGCAGGTGACGATGATTTTCAAGGACGGCGTGGACCTGTATCGGACCCGGCAACTGGTCACCGAGCGCCTGCAGGGGATGGTTGACGAGTTGCCACCGGGCTTGTCACCGAAACTGGCACCCATCGCCACCGGCTTGGGGGAGATTTATTATTACACTTTGGATTATCGTGCCGATGCCGCGGACAAGCCCGCCACTCGGGAAGCGCAGCTCATGGCATTGTGGCAGATTCAGGAATACACCGTGAAGCCTTTGTTGCGCGGCACACCGGGAGTGGCGGAAGTCAGCCGCAGTGGCGGATATGAGCGCGAGTTGATTATCCAGCCCGACCCCGCCAAACTTGCGGCGGCGGGACTATCGCTCGATGAACTCGCGGAAATCGTCGGGCAGAACACCCGTAACGCGGGCGGTGGTTATGTGGAAATAGGCGGCGAGCAGTTGATCGTTCGCGCTCCCACCCGCGTGACCACCGCAGAGGAGATTGCCGGGCTGCCTTTGAAATTCGGTGCCGCCGTGTTGCCGATCCTGCTGCGCGATGTCGCCACTGTCGGCATCGGCAGTTCCTTCCGCACCGGGGCGAGCAGTCATGAAGGGGACGAAGCACTGGTCGGGGCCGCGATCATGCTGGCCGGTGAAAATACTCGCGTTGTCGCGCATTCGGTGCGTGCCAGGCTGGAGGAAATCCAAAACAAACTGCCAGCGGGAGTTGTCATCACGACGGTTTATGATCGCAGTGAGTTGGTCGACCGCACGATCCACACGGTTGAGAAAAATCTCTTCGAAGGCGCGGTGCTGGTGATCGTCGTGCTGTTCGTCCTGTTAGGAAATTTCCGCGCCGCGTTCATCGTCGCCCTGGTCATTCCGCTTTCCATGTTGTTCGCCACGACGTTCATGGTGCGGCTCGGCCTGACAGGAAACCTGATGAGCCTCGGCGCGGTGGACTTCGGGTTGATCATCGATGGCGCGGTGGTGATGGTGGAAAACATCGTGCGCCATCTCGGCGAAAAACAGCATGCGCTGGGACGGAAACTCAATCCTGCGGAGCGCGCGCGCGAAGTCCTGCGCTCGGCTAAGGAAGTTGCCAATCCGATGTTTTTCGGCGTGCTGATCATTACTGTGGTTTATCTGCCGATCCTCGCTCTTCAGGGCATCGAAGGAAAGATGTTCAAGCCGATGGCGGTTGTCGTCATGCTGGCCCTCGGGGGCTCGCTCGTTCTCGCTCTCACGCTGATGCCGGTGTTGTGCTCGTTCCTGCTCGGCGGCAACATCCGCGAGAAGGACAACTGGCTTGTCACCCTGGTGAAGCGGATCTACACGCCGCTGTTGCACTTCGGCCTGCGTTTCCGCTGGTTGATCGTGCTGCCGATGTTCGCACTTTTCCTCTGGTCGCTCTCGGTCTTTTCCCGGCTCGGCTCGGAGTTCATCCCGCAGCTCGACGAAGGCGATTTCACCCTGCAGTTCATCCGCAGCAGCAGCGCGGCGCTTTCTTCTTCGGTCTATCTGCAGAAACAATCCGAACTCATCCTGCGGCGCGAATTCCCGGAGATCCGCGATGTCTTTTCCCGCATTGGCACAGCCGAGATCGCCACTGATCCGATGGGTCCGAATGTCTCGGACACGTATGTCATGCTCAAGCCGCCCGACACCTGGCGCATGGTCGATGGCAGGCGCATTTCCAAGGAAGCGCTCGGCGAGTTGATGCGGCAGCGCATGCTCGATCTGGTGCCCGGGCAGAACGTTCTGGTCTCGCAGCCGATCCAGATGCGATTCAATGAAATCATGGCCGGTTCCCGTGCCGATCTTCTTTGCAAGATTTACGGCGAAAACTACGATGAACTCGAACGCCTCGCGGGAGAGGTTCGCGAGGTTCTCAAAAACATTCCCGGCGGTGCCGAAACCGAGTTCGATGCGATCGGCAAGGTGCCGATGATCGAGATCCAACCCGACCGCGAGGCGATGCAGAAATTCAATGTGCATGCCGATGACCTGAACCGCCTAATCGAAACCGCGCTGGCCGGGTCGCATGCGGGAACCTTGATCGAAGGCAATCGGCGCACCCCCGTCATTGTCCGACTGGCGGAAGACCGTCGGGCCGATCTTCCCGCCATGGAACAGCTACCTGTCCGCACCGAGCAGGGAACGATACTCGCACTCGGGCAGATTGCCAAAGTGAAACTTGTCGATCAGGTGAATCAAATCGCCCGCGAAAACACCCAGCGCCGGGTTTCGGTTCTGATCAACGTGCGCGGTCGGGACACCGCCGGATTCGTCGATGAAGCCACCAAGGCCATTCACGAACGGGTTCAGTTCCGCGACGGTTATTACTTCGAGTTTGGTGGGCAGTTCAAGAATCTGATCGAGGCGAAAGAGCGTCTAACGATAGTCGTGCCGCTCGCGCTGGGGTTGATCTTCGTACTCATCTTTTTGAGCTTCAATTCCTTGCGTCAGGCCGCGCTGATTTTCCTTTGCGTGCCGCTCGCCGTCTCCGGCGGGATCTTCGCGCTCCACTTGCGCGGTATGCCCTTTACCATTTCAGCCGCCGTCGGATTCATTGCGCTCAGCGGGATTGCCGTGCTCAACGGCATCATGTTGATTAGCTACATCAACCAGCTTCGCGAGGAGGGGAAATCGCTGCGCGATGCCGTGGTCGAAGGCACGCTGACCCGCCTGCGTCCCAAGCTGATGACGGCGCTCGTTGCATCGCTGGGCTTTCTGCCGATGGCCATCGCCACCGGGGCCGGAGCGGAAGTCCAGCGCCCGATCGCAACCGTTGTCATCGGCGGCATCGCGACCTCCACTTTTCTGACCCTGCTCGTCGTGCCGCTGCTCTACGAATGGCTGGAAAGAAAATCCAAACCGAACAAACAATCACCAATCGAATCATGAGACACATCGCCCGCATTCTGACCGCCGCCCTGTTCGTTGCCTTCACTGGCAGCGCGATCGCGGCTGTCGCCGTCAAAGTCGGACCCCGCAAGGGCCGGATTCTTGAACTGGAAAATCAACAAGCCGAGTTCTTCATCGAGAAGGACCGTACGATCAGCATCGCGTTTTTCGACGCGGCCATGAAAGCTCAACCGGCTGCAGCCCAGGTTGTCACCGCCACCGCCGAGGTTCCAACTGGCAAGTTGAAGCTGGAATTCGAAAAAAAAGGCGAGTTGCTGGTTTCGAAAACACCCCTGCCCGAGGGAGACAATTACACCATTGTCGTGCAGGTGAAAACCAGCGCCGAGGCGAAATCCAAAAACTTCCGTGTGCCATTCAATATGGTGATTTGCAAGGAGTGCGGCAACCCGGAGTATGCCTGCACCTGCGATCATTGAGGCAGCTTTGCCCGCAAGATTGAGACCTGCGCGTTGAGGGTCATGTGTCACAGCGGATCGTGTCGCATGCCGTTGTTGTGCGAAAATACGCTCAACATTCGCCAACGCGCGCGCAGCGCACAGCGGTTACTTGGCTCATCTTCCTGCGATGAAAGCCGCCCAAACCCTCTCCTCATTCCACCATTGGTTGCTTCATGCCGACCAGCCCGGCGAAGGTTTGTCCCCGGTGCTCATCCTTCACGGGGCGCAGATGCATCCGGACTTATCGGAGGTGATCGCCCACTACCTGAATCAATACGATGAGGATTCCCGTGGTCGCTGGATCGCGATGCATCCCTCGCTGATCGAAGCCATCGCGAAAGATGTATCGCAGCGCAGGCTTCTCGGCATGGAGGAACCGTGTCCCAATTGCCCGCCCGCCGGGCCCTGCGGACTCCGCAAGGTGGTTCGCGCCCTTGCCGGTCATGGACACATCGTGATTGATTCCCCCCATGCTCCCGTGGCTGCGGATACGGCGATCAATGTTTTTCATGTCTCGTTGGAACCGGGCCATGAAGGCTGTCATCTGCAATTGAATCCTGGTCGTTTTCGCAACAAAATCCTTGCCCCGATCATCGGTGATGTCTATATGGAATGGCTGAACTGCGGCATGGTTTCCGCGGGCATGAGTTGACATCAGGCCGGAAATCTTCGCATGATTTCCTTGTGAAACGCATTTTCCTCGGCTGGCAGAAGTCCATGGTAGAATCGGCCACGGAATGGCTGTGGGAGCGGCGCGGCGATCTTTTTACGATGTGCATCGTAGTTCCAACGTCGCAGGCCGGCCGGCGATTGCGCGAGGCGCTGGCCCTGCGGGCGCAAAAGGACGACACCGTGGTGATGGGGCTCAATATTGTGATGCCCGCGTATTTCCTGCGGGTCGATGATCCGGCCACCGCCACCGGGGAAATGGAACTTGTGGCCTGGATCGAAGTGCTTGAACAAATCCGCGACTGGCAGCCGTTTGGTGGGGCTTTTCCCATTGCACCCGGCAGCGGCGATCCGCCGGGCTGGTCGATTTCGCTGGCGCAATCGCTTGTCGACCTGCGCGGCAGCTTGCAGGAATCCGGTTTGCTCATCAGCGATGCCGCGCGGTTGATGGCGGGCGGTGAAGATGCCGGGCGCTGGAGCGCGCTGGCCATGCTGGAGGCAAAAGTGGAGAAGCTTCTCAGCGAGTGGTCGTTGCAAAGCAAAAGTTCGTCACTGCGCAAACTGCGGCTTTCGCAATCCTGTGTCCCGCTGCCACCGGGCTGTCAGCATTTGGTTGTCGTTGGTGTGACCGACTGCGCGGGCGTTGTCGCCGGGCAGTGGCAGGCGTATCCCGAGACCACCGTGTTGATGGGAGCGCCCGAGTCCGAGTGGGAAACCATGGACCTATTTGGCAGGCCGTTGGTTTCCTGGAATGATCGACCGCTGGGCATTCCCGGGCACGATGGAATCAGCGGGGAGGTGGCGATCGCCACCGACAGCAGGCAGCTCGCCAGGCAGGCGGTGAGCATGGCAGCGGCAGCGGGGTTGGCATCCGATCAAATCATGCTGGCCACCTGCGATCCCGCGCTCGGTCGGGATCTCGTTGCGGCGTTTTCCCATGCGGGCTGGACCGTGCACGACCCCGCCGCCACCTCGCTGCGGATCGACTGGCGAAGTTGGCTTGGCCACTGGCGGAGCTGGCTGGTCACACCGAGGCTGGCGGTGCTTGTCGAAATCGCCGCGTTTCCGGAGACAACGGCGCTCACGGGAATCGACCCACTTTCCTGGAGTGTGGCCCTGGGTGAGTTGCGCGATCGCTTTCTGGTGGATTCGTTTGAGGATGTCGAGAGAATCGCAACGCAGGCAGCACTGCGACCGCCACAGGGAACCGATGACTTGATCGCGGTTGTGAGGAACTTGCTGGCCTGGCGTGAGCGATTTCTCGTGGATGGTTTCTCTGCGGCGATGGGCGCTCTGGCGGCCCGGTGGTGGGAGCAAAAAGTCATCGACGATGAAGTCCGCGCGATTATCGAACAACAGTCGAGTGTGTGGAATGTGATCATGCCCATGGTGAAGCGGGATTCCGGCTTCTGGTTGGAGTTGTTCGGCAGCTTCACGCCGGCAGCCGCTCAGGAGGTCCCCGTCGACAGGGCGCTCGATGTCGAAGGCTGGTTGGAGATTCCCTTCAACTCCTCGCCGCATTTGCTGATTTGCGGCATGCACGACGGCGTGGTGCCGGCCCGCGGTGGTGGCGAACCATGGCTTGTGGAAGGGGCCAGGAAAATCCTCGGCGTCGCCACCGATGAGCAACGTTCCGCCCGTGATGCGTTTCTCTATCATGCCGCACTGGCAAGCCGAAGAGCGGCAGGTCATGTCGACATCATTTTCGCAAAGACCGACGGCACGGGCAAAATCCTTCGACCCTCGCGATTGTTGCTCAAGGCCGGGGGCAGGGAACTCGCCGAGCGGGTGATCGGGCTGTTCTGTGAAATGGAGCCCGTCGATTCGCAGTTGGTCTGGACGCAGGACTGGTCGTGGCAACCCCGACTTGCTGAAATGGCGGTCGCTCGACTGTCGGTTACGGCGTTTCGCGATTACCTGAGTTGTCCCTATCGATTCTATCTCAAGCATGTTTTGAAAATGAGCGAGCGCCACGGCGGGCGCGGCGAGTGGAACAGCCGCGACTTCGGCACCATCATGCATGAGGTTCTGGAACAATGGGGCCGCGACCCTGCGGCCCGCGATGCAGAATCGGCAAAAGACATTTCGGCATGGCTCATCGACCGCCTCGCAAGGTTGGTGGAACGCTGGTATGGATCGCATCCCGGTCTTGCAGTGGAAATCCAGCATGCCGCCCTGAGGCAACGCTTCCATTGGTTCGCGGAAATCCAGGCCGAACGGCGAAAAGCCGGATGGCTTATCCATGCTGTGGAGCAGGCATTCCAAATGCCGATGGAAAAATTCACAGTGAGTGGGAAAGTCGACCGCATCGACCATCATCCCGGCACCGGCGAATGGATGATGTGGGATTACAAATCCGGCGCCAATGAAGATGGCGTTGTCAAAAGCCATCTCAAGAACACCAATGCCCGCACGGTCTGGCCTGTGCATCTCGGCGATGATTCGCGCCTGCGCCTGGCAGGAGAAAAAAACAAAATCATGAGATGGATCAACCTGCAACTGCCCCTCTATGCGGCAGCCGGACTCACGCCTTCGTTCGCCGGAGTGGGATACATTGCCATGGGCGACTCCGCAGACAAGGTGAAGTTTGATGCATGGAAAAATTTTGATCCCGAGCTGGTTGAGGCTGCGAAAAATTGTGCGGAGCTTCTCATCGAGCGCATCGGGCAAAGCGTCTTCTGGCCGCCTGCGGAATTACCAGAATTCGATGATTACCGCGCGCTTGCTGCTGGGGCCGATCTGGCGGCGATGACCGCATCTCCTTTCCCTAGCAGTCTGTCTGACTTAAAATTCCGCTCAAAATCAATATGTGGACTTTCAGGTCGAGCTAACACTTGATTTGGTAGTTGATTTTCACTAATTTCTGAAATTAATGTATATCAGGAAATCTAACGGTTAGTATGGGGCCTTGC
>CAMAQB010000103.1 GCA_945860285.1 Akkermansia muciniphila | reverse complement strand
TGTTGTCGGGGTTGTTGCTGTTGTTGTTATGCATGGTGCAATCACAATGACAGACCACCCCGCAACATTCCATCACCCTAACCCTCCGTAATCACATAAGAACCACTCTAACACTCCCGCCGCAGAGCGGCTTAGTTCAACCATGCGCTACAGCGAACGGAGTGGCTTATCACGAATCATGCTCCGAGCAGCATGCTCCGCGCCAAGCCACTCCGTCGCTGAGTTTTAAGGTTCGGCAGAAAATGAGTTACTCATCCAACACGAAGATCACCGACATTCTGTTCTGTTGCCCGTCTTTGATTGTCGCCTACATAACTGGGGTGGCGATTGCCGCTGGGGAGATGCGATATATGAGCATAAGTTGGAGGGACGCGTTTCTCTGGCCCATTAATGCTTTGATGTGGTTCAGCATAATCCCCCTGGCCTTACTATTTTTCTTATTGTTGGTCGGCGTAGTATTGTCTGCCTGGCATGCAAAGCGATCCCGGTTACCATTTCGTCTCGGGATGGGCATACTATGCTTCTCCTTCGTTATGTGGTTCATGCTCACCCTTGGATTTCATGATTGATCAACTCCAACCGAACAATCAAGGGTGGTGCAGCCATCTTGATCGGCTTGTCCCGACGCAAGAGGATTCGCATTGCTGCTTGATTCTATTTTTTGCCATGCCGCGTTGATTTGCCAGACAGCGCGCCGCTCACAGCAACTCCGCGTATTCGAGCAGGCCCTGTTTGCCGCCTTCGCGGCCGAAGCCTGATTCCTTGTATCCGCCGAAGGGCGATGCGGGGTCGAACTTGTTGTAGGTGTTTGCCCAGACGACGCCGGCCTTGAGTTCGCTCGACATTTTCAAGATCAACGATCCCTTGTCCGTCCACACTCCGGCGCTCAGGCCGTAGGGGGTGTTGTTGGCTTTTTCCACCGCTTCCTCGGGGGTGCGGAAAGTCATGATCGACAGCACCGGGCCGAAAATTTCCTCGCGGGCGATGCGATGGCTGAGCGTGACACCGGAAAAAAGTGTCGGCGGAAAATAATATCCCTTGTCGGGCAGCGGGCAGGACGGCTGGTGGATTTCAGCGCCTTCGGCGATGCCCGATTCCACGAGTTCAGTGATTTTCTTCAGTTGTTTTTGGGAATTAATCGCTCCGATGTCTGTGTTCTTGTCCATCGGATCACCCACCCGCAGCGAGCGCATGCGGATTTTCAATTTACCAAGCACCGCGGCGGCGATGGATTCCTGCACCAGCAATCGCGATCCGGCGCAGCAGACGTGGCCCTGGTTGAAAAAGATGCCGTTGATGATGCCCTCGACAGCCTGATCGATCGCCGCATCGTCGAATACAATGTTCGCCGCCTTGCCGCCGAGTTCCAGGGTGAGGCGCTTGCTTGATCCGGCGAGTGAACGCTGGATGGCCTTGCCCACCGCCGTCGAACCGGTGAAGGCGATTTTTTTCGCCAGCGGATGATTCACCAGAGCGTGTCCCGTTTCACCGGCGCCGGTGACGAAATTCACCACCCCCGGCGGCAGACCGGCATCCTCGAGGATCGAGGCGAATTTCATGCAGGTGATCGATGTTGTCTCCGCCGGCTTGAGCACCAAGGTATTGCCGCAAGCCAATGCGGGGGCGATTTTCCACGCGAGCATCAACAGCGGAAAATTCCATGGAATCACCTGTCCGACCACGCCGAGCGGCATCAGCATTCGACCGGGCGTTGCGTAGTCGAGCTTGTCCGCCCAGCCGGCATGATAGAAAAAATGCGCGGCGGCCATCGGCACATCGAAGTCGCGCGACTCCTTGATCGGCTTGCCACCATCGAGCGTCTCCGCCACCGCGAATTCGCGCGCGCGGTCCTGCAGCAGCCGGGCGATCCGGTAGAGATACTTGCCCCGTTCGGCACCAGGGACCTTGCGCCATTTTTCAAATGCAGCCGCCGCCGCTTCGTAGGCGGCATTCACATCCACCGGACCGGCCAGGGCGATTTCGGAAAGTTTCTCCGCATTGCGCGGGCTGATCGAATCGAAATATTTTTTCGTTTTCGGCTCGGTGTGTTTGCCGTTGATGAACAACCGATAGCGCGGCTCGATGTGCGGCGCGGCGGTTTCCGGTGCCGGATCGTATTCCCAGAGATTGCCGAAAAAGAGTTCCCGCGCGGGATTGCGTTTGCTGGTCTTGGCCGCCATGCCCGTCAGTGTAATTTGCCGCGGATCAACCGACAAGGCAAAAGCGGCTCGGCAGCAGCCGCCGGTCCTCAATGATGAATGAAACCGGTGCTGGTGATCACCTTCTGGCCTGCGGGAGAGAGCACGAAATTCAGAAATCCGGTTGCTTCCGGAGTGGCGTCTTCAGGAAGGTAGAGATAACATTCGCGCGAATAGACATAGGTTTTTTTGTTGTCGCCGATCGGCGCGATGCCGTCGATGCTCAAGGCCTTGGTGCCGCGGGTTTCCGAAAATGCCAGACCCACATAACCGATGCCGCCCTTGTTTTTGGCGACTTCCTGGGCGATCTGTTCCGTGCCCGCCATCTTCAGCGAGCTGGCAGGATAGTCGCGGCCGTCCATCGCCATCTTCTGCCAGTCCTTGTAGGTGCCGGAAGAGGTATTGCGCGTGTAGAGCGACACCGGTCCGGGGGTGCCGCCGATTTCCGACCAGTCCTTGACCTGACCGGTGAACACCTTCGCCACCTGGGCTTTCGTCAGGTTTTTCACCGGGTTGTTCTTGTTGACGATCACGCAGAGCATGTCGAAGCAGACCGGGTATTCCTTGAGAACCACGCCCTTGGTTTTGCAATCGGTGATTTCCTCCTCCTTGGCCTTGCGGGAGGACATGCCGATCTGCGCGGTTTTGTTGGCCAGAGCGGGGAATGCCGTGGCCGACCCCTCGGCGGCGATTTCAAATTTCACATCCGTGTGACCTTCGGCTTTGTATTTTTCCGCGAGCTGCGGAATCAGCTTGGCACCAAGAGTGTCGCTGCCCTTGATGCTGAGGGTCTGGGCGCTCGACAGGCATGTTAGAACGGCGGCAATCGCGAGTTGTTGGATCATTTTCATGGATGTTTCAGTATTGACGGGTTGATGTGTTCTACAAAAAATGTTGTGTTACAAAACCGTGACATGGCAAGGGGAATGTCGGATTGGTTAGAAAGAAAAACGCAGGCCACCCATCACCGTATAGCCGTCGTAATCGCCGCCGGCGCTGCCGCCATCCATGACGGAGTATTCGATACCGGCCATCAGCTTGAGTTTGTGGCCGTAGATATAATAATTCAGGCCCAGATAGGTGGAGACGTATTGGTCACCAAGCTTGTCGCCCACATCCGGTGCGAGGCTTTCATAGCGGACTAGCAGCATGAGGCCGTTCGCTTCCGCGCTGGTGGCGTATTGGAATCGACCGACAATCTGCAGGTCATCCAGAATGTAGTAGGCGGGAATGATGGTGATGCCCGCCACGTTGGACTGTTTGCCTTCGCCCTGGGCATAGAGGAACTCGGAGATCAAGCGGAAGCGCTCCTCGGTGATGTCGTTTGTGAGCGCGAACGAGTTGCTGAAATTCGGCGATTTGAGTTTTGTTGCGGAGGCGGGGATGGGTTTGTCGCCGGTGAAATTGGGTTCGCTATTGTGCATGAAATGAATACCCACCACCGCCTGGTCCCAGCCGACATGGCTGGCGTAATCGTAGCCGATTTTGGCAAGCATGATCTCGCCGCCGTCAAATTCGGAGAATTCAATGTTGCGCTCGTTGCCGTAGATGCCGAACTCGTAAAGCCAGTGTTTGTTCAGCCCCTTACCATTGATCCACACACCGGTCAGCTCGTCGGGGTAGAGCATGTTGGCAAGCAGGCCGCGCTCAAAGGTCAGAATTTCCTTCGTGGAGATTTCCTGCTCCCGGGAGAACATGACCTTGATTTTGCCCACCGAAAGCTGGAATGCGTCGGATGGAGCGTAGGTAAGATAAAGATCGAAAATATCCCGATAGATGTTCGGCTGCAAATCGGGATCGATGTCAATTTGGCAATCCAGCTTGTAAAGATGGAACCATCGCGACTTGAAACCAAAGCGCGCGGCGCGGACTTCGATGTTGTTCCCCAACAAAAGTTCGTCGGACAACTGATCGGTACCAAAGTGGCCGCTTTCCGCCTGGCCATCCGCCGCCTGGAGTTGCAACCGGCCTTGCAGCGAAAATTCCTGAAGGATCGGATTGCTCTCATCCTTGTAGAGCGTGAAGGCCGACCAGGCGCGGTCGAAGTCGGATTTGCCCGAGAGTTTACCCAGCAAAAGTCCGCTGGCCGACGAGGTCGTCGATGGTTTCTCGATGGCAGAAGCATCGACCGCAGGTTCGCCTGCAAACACGCTGGACAGGAGTGTCAGGGATAGGGCTGTGTGTCTGATCTTTCGATTCATTGCGTCGACACGGATAGAATCATGATCGCATCGCAAAGTGGAATAAAATCGATCCTGCCGTGAATGCGCCGCATGCTACCGTGAAAAATTCCGGATGTCGTGGGTATTTTTCGCGCTGCGGCCGGAATTGGCGGTTTTTCCGTGATGCCGCGTTCAAGTTCGAGGGGAATAATGGATGGATCATGACAAGCTTTCGTACGATCACCCGTATCTCCTAGGCGACAAACCGCGCATGAAATGCAACCGCAACATCCGCAAGAGCGATGGCTCCTCGAGAGCTTTCACTTTGCTTGTGACCATCAGCCTGATGGTGCTGTTGGTTTTGGTGGCCCTTGCGATGTTGTCTCTTTCCACGCTTTCGCTGCGCGGCTCCAATCAGAGTGCGTCCGCATCGTTGGCGAAATCCAATGCGCGGTTGGCCTTGATGCTGGCCATTGGCGATTTGCAGAAGACCCTGGGGTCCGACCGGGTGATCACGGCCAAAGCCAGTGTGGTGCACGCCAATGCCGGGCAACCGCACATGCTAGGCGCGTGGCAGGGCTTTGGCTGGAAGACGGGTGATGTCGCCCCGCCCGACTCCGCAGCCAAGGAGTCGAAATTCCTCCGCTGGCTGGGGTCCTCGCGCGAATTGATTCCACGAACGAACCTTGATTACGCCGCCTCGCCTGTCGTCGCCGACAGCGTTTATCTGAGCAACAGTGCCCACACCGGAGTGCTGCCGGGCGTCAACCCGGAAGTGAAAGCGGAACGCGTGCCGATCCTCGCCGGTGACCAATCCGGCGGCTTTGCCTATGCGATTTCCGATGAATCGATGAAAACCCCGCTCAATCTCGAGGACAGCAGTTCGTTAGACCGCAGCGTCAAGTACGCCCATCTGACTGCCGCACCAGCTCCGAGCCCGGGGGTGCTGAACAACCTTCTCGATTTGAAAAGCCCGTCGCGCCTCGTTTCGCTGGCAACGGCGGAAATCGATTTTGGCGAAGACAAAACCCAGCTCCATGCCCGTCGGCAGGAATTGAGCGCCGGATCCTACGGCCTGCTGACCAATCCCGTCACGGGAGGTTTCAAGATCGATCTCACACCTTTAATGGAAGCCGGGCCCAATGTGAGCGTTGCCGAGGTCACTGGTTCGGTGACCCCGTATTTCACAGCGAATGATGCCGCGCCATCGTGGAATTACCTGCGCAGTTACTATCAACTCTATGAACGGGCCGTCAACGCGGGAGGGCCGAAGTTTGTTCTGAACGCCCAGTCCCCGGAACTGGCTGTCGGCACGCTGGGTCAGAAAGCCATACCCGCAAAAGCAGTGCTGCTGCCGGTGATTACCAAACTGCAAATCATGTTTTCCATGGTATCCCATTACCATCATATTCGCGGACGGGTGCAGTACTACGAAACCGAGGCCGTACCCAAGGGTCTGACCAACCACGCCGTGCCCCATCTGGTGTACGAGCCCATCATCACGCTGTACAACCCCTATGACGTGCAATTGGAGTTTCCCTCGCTGCGCGTGCGCATGGCTGATCCTCCGGTTGGTTTCCAGTTGCAGAAGCACGATTTGCAAAAAGGCACCAATCCCTTCTATCGTCAGGAGTTTGGCAAGGGAGAATTCCACAGCATGGCGCGCTTTCAAATCGCCAATGAAAAAAACGTCAATGCCCGCAGGTTTTTCACCTATCAATTGAAGGGCAAGAGCGGCTCCGCCGGAGAACCGGGGGGAACCATCAAATTGCTTCCGGGAGAGGTGAAGGTATTTTCGGCCTACGTGGAAAAAGACTGGTCTTGGGGCATGGAAACCCGGTCCGAATGGCATCCGCGCGCGTTCTTCGATTGGAATGTCGGAACCAACATGGGCAATGTCGACCGTCGCACGCAGAATGTGTTTGGTGTCGATGCCGTGGCCGGGCTGGATTTTCGCGCCGGACTGCAGGCCGACCACATGAGCTACGTGAACGGGCGGCCGATCGAAAGCCGCTATGATTACGAAATCGCCACCAATGTTGCGGATGGCTATCTCTCGATGAGAATCACCGATGACGTGACCGTGAATGCCAGGGTCCAGCGCTGTGTGCCCGACGATCCCAATCTTGCCAACATTCCCGATTACCAGGTTGACTTGCTGGGAGGAGTCAATGAGACCGCCCAAAACGACATGCTGCGCAGTTATGAATTCCGCTTCAAGGACATTGCGGCGGAACTCGGCAACAAGGTGATCACGCGACGATTCAAAAATGCCGACATCCTGCAAAAACCACCCGACATGACACCTGGCGGCAAAAGCCCTTTTGCGATTCTGACAATGACCGCAAAAACCACACGGGACACCAAGGACGACAGCAAATCGTGGCTGCACAACAATTTCTCCATCGAGGGAGCCGTGCAGAACACCGCCAAGATCGGCAACGCCGCGCAGAGTTACGATCTGAGATTCCAGGAAATCACCAGCTACAACAGCTTTCCGGGCGTGGAAATCGATCCCGCCACCGACCGAGGATTCTTCGGGGCCAAACCAACATCCGCCGACGGGGTGTCGGTGGTGCCGATGTACCGGGTGCCGGTGCAGCCCGCCGCTTCGCTGGGCGACTGGATCGCGGCGAATCTCTGCACCTCGTCGCAGTATCCGCGGGTCAATTATCCCCTGGGCAACTCCTTTGCCCATCCGATGATCCCTTCGAAAAACATCGCCAGCACCTCGCCGATCAACGGCGCGCAAAAGATGTTGGATCACTGTTATTTGATGAATGTCGCGTTGTGGGACAACTGCTATTTTTCATCAGCCACCGATTACAATGCGCCGATGATCGCCGCCAAACGCACGCGCAACCAGGTGCTGTTGGATTTTTTCCGCCTCGCGAAACCCCTGCTCAACAACCGGCTTGCCCCGATATTGGGCGAAGAGAGCGCCACGCAGCTTGCCACCCGGGTTGCCGCCATGAGTCCGAAGGATCAGGCCAGGCAGTTCGGCCGCTATGCCATGATCAAAAGCCCGTTCAACGTGAACACGGATTCGGTTTCGGTCTGGCGGACAATCCTTTCCTCCCTCCGCGATTACGGTGTCGCCGGATGGAACAACACCACGTTCGGCAATCCCTACAAAACTCCCTATCCCCGCTTTGGAACACCGGTGGTCGGCTCATCGGACGATGCCAACCCGAACAACACCGTGAACGCACTCGGACAAATGCGCTGGGCCGGTTACCGAACGCTGACCGATGCGCAGATCGAGGCGTTGGCAACAAAGATCGTCGAGGAAATCCGTTTTCGTGCCAAGACCGACAAGGCACCCTGCCTGTCGCTCGCGGATTTCATCAACCGTCGCGTCGGCAATCCCGGCGAGCTGCATGCGCTCAAGGGCATCCTGCAAACGGCCATCGACAACTCCGGCGTGAATGCTGCCAATCACCTCAAGGACTCGAAGAACAACGTGGTGCCTCCACCGGAGCGCCGGCTCGGCGTTCCCAATACCGATGCGTTGCTGGGAAAAACCGCCGACGGCGCGCCATCGATCCTGACGCAGGGCGACCTGCTTACCGCGCTGGCACCGATCATTTCCGTACGCGGCGATACATTCACCGTCCGTGCCTATGGTGAAGCGCGTTCCAGCGACGGCGGCACGGTTCTCGCCAAGGCATGGTGCGAGGCCACGGTGCAGCGCACGGTGCAATACCTGGATCCAGCGAATGCGCCGCAGGACAAGGATTTCAGCACTTCGCCCATCGGCAACCAGGGCTTGAAGGACATGACTCCGACGAACAAATGGTTCGGACGTCGTTTTGTGGTCACCGCCTTCCGCTGGCTTGCCCCGTCCGATGTCTGACTTTCCCTTTTCTAACAATTCTTTTATGCGCGCACTTCTCGTTTTTTCTCTAACAGTTTTTATGGCGTCGGCCCAACAGGTCAAACCACCGTCCCTTCCTGTGAACCTGCGGCTGCTGTCCTTTGATCCCGAAGGTTCCAATCCGGATCTTCATTGTCATGATGTCGGCAATGCCCAAAAGCAACCGGGCGTGAAAACACCGTTGAAAAACTACCTCAATCACGAGCTTTCCGCCTTGAAGCTGAGCGGTCGGGATCTCGTGTTCAGCAACAGCCCGCAAGCGCCAACCGCTGAGAATTCGTTAGGTCGCGTCACCCTGCCCGAAAAAGGCGATCGCTTCCTGTTGCTCTTCTTCCCTGCGGAAAAACCGGGAAACTACCGGATCATGGCGATGGACGAAAGTTTGCAGGCCTTTCCGCTCGGATCGTTCCGGGTGTTCAACGTGAGCAGCAGCAGGATCCGTCTGACTTTGGAAAAGACCGACTTCGAATGCCTGCCGGGAAAGGAAACGATGATCACCAACCCGCCGGTGGGGGCAAACCATCACAGCGGCATGTATGCCCATGCGTGGATCAATGACAACTGGCGGCGCATCGGTTCGGGCCTCTGGCCGCATCCGGGGGTCAAGCGCGATCTGGAGATCTTCTTTGTCAATCCCGAGACCGAGCAGATCGAGCTTCGCGGCTTCCGGGACATTTCGCCACCACAAAAATGATGCCGCCAGGTCGCAGGGACCGGCGGCAATCATTGGCGGGAATTTTCGTGCGGCGAAAGCTTATTTGCTCACCTTGATGACACCGCGCATTAATGTGCCGTGTCCGGGGAAAGTGCAGACAAACTGATAGTCGCCCGGCTCGGCGGGCAGGGTGAACTTGATGGTTTCCGTTTTATTTTTATCCAGCATTTTGGTATGGGCGAGCACCTTGGGGCTGTTGGGAATGAAGTCCTTTTTGAATCCATCCGCGCCGAGCGCCAGTGCGGCATTCATGATTTCATCGGCAGCACCGGGAGAAGTGATGACGATGTTGTGCGGCATGTTGTCGGGGTTGTTGAAGACCAGTTCCACTTTCTGCCCGGCTTTGGCGCTGAATTCCGGAATCTCGTATTTCATGGCTTCGACCACTGTGGCGATCGTCACCTCCAGAGTGCCATCCTCGCGGACTTTCGGGGCGGGCGACTTGGCAAACGGACTGACATCCTCCACGATGGCTTTTTTGTCGATGCCCTTGCCGCTCCAATAGTGCTGCACGGTTTTGGCGGCAATCCGCGCATGGGGCTCGGGCGAGTTCAACACGGTTTCAAGCAAGGCGAAGTCCTTGACATCGAACTGCTGGTGAATCCACAGCGCCTCTAACAAATGATGGGCGTCCTCGACTTTTTTCGGGTCGAATTGCTTCATCCAGGTCTTGCAGGCCGCGATGACTTCATCGGGATTGCGCTCGCTCAACTCGATGCGGGTGCGGTAGCGAACCTGGTCGGTGGGATGTTTGAGGTTGTTCAACAGCGCGGGAATGCTTTCGCCGTCGATCCTGACATGCGCTTCGAGCGGGCGACCCTCGGCGATCATGCGGTAGATGCGACCATGTTCGTTGTCGCGCTTCGGATCGCGCACGTTGTGCTGCATGTGGCCGATGATGATGTTCTGCCAGTCGGAAAAATACAGCGCGCCGTCATCGCCGAATTCGACGTCGGTGGGGCGGAAGTGTTTGTCGGAGGAAACCACCAGGTCGGGGACTTCGGTGCCGTTGACCTCGCCATTCTGCGCGTTGCGGTCGAGTTTGTATTGCTTGATGCCGAGAAAGCCGATGCTGTTGCAGATCATGAAATTCTGCTGGTTTTCCGGCGGGAACTGGGTGCTGGAAATGATGCCGTTCGAAGGCACGGGACGCACGGTTTTTTTCAACAAGCCGCGCATTTTGAAGCCCTTCTCCTGCGGCACCACCTGGAATGCGTTGCCCGAGGTGCCGTCGGTGGCATAATGATACCCCCAAGCATCAAAGCTCACGCCGTGCGGGTTCGGGCCGTTGTCGGCATGGAAGCTGAAGATGAACTTGCGCGGATCGAATCGATACATGCCGGTGGCACTGGTTTCGTATGCCTTGCTCCATGGGGTTTCGACGTTTTCAACAATGAACACGCCGCGTTGGTAATAGATCGCGCCATCGGGTCCGAGGAACATGTTGTTAACCGCATGGTGGGTGTCGGCACCGTCCAAGCCCTGCAAATAGACCTGACGCACATCGGCGACATCATCGCCATCGGTGTCCTTCAGGAACAGGATGTCGGGGCAGGAGGCGACCAATACGCCGCCGTTCCAGAACACAAAGCCGGTAGGGTTGTGCACCTTGGCGAAAGTGATGCACTTGTCGGCGACACCGTCGCGGTTGTTGTCGGGGAAAATGAGCAGCCTGTCTTCCATCGGTTCGCCGGGCTCCCATTTCGGATAGGTCTGCCACGCGGCAGCCCAGAGCCGGCCTTTGGTGTCGACCGACATTTGCACGGGTTTGATCAACTCGGGAAACATTTTCTCATCGGCGAACAGGTTCACCTTGAATCCCGGCGCGGTTTTCATCAGTGCCACGCCTTCCTTGCCGTCGACATAGTCCACCTTGTTGTTGTTCTTGTCGCCGATGTTGCTGATGACCGGCAGCGGAGCGGGCACATTGCTGTCGTCGATCTTCATGTCGCTTCCCTGTGCAAGCGCCCACACCCGCTTGTCGCGGTTGGCCGTCAGCACGTCCCACATCGCGATTTCATGCTGCAGCACGTCGCCATTGCTCTGTCCGTTGACGAAGCGCAGTCCCGAACGGTTGCCCCAGACGTCGTTGCTGTCGGATGCCCGGTAGCGGTTGTGCCAGAAGATGTCCTTGACTTTCACCGCCTCGCGCAGTTTTTCGTCGGACGGTGAGCTGACGACATTTTTGGCCAGCAAGGCTTTGGCGATGACCATCGCCAGTTGCCGGTTGCCTTCGTTGCTGAGATGCACGCCGTTCAATGTGAGTGGCTCCTTGGCCTTGGCATACAATTCCTTCGAGGCGGTGAAGAGATCAACAAAAGTCTCCTTTTTCTGTTCGGCCACTTCCTTCAATGCCGCCGTGTATTGTTCCAGGATCACATTGCTTTTGGTGCCATCGGGCACAAAGCGGGATTTGGTGTTTTCGACCGCGATCGGCGAGAAAATCACGAACTTCAGGCTTTGTTTGCCGTTGAAATTCTTGGCCTTGTATTCATCGATCATCTTCGCGTAGTCCTGCTTGAATTTCTCGATCCCGCCCGGGCCGTCGAACGATTCATTGTAGCCGAAGAAGCTGAAAATCACGTCGGCCTTGCAATGGGTGAGCAGGGCGACGCTGTCCGGCACCCGCTCGGAACGCGGCCGCCGACTCACCTGATCCCCCGAAGCAGCGAGGTTGCGGAATGTCAGGTTCTGCTTGGGCAGTTCGCGCTGGAGCAGGGTTTCCAGCCAACTGTCGTGCTGCATGCGTTCCGCCAGCGAGTTGCCGATCAGACAGATTTTATCATCCTTTTGAAAGGAAAACTGGGCTTGCGCTGACAGGGTCGTGACCAGGACGGCAACGCATGCGGTTAGAAATCGGGAATGTGGGTTCATGATGATAGTGTGACTCGGCTTTGGGAGATACGCAGGCTCATTGTCGGATTTTTCATCCAAGCGCGGGGATTTCGAGGAATGACAGGCGATCCTGAATCGGCGATTGTGCCGGATTGCCCCATGGCGTATTGTCCTTCGCGAGTTCCAAAAGCAAACGCAACGGTGAGAGAGAGGCCTCCGACAAAAGTTTTAAAATTTTCAAAAGAGAAAGGGTTGTTACGCCCCTTCCCTTTTGATGGGTAAGATGTTACCGGTTGTCTCCTCGTCCAAAATTCAACAG
>CAMAQB010000102.1 GCA_945860285.1 Akkermansia muciniphila | reverse complement strand
AACTTTTCCTGACTCAATGGGCTGCTGTCGCACTCGCGCAACAATCGAATAACTTCTTCCGGTGTGTGTCTTTTTTGCTTCATGGTTTCGGACTTGATTTGATTCAAATCCTTTCACTCAACTTGGACCAGTTTTTTAGGCGGCGGTCAAGTCCTAATTTTTCAGAGGAGGACAACATCTGGAAGCTAACCCATTTCGGAAAATTCCGAATGCTCTCCGTCGGCTGACAAATGCCGATACAAAAACTTGTCGTGCCTTCTGTCGGCTGACATCACTGAGGCGGAGGTTTGTGGGTTGTGGGAAAGAGGCGCTCCAGCCTTGGGAGCATTCCTCAAGTCACAGCTCGTCCTTCATGCGTTTTTCCAGCGCGGCTTTGATGAAACCGGCGAAGAGTGGATGCGGTTTGTTTGGTTTCGATTGAAACTCCGGGTGGAACTGGCAGGCGATGAAAAACTTGTTTGAGGGAATTTCGATGATTTCGACCAAGCCTTCGTTCGCACTGACCGCGCTGACGACCAGGCCCTTTTCCTGGAGTTGATCCTGGTAGTCGGAATTGAACTCATAGCGGTGCCGGTGGCGTTCGTTGATGCGGTCGGCGTTGTTGTAGAGCTGCGCCGCGAGCGTGCCCGCGAAGAGGACCGACTCGCAGGAACCGAGCCGCATGTTGTTGCCCATGGTCTTGAGTTTTTTCTGCTCCTCCTGCAGGCTCACCACCGGGTGCGGGGTGTTTTCATCGAACTCGGTTGAGTTCGCGCCTTTCAATTTGCAGACGTTGCGGGCGAATTCGATGGTGGCGATCTGCATGCCGAGGCAGATGCCCAGATAGGGGATGTTGTTTTCCCGGGCATGGCGGGCGGCGAGGATTTTCCCCTCGATGCCGCGGTCGCCGAATCCTCCCGGCACAAGGATGCCGTCGACATGGCCGATCACTTCGGCGGCGCTTTGTTCCTCGACCGCCTCGGCATCGATGCGGACAATCTTTACTTTGGTGTCGTGCGCCGCCCCGGCGTGGATCAGCGATTCGTAGATCGACTTGTAGGCATCCTGCAGTTCGGTGTACTTGCCCGCGACCGCGATGGTGACGTTGTGTTTCGGATGAATCACGCGCTGCACGAAATTCTCCCACTCCTCCAAGGCCGGCGGCGGGGTGTGGCCGAGGCCGATTTTGTCCACCACCAGCCGGTCGATCTTGTCGCGGCGCAAGTCCAGCGGGCATTCGTAAATGCTGTGGTCGCAATCGCGGAATGCGACGACATGTTTTTTATCGACGTTGCAGAACATCGCGATCTTGCGGCGGTTGTCCTCATCGAGTTCGGCTTCGGTGCGGCAGATGATGATGTCGGGCTGGATGCCCAGCTCGCGGAGTTTGGCGACCGACTGCTGTGTCGGTTTCGTTTTCACCTCGCCGGCGGCCTTGAGATAGGGAAGCAGGGTGACGTGGATGAAGCATACGTGTTCCTTTCCCACTTCCAGCGCGAACTGTCGCAGTGCCTCGATGAAAAGCAGTCCTTCCATGTCGCCGACCGTGCCACCGATTTCGGTGATCAGCACATCGACATCCGGATTGCTGTTGGTGACATCGTATATGCGCGACTTGATTTCATCGGTCACGTGGGGAATGAACTGCACCGTTTTGCCGAGATAGTCGCCGCGGCGTTCCTTCTTGATCACCGCGTCGAACACCTGGCCGGAGGTGAGGTTGTTCATGCGCGAGAGCACGCCCGAGGTGAAGCGTTCGTAGTGACCGAGGTCGAGGTCGGTTTCCGCGCCGTCATCGAGCACGTAAACCTCGCCGTGTTGATAGGGCGACATCGTGCCGGGATCGACATTGAGATAGGGGTCGAATTTCTGCATCAGCACTTTGAGGCCGCGTTGTTCGAGCAGGGTGCCGATGGATGCCGCGGCAAGTCCCTTGCCGAGAGAGGAAACGACGCCGCCGGTGACGAATATATATTTCATGGTGTAGTTGTGTTTTGGTCAGATGTTGTGTGAGGATTGATGGAGCAGCAGGGATTCGATGAGTCCCGCCTGTTCCGGCGTGTCCAGCCCGATGGAGTCATCGGTGGTGATGATTACTTTAATACGTGCGCCGTTTTCAAGTGCGCGCAGTTGTTCTAACGATTCCGCTTGTTCCAGCAGGGAAGGTGGCCAACAGACGAACGATTCAAGAAAGTCGCGCCGGTAGCCATAGATGCCCTTGTGGCGGTAGATTTCCAGACCCTCAGGCCGATGGCGCAAATAGGGAATTGGCGAGCGCGAAAAATACAAGGCATGGCCATTGCGGTCGAGCACAACTTTGACCACATTCACATCGTGGTAGGCGTCATCGGCTGAAATGGTATTGGCCGCTGTGACCATCGGCAGAGCGGGATCATCCGCCAGTGCCGTGGCCAGTTGATCAACCAGAGCCGGATCGATCAATGGCTCATCGCCTTGGATGTTGATGATGTGGGTGGCCTGCGGGATGCTGCGAACTGCTTCGGCGATGCGGTCCGTACCGGTGAGATGATGCGTGGCGGTCATGACGACTTCCGCACCAAAGGAGAGTGCTTCGTCGCGGATGCGGTCATCATCGGTAGCCACCAGCAGCGAGTTGAGCGCCTTGCATTCCCTGCAACGCAGCCAGACGTGTTCGATGAGCGACTTACCCGCCAGCCGGTGCAGCGGTTTGCCCGGGAAACGCGTCGATCCCCAGCGTGCGGGAAGGATGCCGGCGATATGGGTGGGTATGAAAGACACGGGTATTGGAAGATTGATTACAGAGGGTGTAAGAGGATGGCAAGAATTTAGCAAAAATTATTGCCGTAATGCGACGAGGGCGTCGCGTTTCCGGGCGAAACAGAGCGCGACAAACACCGTGGTGAGTGTGCCCACCATGATGCGCCAGGTGAAAGCGATCGTCGGCAGCCATGCGGGAGAAAAAAGCGGCGACTGTGCATTCGGATGAGCGGCGATGGAGGGAAGCTCTTCGACTTTTAGGCGGGCTTTTTTCGCGAGATCCTCCGCGGCAGGGATAACCAATGGATTGGCGAGGTGCAGGGATTTGACCGCATTGCGCAGACGCGCTTCTTTTTCGTGGAAAATGTCATATACATCGTTGTGCGCCCCGCTGAGAAACAGTGTCGCGCATAGACCAGCGATCATTGCAATGCTATTGCCACGGCAAGTACCACGGTTTTTCGTCAGCATGCCAACGAGGAAAATGCCAAGCAAGGAACCGTAGGTATAACCGAATGATCCAAGTACGATCGGAATGATGCGCAGCTCGGGATTTTTGAGCTTGAGCAAGGCGGTGCCGATGCCAATCAACGCAAGGAAGATGGCGAAGGCAATTGTCGATACCTTTGCTACTTTCATTTGCTGCTCAGATGATGCCTCCGGACGAAATACACCGACATACCAGTCTTTAGTGAACGTCGTGGCGAGTGCATTGAGCGCAGTGGAGAGCGAACCCATTGCCGTGGCGAAAAGGCCCGCTGCAATCAGTCCGCGTAGGCCGGGCGACAGGTCGTGCAGCATGAACCAAGCAAACACGTCATTGGTCGGTGCGCCCAATGGGTTTTGTTGATAGAAACGATAAATCAAAATACCGATGGCGAGAAAGCCGAGCACCACCGGTAAGTCGATCAGACCGGAGAGAATTACCGCGCGCTGGCCGCGCTTTGCGTCCTTGGAGGTGAGCATGCGCTGAACCATGTCTTGGTCAGTGCCGTGGGTGGCGAGCGTTGTGAAGATCGATCCTAACAACGCCGCCCAGATCGTGTATTCCTGTTCAAGAATGTATTTGATCGACTGCCCGACGCTATGCTCCGGGCGGATGCCGCTATCGATGAATGCTGGAGATTTTATCTGTGCGACAAATGGCTCCCAGCCGCCGGTTTTTCCCAGCAACCAGAAAAAAACATAGATCGCCGCGCCGAACATCAGCGATACTTGAATCATATCCGTCCAAACAACAGCCTTGATACCGCCCAGCGTGGTGTAGAGAGCCGTAAGTGTCGTAATGAGGATCACAGAAACTGCGTAGATCCACAATTCTTGGGCAAAGCGTTCCTCCGGAGTCTGTTGCAAGAATTCTGGATGCACGATCTGCCATGCCAGCACTAACAAAATCGCCGCTACATAAATACGCGAACCACTGGCGAGCGAACGAGTGAGCAGAAATACAAATGACGCCAGACGTCGCGTGAGTTTACCGAAACGAATCTCTAAAAACTCATAAATGCTGACGACATTAAATTTATAAAACGGCTTTATGAAGATCGCAGCGACCAGCAGGCGGGCGATGATCGTGCCGATCACTAGCTGAGCATAAAGAAAATTTTGTTTTGCGAAGCCTTCGCCCGGAGTGCCCAAAAATGTGCCAGCGGAAATTTCCGATGCGAGGATCGAAGCCACTACCGCCCACCATGGCATCGAGCGATCACCCAATGCGTAAGACTCCATTGTTTTTTGCCCGCGCGCTGCGTAGAGACCGATGCTGATGATGACAGCGAAATAGATTCCGACAATGATCAGGTCCCACGCATACTCCCGCATGGGCCTGATTCTCATCATATCCTGACGAAGACTCAAGACAAAGCTGATCTATCAGCGCTTCCTTTGTTGTACAAGGCTTGAAGGGGATTTTGTGAAAAGCCAACAGATAAAATTTTAAGACCACTTAATCACTTTTCGTCCTGACTTTTTAAAAAGATCCGCTGTGGAACGTCCGTGGTATGTTGCTTTCCCGATAGGAAAAAAATTTGGCAAATATTTTAATTTTTTCCTCTTGTGAAATCATTACTGTGACCCCCGCCTCACGTGTCACTTTACATGGGCAACGACACGGGGACGGCGCCAAAATACAATAAGACAATATGACTATGGACTCGGATGAGTTTGAATTGAACGACGCGAATCAGACAACAACACATGCAATTGCGGATGACTGGAAGAAAGTGCAAAAAGCGCTGGGCAAGCTGGTAAGTGCGGATGCGTTTCAGCGCTGGTTCCGCATGAGCCGGTTGACGAAGGTGGATGACGAACTCATTGTCATTGGTGTTCCCAACGAAATCCATTTGGTATGGATCGAGACGAATTACATGATCGAACTCAACGAGGCATGCGCAGAAATTTTCGGCATGCGCGAGGTCAAACTTTCGGTCTGCGAGGAAAACGCCCTGCCGCCACCGGCAAAGGTGGTCGCCGATCTTGGCGTGGCGGTGGAGGAATCCTCGACCACCGTCGACGATCCGTTAGAAAAACGCGTCAAGGCGGTGGGGATGAACCCGCAATACAATTTCAATCGCTTCGTGGTCGGCAGCAACAGCCAGTTCGCCCATGCCGCCTGCCAGGCCGTGGCAAAACACAAGTCGGTCGGTTACAACCCGCTGTTCATCCACGGCAGCTCGGGACTCGGCAAAACCCACCTGATGCAGGCGATCGGCCAGGAGTGGCTGAAGAGCCGCCCGCAATCCCGGGTGGTTTATTTCACCTGCGAAAAGTTCACCAATGAGTTCATCGATTCCGTTCGCAAGGGCGACCTTGAGAAATTCCGCAAGCGCTACCGCAGTGCAGAACTGGTGTTGATCGATGACGTGCATTTCATCGCCGGCAAGGAACGCACCCAGGAGGAGTTCTTCCACACCTTCAACACCCTGCTGGACGGTCAGCGCCAGGTGGTGCTCACCTGCGACCGGCCGGCGTGTGAAATCAACCATCTCGAACCGCGCCTGATCTCCCGCTTCGAATGCGGACTGACAGTCGAACTGCAGGTTCCGTTAGAGGAGACCCGCACCGCGATCCTGCAACGCAAGATGGCGGAGTGGAAGGTCAAGCTCGACGACTCGATCATCCGCTACATCGCCGAACACATCCGCAGCAACGTTCGCCGTCTGGAAGGCGCGCTGATGCGCGTGGCCACCTATGCCTCGCTAGCAGGAGAAAGTGTTCCTCTCGAAAAGGTTGAACATCTGCTCCGCGACATTCTTCGTGAGGAGGCGACCAAGAGGGTCACCATCGATGCCATCCAAAAGTCGGTGGCCGAACACTTCGACCTGCGCCTTGCCGACATGACCAGCCGCCGTCGTCCGGCGAGTGTGGCTTATCCCCGCCAGATCGCCATGTACCTCAGCCGCACGCTGACGAAATCCTCGCTGATGGACATCGGTGAGGCCTTCGGTGGCCGCGATCACGGCACGGTGATCCACGCCTGCAAAAAACTGGTCGAACAAATGAAAACCGACAACGGCATCAGGGAACTCGTCAGCATGTTTGAATCGGCGCTGCGCCGATAGCGATTCTGCCGGTATTGCGGCATCAGCATTCCAGCCACACTGATTTCAAATACGGCGCGTCGGTGAAATCCACAGGCATCGCCGTGTGCTGGAGTTTGATGGATTTCGGCAGGTGTTGGCGCAACTGGCGTTCGAAGTCGAGATGATGGAGCTTATGGCAGTTGGTGGAGCACAACATCCAACCACCCGGCTGCAGACAGGCGTAGGCCAGTGCGGCCAGCGCGCCATAGTCGTTCTCCACGCGAAACACCCCGCCTTTTTCATCGCGCGAAAATGTCGGCGGATCGAGAATGATGCCATCGAAACGCCGGCCCTGTTTTTGAAAGCGTCTCAACCAGTGAAAGGTGTCGCCTTTGCAAAAGTGGTGATCTTCCTGCACGAGCTGGTTGTGGGAAAAATTCCGTTTCGCCCAGTCGAGGTAAGGCTGTGAGAGGTCGAGTGTGGTGGTCAAGGCCCCGCCCAGCGCCGCGCAGACTGAAAACGCCCCCGTATAAGCAAAGGTGTTGAGAACCGTTTGGCCGCTCTCGCAGCGTTCGCGCACGCGCAGTCGGTTGTCGCGTTGATCGAGGAAAATGCCCTGCGAATAGCCGCTGTGGAAGGAAATTTCATAGCGGACGTCGTTTTCGCACGCCGGAAAAGGGACATCGACACTAGGTCCGTGGATGTGGCGGGGCGATTCCTTCTGCTGCTGGCTCAGGCATTTGTGATAGATGCTGTGCTGCTGTTTTTCCAGCCATCGTGCCACCAGCGGGGGAATCTGCGTCGCGGTGGTCGACAGCAGCCAGCGGCCTGCAAATGTTTCCAGATAGATGCCAGGCAAGCCATCGCCAGCCCCGTCGATCAGGCGCAACGCATCGGTGCCCGCTGTCATCAGGGCCTTGCGTCGGGCGAGAGCTTGGTCAAACAAGGACATGAATGGGATGTCGCGGCGCAAACGGTTCGCAGAGCGCAGGATCACACGGGCTGATCCACCGCGGACGCGAGACCTGCTTTGACGAGGGCGTGTTTGATCGCATCGTTGACCTGGTGCCGGACCGATTCCACCGCCACGCGCAGGGCGTTCTGCATGGCGATGGCGCTCGACGAGCCGTGGGCGATGATGACCACGCCATTCACGCCCAACAGCGGGCAGCCGCCGTAGGATTCGTAGGAAGATTTTTCCTTGAGGGCCTTGAAGGCACCCTTGGCCATGGCGGCGCCGAACATGCGCAGGGGATTGGCGCTGAGTTCGTGTTTCAACCACTTGCCCATCGCCTTGGCTGTCGCTTCGCAGGACTTCAAAACGATGTTGCCGGTGAAACCATCGCAGAGCACCACGTGCAGAGGTTTGTCAAACAAATCATGACCCTCGACGTTGCCGATGAAATGAATGTCGGGCATCTGTTTCAGCAGTGCGAACGTTTCCTTGGTGAACGTCGTGCCCTTTTCATCCTCTTCGCCGTTGCTCATCAGCCCGACCAAAGGATCGGCGATACCCAATGCATGGCGGGCGAAAGCCGTTCCCATGATCGCATAGCCGGCCAAATGCTGCGGTTTGGCTTCCGGATTGGCACCGGCATCGAGAATGTTGCAAACGCCGTGTTCGTTCGGCAGCGGCGATGCGATGCCCGCGCGGTCGATGCCTTCGATCAAGCGCAGTTTGATGGTCGCAGCGGCGACACAGGCACCGGTGTTGCCTGCGGAAATGAAGGCATCGGCGTCGCCGGATTTCACCAGATCCATGGCGATGCTGATCGAGGAATTTTTTTTCCGCCTGACGGATTTCGCACCCGGCTCCTCCATGCCGATGGTTTCCGCCGCATGAACGATGGTGATTTTTTCGCTGACGAGCTGGTGTTGCCTGCAGGCGGCTTCAAGCACCGATCCGTCACCCACGAGGAAAATGCGTTGGATGTCGGGATACAGCTGCAGGGCGAGTTTGCTGCCGAGGATATTGACATCGGGGGCCTTGTCGCCGCCCATGGCATCGAGTGCGAGATTCATAGCAACAGGTGAGAATGTGGCATGCGAAATGAAGAATCAAAGTGCGGTTGTCAGACCAGGCCGTCCTTGCGTGCCTGTTTCCAGTAGGCATACTCGCTGCGGTTGAAATCGATGTATTCCGGCGACAGGTCGCTGGTATACATGGTGTAGCGCGCCTCGCCCTGGTTGAGATGGATTTTCACGGTGAACTCCGGCTTGGCGACAATCGTGCGCAGTTCGTCCATCGGTGTCGGTGCCTGCAGTCCGCCGAGACATGACGGTTTTTCATTGATGAAAATGTCCACCAACTCCTCGCGGATGCGCGCGCTCGAATAACCCACCGCGTGAATGATGCGTCCCCAGTTCGGATCGCCGCCATTCCAAGATGCCTTCACCAGCGCGGATTTGCTGACCGCCTCGGCGACCTTCTTGGCATCGAGATAGGTGCGCGCGCCCTTGACTTCGACAGTGACAAACTTCGTCACCCGCTCGCCATCGCGCACCACGGCTTTCGCCAGTTCGATCATGACGTATTGCAGGGCGCTGCGGAAAATCCGACAAGCATTGGAATTGCGCCGGATCGTCGGCATGCCGGATTTTCCATTCGCCAGCACCAGCACGGTGTCGTTGGTGCTCATGTCGCCGTCGATGGTAATGCGGTTGAAGGACTCCTCGACGCACTCCAGCGTGCACTTGCGCAGGCAGGCTGAACTGAGGTTCGCATCGGTGGTGATGAAACAAAGCATCGTCGCCATGCTCGGACTGATCATGCCGGCGCCTTTCACACAGCCACCGATCCTCACGCGATGACCGTCGATATCAACGGAAATGGCGATCTCCTTGGCGCGGGTGTCCGAGGTGATGATCGCGGCCGCCACCTCGGAGCCGTTTTTCGGAGAGAGTTTTTCAATCAGTTCCGCAATGCGCGGTTCGATGCGCGACATCGGCATCGGCAGGCCGATCACACCGGTCGAGCAGACGCCGACCTCCGACGTCTTGAGTTTCAGCAGCTTGGCAACTTCCGCACACATGACTTTGGCATCGCGGATGCCGGCAACACCGGTGCAGGCGTTGGCATTGCCCGAATTCGCGATGATGCAGCGCAGGTCGCCCTTGCGCAAGTGGGCTTGCGAGAGTTTGACCGGCGCGGCCTTCACACGATTGGTGGTGAATGTTCCCGCCGAGGAGCAGGAAACTTCCGAATGAATCAGCGCGAGATCGAGGCGTGTCGCGTCAGGATTTTTGATGCCACAGGAGATGGCGGAGGTAACGAATCCGAGAGGGGCTCCGACACCTCCTTTGATTTTGGAAAAGGGAAACTCCATGACGGGTAGGGGATTGTTACCGTGAAATCAGACGGATTGCAATCCTGCTTTTTCGTCCAGGCCAAATAGCAGATTGAAGGATTGAATGGCCTGTCCGCCGGCTCCTTTGATCACGTTGTCCTCCGCGCTGGTGATGATCAAACGCCTGCAACGAGGATCGATGTGCCATCCGATATCGATATAGTTGGTCCGAGTGACGTTTTTCGTGTCGGCGTGCCCACCCAATCCCAGCAGTCGAACGAATGGGGCATCGGCATAGGCGTTTTCCAGCTCCCGGGCGATGTCGTCCGCGGACGTATCCGGCAACAGCGACGCGGTGATCGTGCTGTGAATGCCTGAATTGACCGGCACCAGGTGGGGAATGAAGGTGATTGGAACCGGTTGGCCTGCGGCGAGGGCGAGTTCCTGTTCGATCTCGGCAAGATGGCGGTGTTTCGGCAGACCATAGGCGCGCAGGCTTTCGTTGCACTCGCAGAACATCAATGCGGGATCGGGCTTTTTTCCCGCACCACTGACACCGCTGAGCGAGTGGGCGACGATGCTTGATGGGTCGAGCAATTTTGCCCGCAGCAACGGGATCAGCGGCAGCAAAATGCTGGTGGGATAACAGCCGGGTGAGGCGACAAGTTCCGCCGAGCGGATGGCTTCGGCATGGACTTCCGGCAGACCATAGATCGACGATTTGAGCAACTCGGCGGCCGGGTGAGGATGAAGGTAAAATTCCTCATAAACCACCGGATCGTGAATGCGGAAATCGGCGCTGAGGTCGATCACCTTGATGCCTTTCTCCAACAAAGCGCAAGCGACTTCCGCCGCCACGCCGTGGGGCAGGGCGAGAAAGGCGACCTGGGCACCGCTGCGGGCGATGGCTTCCGGATCGGGTTGAATGAAAGTCAACTCCGCTCCCCGCATGTGGCGGAAACGCGGGAAAACGGATTCGATCGAGCGCCCTGCTTCCTGACGGGAGGTCACCGCGACCAAAGTGACATGCGGATGTTGGAGCAGCAGGCGCAATAACTCGCTTCCCGTGTAGCCACTGGCACCGACGATTGCTGTGGGAATGTCTTGCATGGAAAATGTGATGACAGGAAATTCTTTGCTTGCCAATTCTGATTTCTTTTGTTTTTCTTCGCGTCCGCTGTTTCGGCAACGGGCTGTAGCGCAGTCTGGTAGCGTACTTGCCTGGGGGGCAAGGGGTCGTGGGTTCGAATCCCGCCAGCCCGACCATTTCCTTTTTCCCTTATTCTACAAGGCTTCCAGCGGTTTTTCTGCTGACTCACAAGGGGTTCTGTGGGGTAAAATGTGGGGTATAATAAAAAAACCCTTATTCTACAAGGCCTCTCGGGTGCATGCGCTGAATTTCCCTTGATACTGCTTGATTCGCGGTGATTGCTTCCAGACACAAAAAAACGCCACCCGCGATTGAATTCGGGTGACGTTTGTCCTACCTGCCGCGATTTTTGAATGAGCTTCTCGAACGCTGCCGCAAGGTGTCCTGGGAAAGTTACACTTCGACAAGCTCCGGTTCAGACGCGCCCTGCGCTGGCTGGTCGTCAAGTGCCAAGCCGTGCTGATCGAGCCATGAAAGGGGACAGCTTGCCGCCTCGGTGCGCTCTGCGGTGAGTGCGTCAAGCAAAGCCTGCACACGTGCCTGTAGCTGCCGGGATTCGTCGCTAGTATTGAAAAGTCCGTGCCGTGTCGCCGCCAGTTCCGCCCGGCGGCTGGTGGCCTCGGTTTCGATGCGGGATTGCACCTTGTCGAGATGTCCCTGCACGATCCCGGCCACGGACTGCGACACTTTCCCCAGGGCGATGCCTAGCGCGCTCCCTACGCGGTTTTGACTGAGCTTGGCCTCCTCCAGCCGGATGATTGCGGCATGAAGCCGCTCGGCGTTTTCATGGCTCGGCCAATCAGTAACAACTTGCTCCAGCCGATCCACTTCGCAGTGAAGCCAGCTAAAGGGCGTGTCATAGGGCGCGTGTGGCGAGTCGCCAAGCACCTTGTTGATTGTCTCATTGATTTCAGCGGCCTGCGCTCGTGCGGCGGCAATGGCTTTGATGTCTTTCGCCGTGAATGCGGTTGACTCGCAGATTTGTAAAATGTCGTGGTTCATAGAATTAGTCTGGTTGAGTGTATTTCGATGGTTTGCCGACAAAAGATTTGCGAGGTGGATTTTTCCGACTGATTGCATCCGACGCAATTTTCAGCTCGGCAGCTTTTTGACGTTGGAGCAGGTTGGTGATTGCGAGGCTGTCGAGCCTGCCATTGTCGAGGCGCGGCAGGTTTGCGGGATCGAGCGCACCGCAATGCGCGGCGATGGTCGGCGATGGTTTGCCGCCTGTCGTTTTCCATTGAGCGAATTGTGCCGCCGTCCCGCTAGGGTTCGTGCGCTTCCATTGAATGAATTCTTTTGTGAGTTGTGATGTAGTTGTCATTTGATTAGTTAGTTGATTGGTTGTCAGTAGTTTGTTGCGGAGACTGTCCAGCAGCGCGGATGTCTCCTTGGTTGATTGTGGGAGTTGTCCCGTTGCGAGAAAATCCTCCATTGCTTTTGTAGTATTCATAAAAAGTTTCCAGTTGTGCCACGCTCATCCGACAAGCACGACGAACGCGGCG
>CAMAQB010000101.1 GCA_945860285.1 Akkermansia muciniphila | reverse complement strand
ATGCCAAATGCTCTTGCTGCGGCAAATCCGGTCCCACCTACGACACCTCCCCCTCAGTTCGCTCATTCGACTACATTCCCCTCTGGAGTTCAATTTGAAAGTAGGCAACGCGATGAGAAGAGCCTTTGGATATAGGAACTTCGAGCATTTGACCATTGCCCTTTACCATCAACCGGGCGACTTCCCCGCGCCGCAAGCCACCCACAGATTCTGCGGAAGAGGCAGATAGCTCGAAACTCGTTATCTGCTGATTTTTGAGCGTGGTTTTTGTGGATAGGACGCTGGTGCTTTTTGACCGGGCTGGTTCTCGGCATTTGCTGGTTTTGGCTTTCGGGATGGGAAGGAGGAGACAGGAGCGGTCGGCCATTGTGTCTCATGCTCTTGGCCTGAGGCAAATCCCGCTTGATTTATTCTGGCGAGCCGGGTAGCTAGGTGACGTGAATGAGGAAAATTTTTGGCTGATTGATCGGGCGCTGGCTGAGGACATCGGTGCGGGCGATCTGAGTGCAGGCTATTTCGTTGCTGCCGATCGTCGGGCGACGGCATTGCTGGTGGCCCGACAGGATGGGGTCATTGCCGGTGGGGATTTGGCCCGGGAGGTATTTCTACGGGCCGACCCCACGTTGGAGATTGATATTTTGATCGATGACGGCTCGCGAGTCGCCAGCGGTGCCATCGTCATGAAGATCGCCGGGGCGGCGCGATCCATTCTTACGGCGGAGCGCACGGCGTTGAATTTCATGCAGCATCTGGGGGGCATTGCCACGACTACGTTTGAATATGTAAAACAGGTCGAGGGCACGGGCGTGCGCATTCTCGACACCCGCAAAACCACACCCGGGTGGCGATTATTGGAAAAGGATGCGGTGCGGAAGGGGGGGGGGACGAACCATCGCATGGGGCTGTATGATCGGGCGATGGTGAAGGACAATCATCTCGTCGCACTGGCCGGGTTGGAGTCTGTGCAGGCAGCCATTCACCGGTTGAAGCAGGATCATCCGACTGTGGAAGTGGAGATCGAGGCCGACAGTCTGGAGCAGGTGGAAAAATTCCTGAGTCTGTCTGGCGTGAGCTACATCCTGTTGGACAACATGAGCTTGTCTGACATGAGGGTAGCCGTCGAAATGCGCGGCCAGCGCACATTGCCGCTGTTGGAGGCGAGTGGCGGAGTGAACCTGGAAACCGTCCGTGCCATCGCGATGACGGGAGTTGATTTCATTTCGGTAGGAGCCCTGACTCATTCGGTCAAGGCGATGGATCTGGCACTGGATTTTGTCGAATCATGAAGGAATCGCTCACCGCAGCCGGCAGGTCGGTGCGCTGGTATGACATACTGGGCTCCACCAATGACATGGCCCGCGCCTGGGCGCTTGAGGGCGCGCAGGAAGGATCGACGGTTTGGGCCGAAGAACAATCGACGGGTCGTGGCAGACGAGGAGCCGTCTGGCTGTCCGGACCCGGCGAGGGTTTGACCTTCTCCGTGATTTTGCGACCCGGCATGCCACGTGCCCTCTGGCCGAGACTGGCGTTGGTGAGCGGGCTGGCGGTTGTCAGAGTCCTGGAAGGGCAGGGGTTGGCGGCCGAATTGAAATGGCCGAACGATGTGATGGTCAAGGGCCGGAAAATTTGCGGCATCCTGGTTGAGGCCTTTGATGACTCCGTGATCGTCGGCGTGGGCATCAATGTCAACGAAGCGGTTTTTCCGGAGTCGATTGCGGACATCGCCACCTCGATGCGGGCGGAATCGGGGAGAAACTTCGTGCTTTCGGATTTGTTGGAAAACTGCATCGAAGAATTGTTGCATCACGCCCGTTTGGTGGAGTTGGACTTTCCCTTTCTTGCCGAGGCGATGCGTGAACGTTGTGCGCTAACGGGCCGACGAGTGCGGATCCTTTCCGCCGGGGCATCGATTGTCGGCATGGTTCGGGGCATCAGCAACCAAGGGGAACTGCAGTTGGAGAGCGAGGGCAAACTTTTGTCCTTTCTACAAGCTGACCAAGTCAGGCTGATTTGACGGAAAACAGCCGCCATCCACCCGTTATTGTTGCCGGGCTTTGTGATGCTTGAAAATTTCCAGGCAGCGCAGGCGTTCGGTGTCGTGATCGAGGATGGGCAGCGGGTAATCCGGTGCGAGCGGTTTGTTGCCCGGTGGTGAGTGAAACTTGCGGGCATCAACGTCGGCCAGTTCGGGAATCCAGCGTTTGATATAAATGCCCTCGGGATCATGGCGCGCCGTTTGCGTCCACGGGTTTTGAATGCGGAAATACGGCGCCGCATCGGCTCCGGTTCCCGCCGACCACTGCCAGCCACCGTTGTTCGAGGCGATTTCTCCATCCAACAGGTGCTGCATGAACCATGATTCCCCGATGCGCCAGTCGTAGTGGAGATCCTTGGTGAAAAACATCGCGGTAACCATCCGCACGCGGTTGTGCATGAAACCGGTGGCGTGAAGTTCGCGCATGCCGGCATCCACGATCGGGAACCCAGTCGTGCCTGATTGCCAGGCCAGCAGTTTTTCATCGGGCTCATCCCATGGCAGTCCCCGCCATTGCGGCGAGAACTCCTCCTGAAGGACCTCGGGAAAGTGTGCGAGAATCGCAAAATAAAACTCCCGCCATGCGAGTTCCTTGAGAAAGGTGTGGATGCCGGTTCGCTCCGCGGGCGAAGCGCTTTTTATCGCATCGGAAAGTTCTGCGGCGATGCTGCGCAGGGAAATCAGTCCGAAACGCAGATCCTGGCTGATTCGCGAGGTGCCGGTAACAGCGGGAATGTCCCTTCGATCATGGTATTGGCCGATCCGTTGGTGCAGTGCGATCTCGAAGCGCTGTTGGGCCGCATTTTCGCCGGCGGCAAGTTGCGGTCCGTTCTCGGGGGCCAAACCCCATGTCGCCAGGGTCGGCAACTCCTCCGATGCGATGTCCGGCGGAGTTCGCAGAGAAGGGATCGTCGGCACCGGTTTGGGTTTTTCCCTGGCCAGCCAGTTTTTCGAAAAAGGCGTGTAAACGCGATACGGCATGTTTTCCGCTGTCAGCACCTCTTCCGATCCGAGCAGACTCACATCGTGGAAAGAATGAACTTTCACGCCCATGGTCGCACACATGGCCGATAGGGCGGCTTCCACCCTCTGGCCGTGAGGATCGGGGTCTTTTTGAAAAAACAGGATTTCGGCGCGGGATTCGATGAGCAAAGCGCGGATGGCATCGAGCGGCGGACCGGAGCGGATGATCAATCGACCTCCCAACTCCCGCAAACCCGCCGCGAGCGAGGTCAGGCAGTCGCAGAGAAACTGCTGCCTTTTTGAGCCGGTCCAATTGTGGTGTTGGCTCCAATTGGACACGATGTATACGGGCAAAACCGCATCGCATAGTTGCGAGGCGGCTGCCAGTCCCAAGTGATCGGCGATGCGGAGATCCCTGCGATACCAAATGACTCCCGTCCTGCAACCGCCAGCCATTACTGGTTCAAGAAAGCGAGATAACCGCCGAGGGCAAGAAATATTTTCTTATGCTCAGTTCTTGATCGCTTTCAGAGCCTTTTTGACGGTGGTATCGGAATGGGTTCCGTTGACCAGCCGGGCTTTGCCCAGAATCGTTTTCAATTCCTTCAAGGCTGCTTCCGCAGCGGCGAGCGACTCCTTGGGGCCACCGTATTGTTTGTCTGAAAAATACTTCACGAAAGATTTGCCCTTGTTGGTGACGTAGAGTCTCCAACCGAGAAAAGCGGAGTTTTCGTAGGTGAAGCGGGTCAGATTTTTTCTGGATGTGTAGTTGCTCATGTTTTGTTAGTGTTGGTGTTTGTAATTGCAGCCTAGCATAACTTCTGTTGTGCGCCATTGTTTTTTTCATTGACATGGGTTGAATGCAAAAATCGCTTCATTTTCGACTGTTTTTTGAAAAAATTGATTGCCAAACCGTCGGGGATGTTCTTAATTCCCCGCCCCGCGAGTCGTTTATCGCCGTAGGTCCTCTTGGTTGTCCTCATTTTTGAAGTCAGCCGTGCTCGCAAAGAGGGTAACCCGGCCAACGAATACATACCATGACAACTGCTACCGAAGAAACAAAGAAGCCGACCCAGTTGGGTCGATTTGAGCTGCCGAACCGCCTCGTCAAGTCCGAGGATACCGCGACCGACGTTTATGCCCAGTTTGTGGCGGAACCTTTCGAACGTGGCTACGGACACACCTTGGGAAATTCCCTGCGCCGCGTCCTGCTGGGATCGCTCGAGGGGGCATCGATCACTTCCGTCCGCATCGCCGGCGTGCAACACGAATTCTCCAGCCTGCCGGGCATCGTCGAGGACGTCACGGACATCATTCTGAACCTGAAAAAGGTCAAATTCATCCATCACGACAAAGAGCCGCGGGTGTTGAAAATCCACGTAGAGCGCAACGGACCGGTGACCGCCGGAGACATCATCGACGACAATATCTACGAGGTGGTCAACAAAGACCAGCTCATTTGCACCCTTGACCGCAAAGTTAAGTTTGACTGCGAATTCGAAGTTCGCGTCGGACGCGGTTTCTCCACCGGTGAGGAAAACAAACGCAAGGACCAGGCCATCGGGGTGATCGCGATCGACTCGATTTTCTCGCCGGTGACGCGCGTAAAGTATGCCGTCGACACCACCCGGGTAGGTCAGATGACCGACTACGACAAGCTGGTGCTCGATATCTGGACCGATGGTCGCATCACGCCACAGGACGCGTTGCTCCAGGCTTCCGCGATTCTCCGTCACCACCTCGATGTGTTCGTGAATTACGACGACAATCTGGTGGCCTTCGACCAGGCTCCGGCCGAGTCCACCGAGGAGAACGCCGCTCTAAAGAAGATGCTCAGCATGAGCGTCAACGAGATCGAACTCTCGGTTCGCGCGGCCAACTGCCTCAACAACGCCAACATCACCACCGTGGGCCAACTGGCCACCAAGACCGAAGCCGAGATGCTCAAGTATCGCAACTTCGGCAAAAAATCGCTCAACGAAATCAAGGACAAGCTGGTCGAGCTTGGTCTTTCCCTCGGTATGTCGATCGATCCTTCCCTGTATTCGGGAGCGTCCGCGGCATTCCGCGCGCCGCGTCTCGGCGGAGAAGAGGAATCCCAGGTGGGACTCGCCGATCTGATCGCGCAAAATCTTGACGACTGAATTATTTAACAACTATCCGCCAACCAGAAAGAACATTTCCGATGAGACATCGAAGCAGTAAATCAAAGTTAAAGCGCACCGCAGCGCATCGCCGTTCCCTGTTGTCCAACCTGGCCAGCAGTTTGATCGAGCACGGCCGCATCAAAACCACACTGGGCAAGGCCAAGGCATTGCGTCCGGTGGTGGAGAAACTCGTCACTCTTGGCAAGAGCGGAGACCTGCACGCCCGTCGTCAAGCCCTCGCATTCCTCCGCCAGAAGGAAGTGGTGCAGAAGCTGTTTGGTGTCGTGGCTCCCGCCGCCGCCAACCGCGCCGGTGGCTATTGCCGCATCACCAAACTGGGTGCGCGCATGACCGACTCCGCACCGATGGCTTACATCGAATTCTGTGATGTGCCTGTCAACACAACGACCGCAGTCGAGGAGCCACTCGCCGCACCAACTGCGAACTGATTCTTTCGCGTTCGATGGTCAACCATGCAATGCCGACTGGAAACAGTCGGCATTTTTCATGTCAGAGTCTTGTGGGTGCCGTCGCAAAACGGCGGATTCTTGGTATGCTTGCATTGGCAGAAATACACGGTTTTCTTTTCCAGCAACTCCAGTTTGACGGGTTGCAAGCCGCTTCCTTTGTGGGAGCCGTCACAAAAAGGTTGGTTGGAGGATTTGCCGCAGGAGCACCACCAGTGGGTGCCGGGTTCCATTTCCAAAGCAAGTGGTTTGGTATCGCAAATAATCGGTTCTTCAGCCATGCGCGCATCATAAACCGCAATTCCGCCTTGTCACGGAAAATTCAGTCGGTTTCCGGTTTCGGATCACGGGAAAGCAAATCGCGCAAGGCCAGCGCGGCGGGACGACTTTGATAGAGGATGCTGTTAACGGCATCGATGATCGGAGTTTTAATGCCGATGTTGCGCGCCGCTTCATGAATGGACAGCGTGTTGGGCACGCCTTCCGCCACCATGCCGATGCTGCCAACCGCCTCATCAAGAGTTCGCCCCTGGCCCAATGCCAGACCCACGCGGTGGTTGCGGGAGTGGTGGGAGAAGCAGGTGGCAATCAGGTCACCGATGCCGGAAAGCCCGTTGAATGTTTCCGCTTGACCGCCCAAGGCAATGCCGAGTCGCGTCATTTCTCCAAGTGCACGGGTGATCAATGCGGCGATGGCATTGTCGCCCAACCCCAATCCTGCGGCGATACCGGCGGCGATGGCATAGATGTTCTTGATCGCTCCTCCCAGTTCGATTCCGGCGATGTCGGTGCTGGTATAGGTGCGGAAATGCGGCAGGGTGAACAACTTCTGCAGTTCCGCCGCGAGGGTGGCGTCGTGCGAACCGATGACAGCGCAAGTCGCCATCGTGGCCGCGATTTCCTCCGCGTGGTTGGGCCCGGAAATCACCGCGAGCGGATTTGCGGGGAAAATTTCGCGGAGTATTTGACTCATCCGGTCGCCGCTATTCCGCTCCATTCCTTTGGCGCTGGAAACCAGTGCTGCGGGTGTGCCGATTTTTGCCGCTGCTTCCGCCGTTGTCCGGGTTGCGGAAGTCGGCACAGTGAAGATCAACAGCTCATGACCGGCGATGTCTTCCATTGCCAACGAAGCGCGAACGTGTTCGGCAAGCCGTGCTTTGCTGACATAGCGGGGATTGTGGTGGGTGGCGTTGATTTGTTCCGCCACCAGGGGGTCGCGTCCGATGAGGGTGATCTTCGCGACTTTCGGGCCTAACAAAAAGGCGAGCGCGGTGCCGAAGGACCCCGAGCCAATGATGGCGATGGAGGAAAAGGAGAAAGTCGGGATGGCAGACATTTGCAATGGTCGTCAGGATTTTTTTTTCGAGAAGCGGTTTTCCGTGCCATTGCGCAGGCGTTCGATGTTGCCACGGTGTTTGTAGACGGCCAGTGCGGAGATGAGGATTGAGAAAACCAGCAACGGTTTGTTCCAGGTGCCGTCGGCGAATTTTCCATGGAAGTAGGCGCCCCAGATGTTCAGCAGGGGCACTGATACCGCAGCGCAGATGCTGGCAACGGAAACATAGCGGCTCAGCCAGAATACCACGGCCCAGATGATGACCAGCAACAGGGCAGCGGCAGGCATCAGTGCGATGAGGACTCCACCGGAGGTCGCGATGCCTTTGCCGCCGCGAAAGCGAACCCACGGTGAGTAGTTGTGGCCCAGAATGGCGCACAGTCCGGTCAGCACCTGAAAGACCTGTGCCGTGAGCATGGGATGGATTTCCGCATGACCCTCAAGCAGAACGAGCGACAGTGGATTTTTCATCCCGACAAAGCGGATCAGCGACAGACCGATGATGGTGGGAATCAAGCCCTTGAGAACATCCAGCAGCAGACAGGTGATGCCGAGTGGTTTTCCCAGCACGCGCACCACGTTGGTGGCTCCGATGTTGCCGGAGCCGTGTTCGCGGACATCGATACCGCGGGCTTTTCCGAAAAGCAGGCCGAAGGGCACCGAGCCGCAGAGAAAGGCGATGAGCGGGCAGAGCCAGAGATTCATGTTAGATTTCGGGATTGGGCGCCGCCTTGCGAACGCGGATGTTGACCAGTTCGACGATGAACGAGAAGGCCATGGCGAAGTAAATGTAGCCTTTGGGCACATGGAAGCCCACGCCCTCGGCCAGCAGGGTCGTGCCGATCAGGATCAGGAAGGACAGGGCGAGAATTTTCACGGAGGGATGCCGGGAAACGAAATCGCTGATCGCACCGGCTGCGAGCATCATCACTGCAATCGAGATGATCACGGCTGTCATCATTAGCGAGACCCGGGTTGGGTCGTTGACCATGCCAACAGCTGTGATGACGGAATCGAGCGAGAATACGATGTCGATCAGGATGATTTGCGTCAGCACCGCTCCGAGCGAAACCACGGCATTGCGGACATGGGAGTCGGTTTCGTTTGCGTTTTCGACCTTGTGGTGGATTTCCTTGGTCGACTTCCAGATCAGGAAAAATCCGCCCAGAATCAAAATGATGTCTTTTATGGAAATGCCCATGATGCCTTGCGCGTTGACCAGCGCATGGGCTGCGTCATGATGGTTTTCATCCTGCAACATGCCCACGATCACGGGGTGAACCGGGATAGAGAACACATCATTTTTCAAACTCATGATCCAGGTGATCGACGCCAGCAAAACCAGTCGTGCGACCATTGCCAACGCCAGTCCGACGAAGCGCCCCGTCTTGCGCTCATGCGCGGCAAGCCGGTCGACCAGGATTGAAATGAAGATGATGTTGTCGATGCCCAGCACGATTTCCAGCAGTGTCAGGGTCAACAACGCTCCCCAGGCATCGGGCTGCGTGAGCCAGGAGAAATTCATCATCGAAGCGGTGAATAATAGATCAGTCATTTTTTATGGATGTTGGTTCGGTGAGCTGAAAGCCAGGGCGCGTTGTTTCATCTGGGTTGCCATAAGGGAAAGGGCGTTGGCCCGAGTGGGGGCCAGATGTTCCTTCAGGCCGGTTTTTTCAATGAATGACATGTCCGCCTGGAGGATGTCGTCGGGGCGCTGGTGGTTGAGAACATGGACAAACAAAGCAATCATGCCCTTGGTGATCAGTGAATCGGAATCGGCGCGGAATTCCACCAGGCCATTCTGGATTGACGCGTCGAGCCAAACCTGTGACTGGCAGCCCTTGATCAAATGTTCCGCATCGCGCGCCGCATCGGGCAGGGGATCGAGTTTTTTTCCCTGCGCAATCACGTATTCGTAGCGATCCTGCCAATCGTGGAAAAACGACAGTTCTTCGAGTAATTGATCTTGTTTCTCCGGGATTGTCATGGACGCCGCGCACGCTAGCGGAGATGCCACGAAGGGGCAATCGAAAATCGAACGAATGCGCCCCGGAAAAAATACGGGATTGGCAATCCGCGGTCCCGTGCTAGGAAAGCACATGCACAAATCGATGATCGTGGCGATAGGACTGACGCAGTTGACGTGGGGTGAAGAAACCGCCGGGGGACATGCCCGGGTCGCCCTGCTGGTTTCATCGTCGACCTATCAGTCGGGCAAAACGTTGCAGGCGGCGGTCAGCATCGAGTATGAGCCGGGCTGGCATGGTTACTGGGTCAACCCCGGCGAAGGCGGCATGAAAACCGAGGTGAAGTGGACGCTTCCGCCAGGCTGGACCGCCGGACCACTGCAGTTTCCCGTGCCTCATCGCGAAATGACCGGAGGGTTGTCGTGTTATGGGTATGCGGGAAAAATTCTCGTTCCCGTTCGTTTCACTGCTGCCGCTGATGCCCGTGGCGATGTCGAGATTCAAGGCAAGTTATCCTGGTTGGCCTGCAACGACAAAGGCTGCGTGCCAGGTGAGGCTGGCTTGAAGGTGAAACTGGGCGCGGGGGCTGAACTGCCGGGGGGCGATGCCGATCTTATCCGCAAAGCTTGCGAGGCGCTGCCGGTGGTTGATGAAAAAGTGAAACTTGCCGTGGAGGAGAAGGACAGCAACGTGCACATCCGTCTCACCGGCGTCGGACATTTGGACCTGGAGGGCGCTGAAATTTTCCCCGTCACCGAGCAGGCTCTCGACCCCGGCGCACCGATCCTTTTGAAAAAATCGGCCGATGGTTTTGAGACCACCGTGAAAAAAAACGAATATGCGAAGAGGCGCATCGATACGCTGGAGTTGCTCGTGGCCGGTGTCGGGCTGAAAAAAGCCCTGCTGGTGGCCTGGAAACAGAAAGGATAAAAATAGGATTGGACAGTGCAAAAAATTGCGCCTACTTTTCAGTATCCATTGCTTTGACAATGCACCAATTGAACCTCAAACAAAAAAAATACAATGATGACCGCAAAAAACATGTTCACAGCTCTGGTAAGCGCCGTATCGCTCTCCATCTCCGCCAATGCGGCGGACGTGGGTAAACCCGCTCCTGAATTTTCCGCCAAAGATGCCAAGGGGGCCGCTGTTTCCCTGGCGGAATTGAAAGGAAAAGTGGTGGTGCTCGAATGGATCAACCATGGTTGTCCGTTTGTTGTGAAGCATTATGGCTCCAAAAACATGCAAAAACTCCAGGAAACCTACACGGCAAAAGGTGTGGTGTGGATTTCCATCAATTCCGGCACCAAGGCCAGCGGCAGTTTCACCGACAACGAGGCATTCCTGAAAATTTCTTCGGAAAAAGGCAGCAAGGCCAGTCATTTGATCGGCGATGAAAGCGGCACGATCGGCAAGGCCTATGGTGCCAAAACCACGCCGCACATGTTTGTGATCAACAAGGATGGCGTGCTGGTTTACAATGGTGCCATCGACTCCAAGAAAACCACCGAACCAGCGGACATCGCCACTTCGGACAATTATGTGGCCAAGGCACTCGACGCTGTTTTGGACGGCAAAGCGGTCGAAACGGCCAAAACCGAGCCCTACGGTTGCAGTGTGAAATACTAACCAAACTTCCAAAATCGCACCAAGCGCGGGTCGTCATGGCCCGCGCTTTTTTTATTCGGGCGCGTCGCTTGCCCTGCTGGGCGGGGCATTGATCGGTTGCGGCAGTGGTCCCGTTCCGGCGTCGCCGACGGCAGCCTGGGTGCGGATCGCTTCGGCCAGAGCGGAGGCCATCTTTTGGCGGTAGTCCGAGTTGCTGACCAATTGGGCTTCCGAGGCATGACTGAGGTATCCGCATTCCACCAGCACGCAGGGGATTTCGGGATTGCGGGTCAGGCGCAGGCGTCGACGTACTTTTTCGCGATTGGCGCGCTCGGCGGGACTGACATTTTCCATGGCGGCTTGCAATCGGCTCGCCAGGCCGTGGCTGTCAACGCGCCAGTAATAGGTTTCCGGGCCCCGCACCTGCTGGGGGCCGCTATTGAAATGCACGCTGACAAGGACCGCGTTGCCCTGGCGGTTCGCCCTCAGCACCCGGTCGTCAAGTTCGATAAACTCATCGCTATCCCGCATCAAAACGGTGTGAAAGGAGCCGGCCAGTTCGGATTTGATGCGCTTCACCATGTCGAGGGTGAGATCCTTTTCCCTTTGTCCGGTCCATCGGCTGGTGGCACCGCTGTCTTTTCCACCGTGACCCGCATCGAGGATCACTGTGGTAAACCCTCGCGGTCCGGGTCGATGTCCCCAGTAGTCGTGGCCGGATGACGAACCCGTGGGGCTGGTACAGGAGCTGAACAAAACCAATGATGCGAGGGCGGCGAGTGAAGAATATTTCATGATATGATGACTTAGAAGGGCATACCGGGGATGTATGGCGATATCAAGAACGAAGTCGAAGCAGCCGGACACAAAAAAAGGCATGCGCCGGAGCGCATGCCTTTGGTAAGTTAAATTTTGATTGATAAATCAGAAGTTGTAACGTGCGCCAACTTCCCATGAGAACTCGTCGTCGAGTTCTAAGTCGAGGTTGTCATCGAACTCAAGACCCGAGAGATAGGACCAGCGACCGCCGGCAAACACTTCGAACTGGGCGTTCACGTTATACAACAAACCAGCGGAGGCTTGTGCGTAGAAGCCGCCGTCGCTGATGGAGTTTTCTCCGCTTACTTCCAGGTTGCTGAAAGCATAACCAATGCCGCCGGTCAGATAGCCGTTTACGGGTCCGTAGATCGGACGCTCGAGTTTGAGGTTGAAGGTGATCGGAACGATCACCACTTCGAATCCGTAGCTGTCATAGTAATCATTAACGCCATCGAAAAAAGCCAGATAAGCGGTTTGGTCGCCTGACATGTAACCTACTTCGAGATAGGCGGCAAGATCGCAACCCATCACTTGGGTGCCCAGGTCGCGTCCGACGTGGAGCGTGTAAACATCGAAGTCGATATCGCCGACTGTGACGTCATCAATGTTTTCATCGAAATTTTCATAGACGAAATCGTAAACAGCGTTTTCACCATTGTGGCTGGATTCAAGCTGACCATAGGATCCACCAAAGAACCAGCCGCCAAGGCTGGGTGCTGGAGGTGGGGTGGGAGCGATGACGGGGCTGGAGCCTGCGAAAGCGGCAGCGGTCATGGCGACGGCAGTAGTGATGTATGTTATTAGCTTCATAGCGCGGTTATGTTAAACACTTCTTAAATGCCCCGCAAGTCAAAAATTGATATTTTTTCATTTTTTTTGCATTGCCACCTTTTGTGTTCTTTTGAGCAGGAGTGGCAACGCGAAGACAAGCATCAGGGCAGTGGAAGG
>CAMAQB010000100.1 GCA_945860285.1 Akkermansia muciniphila | reverse complement strand
TCACGCTCCACGGTGGCATCCTACATCAAAAAACACCTCTCACATTTAGTGCCCACAGCGCCACCCAAAAAGCGCACCTACCGCCGCTTTCGGCGCGCCCACATTGGCGAACTCTGGCAACACGACAGCTCCATCCATCAATGGTGGCCTGCTGCGCGCAAACAAACCCTCCTCCTCACCATCGACGACTGCTCCGGACTCTACGTCGCAGGCCGCTTCGTCGAAAGTGACACCACTTGGAACCACTTTCAACACTTCCGCGAGGCCTTCGAGCGACACGGACTGCCAGACGCCATTTACACCGATGGACTCAGCCTTTTTGGACCCAGCTCCAGCAACGATCACGCCGATCCACGCAGCGAATTTCAGCGCGCACTACGCGCCCTTAGCATCGCCCACCTCGTAGCCCCCACGCCACAAGCCAAGGGTAAAATAGAACGCAGCTTCCAAACCTTCCAGAAGCGACTCGTCACCTTGTTGGCGCACGCCGGTGTGACGGATTGGAAAGAAGCCGATCCCATCCTCCCAATGGAAATCAACCGCCAGAACCGCGCCATCAAACGGTCCACTGGCAAAATCCCTGCAGAAATATGGGACGAACAACTTCGCAAACGCACTGCTCATCTCGCGCCAACGCCACCATCACCCTTGCTTGATCTCCACTTATCACTCCGCGTTACCCGCAAAGTCCACATCGGTCCCTACATCGAATTTGACGGACAATCCTACGAGATCGCGCCCACCGCTCGTAAGGTTGTAACCGTCATCTACCACCCTCGGCAGAAGCTCTGGATCACCGATCATTCACCAAAGTTAACATGGCCGCCGGTCCTCGGCCATTTCACGTTATCATCTGTCTAGTTTTGCTCAGACAAAAAATCTAGTTTTGAACACTCGCCGACACAGGGGGATTTCCCTCTTGCTTCCCGCATCCGGCGGTCCCACACTGCTTGCATGAGCGATTCGATCCAGGAATTGACGGCCCGCATCCGCACGTTTGTCGAAGCCCGGCAGTGGGAAGTCTATCACAACCCCAAGGACATGGCCGTAGCCATTGCCGCCGAAGCCGGTGAATTGATGCAACACTTCGTCTGGCAGCAACCGGGGCAGATCGAACAACGGGTGGCGGAACGACGCGAGGAAATCGCCTCCGAAATCGCCGATGTCGGCATTCTGCTCTTCGAAATGGCCGACATTCTCGGGCTCCAGCTCGGCGAGGTGATGGCGGCAAAAATCGCCCGCAATGAAATGCGTTATCCGGCGGAAAAAGCGCGCGGCAACAATCTGAAATACAATGAGTTCTGAGCCATTCGATGCCGAAAAACCCGCGGCTCCCGCTCACAAACGCCGACCGCGGTACGCGGGCAAAAATCCGCGCAAGTTCGCCGACAAATACAAGGAACTCAATCCGGAGCTGTATCCGGAAATGATCGGCAAAATCACCGCCGCAGGCAAAACCCCGGCCGGAACGCACGTTCCCGTGCTGGTCGGGGAGTCGATGCACGCCCTGAACTTGCAACCCGGCCAGTGCGGGGTCGATTGCACCCTCGGCTTCGGCGGTCATGCGCGCGAAATTCTCCAGCGCATTCTCCCCGGCGGAAAGTTGTTAGGGTTGGACATCGATCCGGTCGAACAACCGAAAACCCTCGCCCGACTGCGCCAGGCCGGCTTCGGCAGCGATGTGTTCGAAGCGATTCCGTCCAACTACGCCGGCGTAGCCAAGGTGCTCAAGCAACAGGGCATCGAAGCCGTCGATTTCCTCTTCGCCGATCTCGGATGTTCGTCGATGCAGATTGACGACCCCGCGCGCGGCTTCACCTTCAAGGCCGACGGACCGCTGGACATGCGCATGAATCCGAACCGCGGAATCAGCGCGGCGGTCTTGCTGGAAAAAATCTCCGTCGAACGGCTGGCGGTTGCGCTGCGGGAAAATGCCGACGAACCACATGCCGACCGCCTTGCTTCCCTCCTGGCCGGTAAATTCTTTTCCAATACCGACGATCTTGTCCGGGCGATTGACGATGCCGCGCATGATGAATCGGGCGACACCACACGTCGCGTGTTCCAGGCATTGCGCATCGAGGTGAACGAGGAATTCAGCGCGCTCGATGCCTTTCTGCGCAGCGCCCCCGGATGTCTGAAAGCCGGTGGCAGGATCGTGGTGCTCAGCTTTCATTCCGGTGAGGACCGCCGCGTCAAAAAAGCGTTTCAGCAGCATCATCGCGACGGCGTTTTTTCCGAAATCTCGGAAGCCGTCATCACCGCTGGTCCCGAAGAACGTCGCGCCAACCCGCGCGCCATTCCCGCCAAACTCCGCTTCGCCGTTAAATCATAGCGACCGATGTCACAGCCGCAATGCCATCACCGGGAATCATTCAATCAGTTGCTTTGTTTCACACTCAGTTCGTCACTTTTCGATAGAGAAAGGCATCGGAAGTGAGAATGGTTGTCAGCAAGGCCTTCATGCTGCCATTGCTGTCGCGATAGGCCTTGTAGGCATCCTGCAGGATCGGCGCGTCGTTGATGGTTTCATTGCGCCCCATCCAGAAACGGAAGACGTGTCGGACAAAGACCTGTTTCACCCGTTCGCTGGCCGCGAGTTTTTGGATCATCTCCAAGGGGTCCTTCACCGGCCCGTCCAGTGCGGGATCGCCGCTGAGGATGATTTCACCGCTGGAGTCAACCGGTTTGCCTTTTTCGTTTTCGCGCAGCATCCCCAGATGATTGTACATTTCAAACGGCAGCGCGAGCGGATCCATCTTCTGATGGCAGCGCCAGCATTCCTCCTTGCGGGTGACGCGCATGCGCTGGCGCAGGGTGGACTCGGGTTCTTCCGGCAGCTTGGCATCCACCGTGATCGGAATATCCGGCACGGCGTCGCCGAGCAGACGTTCGCGGACCCAGCGACCGCGCGAAATCGCATGGTTATCCATCGCATCCGAGTGTGCGACCAGCCAAACAGGATGAGTCAGAATGCCCAGCCGTTCGCTGGTGTCCACGGTGGTGATCGCCTTCAGGGCGTCTACGGCAGGTGGGGAGGGACCATTGTCGAATGGTGACTGCCGCACATAAAACGGTTGGGCGGGATTGGGCAAAATGTGATGGAGTTGGTTCCAATAGGTGACCTCATGCTGCTCCTTTTCCTCTTCGCCCTTTTTCACCGTTGCTGCATTGTATGTCTTAACAGCCACAAACGGTTTTTTTCGGTTGATGAAATAGGCAATGTCAGTGGCCATGCCGCGACCAGTTTTTCCCCGCGACGTGTAGGGCTGATAGATCAAACGATTGGTCGTCAGCAGTTCCTTGAGAACATTTTTGTCCTCCCGCAGGATCAACTCAACCAGAGCGTCGGTGTTGGCAATCATGCTATTCATGACTCCCGGATGCGATTCATAATGCGCACCCTCCCCGACAATGGACTCCCGGGTTTTGCAGATCGTGGCGGCGCGATCGTAGTCAAAATATTCCCGAAAGAATTGCAGAATGCGCGGCTTGCGGATGCTTTCATCGTTCAGAATCCGGGTAACTTCGCGTTTGACATCCTCGCGGGTCTTGAGTTTTCCCTCGGCCAGTGCCGCTCGCAGATGATCAGAATCCGGGCGAATGTAAGAGAAAGCCGCATTGAGGGCGAGGGCGAGTTCGTCACCTTGCAGCGGCACGCGGCCATACTTGTCCGGTTGTCCGTTTTTGCAGAGTTCCGGACGAAAGAGCGCGTCGCGATCAAGAAAGATCGGCACCAAACCAAGGAAAACTCCCTCTTCCTTGCCGAGTTCCGCGATGGATTTGTTCGCTATTTCCAGGTAAATGGCGGTCTCCGCTTCACTCGGCGGGCGCAGCGTGAGGGACTCAAACAGAAATGTGATGACTTCTTTAAGACGCTCATCGCTTACGCCTGGTGTTTTCATCAGCTCATAGACCGGAGTCAGGGGTCGATAAATTCCCTTTTTGTAGAAGATAATATTCAGCCCCCTACCCTCGGTGACCTGTTCGATATCATCCGCAAATTGATAGGGCTGGGCTGCGGGGCCGTAGGCCATGAAACGCAGGACCTTTTCCGCGATGCCGGCGATCTGCAGGGACTCCGCGCTATTGACGGAGTAAAGGAAAGGGTAGTTGCGCAAGCCGTGGTCGCGGACCATCGACAGACTCGCCGGGAATCCGGGGACCGAAACCCAATAGGCATCACTGAAACTTCCCAGATAGCCATCCAAGCCAAAATAGACCTTGGTCTCCCCTTCGAGGTTCGACGGGATCATATCGCCATGGGTCCAGAGTCCCGGACGCTGCGGATCGTATTTCCGTTTCAGGCAAACGAGATCGTTCAGGCGGACCAGTTGTTCCTGCGGATGAATGCGCCAGATGCGCGCCGGGGTGGATGCGGGTTCGAGGTTTTTCGGCAAGTCGCCAAAGAGCAGGTCGTGAGCCAGATGATTGCCCTTGATGGGACGCATGTGGTCGGTGAATCCACCTTTATCCTTCATCGCCGTGGTCAGTTCACCGGTGATCCACTTGGAAAGTTCGAGACGCTCCATCAACGGCGGTTGATTCGTTTTCTTCCGCGGCGGCATTTCCTGCAGCGCCACCTGTTCCCAAATGCGCTTCCACATGCTGGCATTGTCGGCCGAAACATCGCTGAGACTCTCCAGTGAGACTTTTCCTTTTTGCGTCTCTTCGTCGTGACAATCCAAGCAGTAGCTTTCGAGAAAGGGTCGGACCTTGGTGGTGAAGTCGGATGCGCCACCATGCTTTGTTTGCGCATGACTCGCAGAAGTCAGCAGGGGGAAAAGCAGGCTTGGCAATACCGAGCGGGAGATCAGTTGGTGGATCGACGACATGAGTTAACCGATACGTTTATTTGTTGGTCTGCTTGCGATAGAGAAAGGCATCGGACGTGAGCAGGGATGTCAACAACGCCTTCATGCTGCCATTGCTGTCGCGGTAGGCCTTGAAGGCCTCCTGAAGAATCGGCGCGTCGTTGATGGTTTCATTTCGTCCCATCCAGAAGCGGAAGACGTGGCGCACGAAGACTTGTTTGACCCGTTCGCTGGCCGCGAGCCTCTGGATCATCTCCATGGGATCCTTGACCGGTCCATCCAGCGCCGGATCACCGCTGAGAACGATTTCGCCGGTGGTGTCAACCGGGTGGCCCCAGTTGTTCGAAGGGTTGGTGTCGAGGAGGACGCCGAGTTGATTGTACTTCTCGAAGGGCAGGCCGAGCGGGTCCATTTTCTGATGGCAGCGCCAGCATTCCTCTTTGCGCGTGACCCGCATCCGCTCGCGCAGGGTGGACTCGGGTTCCACCGGCAGCTTGGCATCTACCGTGATCGGGATGTCGGGCACGGCATCACCTAGCAGGCGCTCGCGAATCCAGCGTCCGCGGGAGATCGCGTGGTTGTCCATGGCATCGGAATGGGATGCCAGCCAGACGGGGTGGGTGAGGATGCCGAGGCGGTCTTTGGTATCGACAGTGGTGATGGCTTTCAAAGCATCCGTGGCCGGCGGGAAACGGCCTTTGTCGAATGGCGACTGCCGCACGTAGATCGGTTGCGCGGGGTTCGGGAAGATGTGGTGGAGCATGTTCCGCTGGTAGGCATCCGAAATTGCCCTTTCGATGACAAGCTTGTTGTCCTTGGTGGGCTCGATCTTTTCGGGCTTTACGAACTCCTCGAATTTCTTTCCCCTATTCATGTAGTAACCGATGTCGGATTTAAACAGAATGCCGTCCCGAAAATTCGCGCCGGAGGTAAACGGCTGGTAAATGACGCGATTGGTGGTGAGCATTTCCTTCAAGACGTTTTTGTCTTCCCGCAGGATCAGTTCGATCAGGGCATCGGTATTGGCGACCATGCTGTTCATCGAAGCGTAATAGGTATCGTAATGCCCTCCGTCCTTCTCCAGGAACTTGCGGTCCTTGCAGATTCCGGGAGCGCGATCGTAGTCGAAATATTCCCTGAAGAATTGCAGAATGCGCGGCTTGCGGATGCTGTCGTCGTTGAGGATGCGGGTAACCTCGCGTTTGACATCTTCGCGGGTCTTGAGTTTTCCCTCGTCGAGAGCGGTCCTCAGATGATCGTTATCGGGTCGGATGTAGGAGAAAGCGGCGTTGAGGGCGAGTGCGAGTTCGTCGCCTTGCAGCGGCACGCGTCCATACTGGTCGGGTTTGCCATTCTCTCCGAGTTCCGGACGAAAGAGCGCGTCGCGGTCGAGGAAGATCGGCACCAGCCCGAGGATCACCCCGTCCTCCTTGCCGAGTTCCTTGATCGACTGATTGACGATGTCGAGATAAACAGCGGTCTCTTCCTTGGTCGGCGGACGCAATGTCAATGCTTCAAAGAGAAATTGAATGACTCCCTTCAGTTGTTCATCACTCACGCCCGGGGATTTCATCAACTCGTACACCGGCGTCAGCGGACGTTTGATTTCCTTTGTATAAAATATGAGATTCAGCCCCCGATATTCTCCGGGGATCGACTTGATGTCAGCGGCAAACTGGTAGGGCGCGGCCGCGGGGCCGCAGGCCATGTAACGCAGCACCTTTTCCGCGATACCGGCAATCTGCAGGGCCTCGGAACTGTTGGCCGAGTATAGGAACGGATAGTTGCGCAAGCCATGGTCGCGAACCATGGAAAAGCTGGACTGGAACCCGCTGACACCAACGCTGTAGGCATCCTCGAAAGCGCCTAGAAATTGATCGAGGCCGAAATAGACCTTGGTTTCCCCTTCAAGATTCGACGGGATGTGGTCGCCATGGGTACAGAGACCCGGACGCTGCGGATCGAATTTCCGTTTCAGGCTAACGAGATCATTCAGGCGGACCATTTGTTCCTGCGGATGAATGCGCCAGATGCGCGCCGGAGTGGATGTAGGTTCGAGTATTTTCGGCAGGGGGCCAAAGAGCAGGTCGTGATCCAGATGATTGCCCTTGATGGGACGCATGTGTTCGGTGAACCCGCCCTTGTCCTTCATCGCCGTGGTCAGTTCACCGGTGATCCACGTCGAAAGCTCCCAACGCTCCATCAACTGCGGTTGGTTCGTTTTCTTCCGCGGCGGCATTTCCTTTAACGCCACCTGTTCCCAAATGCGTTTCCACAAACTGGCATTGTCGGCCGAAACATTGCTGAGACTCTCCAGTGAGACATTGCCTTTTTTGGTCTCTTCATCGTGGCAGTCCAGGCAGTAGTTTTCGAGAAACGGTGCGACCATCTTCTTGAAACCCGCGTCCCCCGCTGCCACTTTGTTTACGACGTTATCACCCGCGTTGTTTTTGCCGGTATGGGCGACTTGTTGAACATAGGCATGATCGGCGGCACTCAAAGTTGCCAGTTCGACCGGCCAGGTCTTTCCTTGTTTGTCCTGCAAATAGACTTTGCTGTCCTCGAGCCGGATGAATCTGGCTTCGACCGTGCTGCCTTCGGTATCGGTCCAGTTTCGGGATTCAGCCATTCCCTGCTGAATGCCGGCTGCCGCAGCGGCATACCGAAGTTCGTCCGCACCCGCTTGCGGGACAAGCAGGGAGGCGAGCGCAATCGCAAAATGGATCGGCTGGGGGGCTCTCATAGCACTACGCCAACAACTCCTCGATCGGACCAATCACGCTGTGGTGGAGATTGGCCATGTTTTTGTCCATGTTGAAGCGGTCAACCGGCGCGCCAACTCCATGAAGGAAGGTGGTGTAGAGATCGTTGATCGGCCGTTCCTTGATGTGGGTGTATTGACCGGTTTTGAATCGACCGCCGCCGTTGCCGAGAAGCACAAACGGCCATGTCGCTCCTTCGGAATGCTGCTTCTCCGCATTGTTGCTCGAATAGACGATCAAGGTGTTGTCCATCATCGATCCCGCGCCTTCCGGAGTCGCTTCCAGGGCTTTCATGAGCTTGACCAGCATCTCGCAGTTATAATTGCGGATTTTCGTCCAGATCGGATTGCCGGGTTGATCGATGTGTCCAAGCCCGTGGCCGCCTTCATTGATGCCCAGCCCTTTCCAGGAACCGAAATACTCGCCGCAACCGGAGGCGATCGTCAGCACGTTGGTCAGGTTCGCCTGGAGAGCCGCGATGCCGACATCCAAAAGGGCATCGTGCCAGTCGGTTTCAAATTTGGGATTGGTGTAACGGTCGTCAAGTTTAGGGGCGAATTTCTTGAGCCGATCCGAAATCTTGGACAATTTTTCATTCAAGCCGTTCAGATCGCGAAATCCGCTGACATACCTGCCGTAGCGTTCGCCTTCGCTAACAGGCAAGCCCTTCGCCTTGAGTTGCGCGACGCGTTCGACTTCAAGCATGACGTGGGAACGTGCCTCGTAGTGCTGTTTGATGGCACCCTCGGCAATGCTGCCGAAGAGCAGTTGATACAGCATGGTGGGGTCGCAATGCATGAAGATCGGCTGATTCGGCCCCGCCGCCGAGAGTGTGGCGAGGGTTGGCCGGGCTCTCATGCTGTCGAGCGATTCCATGCCTATGCAAAGCGGCGGCATGATCGTTTGCGGCAGTGACTGGCTGAGCACGTAATCAATCGTCGCGGCGGACGGCGGCACACCGGTTCCCCCACGATACGCGCCAAGGGCTCCGAAGTACGCACTGTGTCCCGGGTTGGTGTGTCGACCATGCAATCCGGTGATGACATGCATCCTGTTTTTGTATGGCTCCAGAGCCTTCATCGGTTCCGCAAGGGTCAGCCCGCTGAGCGCGCAACTTTCCTTCAGGTCCTTGGGGATGCAGGTCAGCGGGTCGAAGCCGTGGTTTTGCAAAAAGAAAATGACCCGTTTGGGACCACCCGCTGTTTGAATCACAGGCGTGTCAGCGGCCTGGGCAAGGTCGGGAAACAAACTGGTGCCAAGCAGCGCACCGACACCGGTCGCCATTCCATGAAGCATTTCTCTGCGATTGATCATATTGTATTTTTTTGTGTGCTAATTACTAAAATCCAAGTGAGCTTCTGTCACTTCACCTCCACTTCGCTAAATGTCAATGCGGGGATGCCGTTTTTTCCATAAAGCAGGAGTTTCGGCTCCCATTTTTTGTCGGTGAGATAGGTGATCGTCTTCGCGGTGGAAGGAGCCGCGAGTTTGAGTTTGAGCTGGTTGCCGGTCGTCGTGCCCGAAATGATTTTCCCCGCCTCGCCATCGAGGTAGAACTGGACCACCTGAACATCGTCCCACAGCATGGCTTGATCGAACTCCAGAACGATTTCATCTTTTTTGTCGCTCGAAAAATTCGCCTTCTTCAGGTCGGGGGCCGTGACCGGTTTGTCGGATGCCACACCACACGCATCGCGTTCGATCAGCGGCACCATCAGGCTCCCCATTTTCTCGTAGTCCTCGAGATTGAAATGGCAGCTTGCCCCCGTGGCAAGGTTCATGGTGGGCATGACGCTCAGACTGGAAAACTGGCGCGACAACAAGCGTTGCACGTCGCGCAATTTGTCGCTGTGCCGGTTGCCGCCCTGCGAGCAGGCGTTGGGGTAGATTTGATAAACATAGTAGTTCCTGATGTTGGGATAGTCCTGTTTCCATGCCGCGGTGAGGTCGATCCAATACTGCTGGTAGGTTTCACAGCCATAGCAGTTGTTGGGGCCGTCGAATCCCTGATCGGCTTCGCCCTGATGCCAGAGCACGCCGCGGATACCGTGGGTGAGCCGTGCCTCTACCACCCGCTTTTTGAGGTTGGCATAAATCGGCCGCTTTTTGTTGGCGGGCACGATGTCCTCGGGCATGTGCTCGTCGATGCGGGTGCCGCCGACGGCGCCGTTGAAGATGCAAATGGGAATCTTCTGGTTGGCGACGTACTGTTTGGCGATCACCATGCCCCAGACACCGATGAAGCGAACACCGCCGCGATCATTGATTTTCAGATTGGTGATCACCGCATTTCCCCAGCCGCCATTGGTGGCGTTTTCATCGCCGGCTTCACCACCGCTGCCATAACTGCGGATCCAATCGCTGGTGAAGTCGATCAAATCCGGACGTTTGTCGTTGTTATGATAGTTGTAGGCCACCGCATTGGACTGGCCCTGGATGATGTAGGCGTCGCCGCACACCAGATTGGATACCGTCTGCTGGATTTTTTCCCCACTGCCGTTTTTGATTCCGAACTCAACCTTGTATTTGACCAACCCGGCCTTGAGTTTGAGGGTGAACGCATATCTTTTATCCTGCCCGGGTTTCTGGCTTTCCGTTTTGACCAGCTTGTCGTCGGCATAAAGTTTGAGAAAAACCGCGTCGGCGGAATCTGTTAGAGCGCCGTTGTAGTAGAGTGTGCCCTCGTTGTTGTCGTCGCGGGCAAAGAACTGGTTGTCGACCGGTTTATCCTCGATCTCCGGCGTGCGCTGAATCCAGATTTCTTTCGCGGGTTCCGCAACCGTGATCGGGATCGACCGGGTGACGGCATTGCCGCCGTTGCTGATGGTTGCGGTCACGGTGAGGTTGCCGCTGTTTTGCGAACGTTGGAGAATCAATTTGCCCTCAACTTCCTCTTTGATCACGGCCGGACCTGCCAGACTCCAACGGGTTTTCACGGCGGCGGCGCCCTTGGTTTGCAAGGTTGGCAGGTTGGTGATTTGTGGAACGACCTCGATGGGGTCGCGACCATTCCAAGTGGCCGGAGCTTGCAGTGAAACCACCGGATCAGGCTGGTCTTCCTTGACGGTTACGGGAATGTCCAATGTTTTCACATCCTTGGCAAACACCGCCTTGAGCTGGAGCACGAACGAGGTATCGCCCGTCACCCGACCGGCATCCAGCGTGAAGGAAAAGCGGTCTGCCGCCGCGATGGTTTCCACGCCATCGCGTTTGATGATCCAATAGAGCTTCTCCGCTCCGCCGGCCTTGGCCTGCACCGTGATGCTTTTGCCTTCCAACAGCTGGATCGATTTTTCCGAAACCGCGAATTCGCCACCCGACCGCACCAGCGGGCCGACCACTGTTTGCAGGTTTTTTTGATTCTCATACTGCAATTTCACCCAGTCGGCCGAGCGGGCGACTTTGGAAATCCGCACCTCGTCCATGTCGCCATTGAAAACATAACCGCCCCAGCCGCCCAGCCACATCCGCGCTGGACTCTTGATGTCCAGCGGGTTGTCGGCATTGGTCGAACCCCCGTCAAGGCGGCCGTTCACATAGATCCGCGAATCCCCTTTTTGGCAGGTGTGAATGACATGCACCCATTCGGATGTCGGGATCGAACTCTCCGCCGCGAGCCCCGCTCCCGACCCGTAACAGTCCATCGACATGCGCGGTGGTTTGCTGAGGATCAACTGCACGACCGCCTTGGGTTCACCGTTGCCCCAGCAGACGATGCGGTCCCCCGCCGATTTCGCCTTGAACCAGACTTCGGTCGAATGCGGGTTGGAACCGGTCGGAAAGGTGGTGATGTTGTCGCCGCAATGGATTCCCTTGCCCGGTTCAAAGCGACGACCCTGGCCGATCACCCCGGAGGTCGTCGTGGTGCCCTGGTCCTTGGCTTCGATGTTTCCTGTCTCTTCCCCGACCGGATCATCGAGATGAAAAACGCCGAGGTAGCCGTTTGTTTCATTGAACACCGCCTTGCCGTTCGACTCGCTCTTTGCATCGGACTTGCCCCAGAACATGTCGATCTTCTGATGGGAGTTGCCCATGATGGTCGGAATGCGCACCCAGATGGCGGCCGTCGCGGCGGTGGCATCCCAATTGTCGATCTGATAGACGAGCGGCTTGCCCCCGGCGGCAAAGCGCAGGTCTTCACCGGCGCCCTGTGCCTGTTTGAAATCAAAGCAATCCTTGTCCAGCCGCAGCAACAACGGAAATCCCTCCAGCGAAGCGGTGGCCGGCAGGTTCGCTCCTTCCGGCGTGGTCAGCAGAAAAAACGAACCCGAATGCTGCCAACCCTGGTATTGCGCGGTGGCCGTATGCAGCAACGCCATGAAGGCGAGAAAAGCTTTTGTTAGATTGTTCGTCATTTGATTTGATATTTTTTCGCTAGATATCCTTCGACCGCTGTTTGCTCCGTCGGCGTCAGCGCCCGGGAGTAGGCGAGAATTTCGGCAAGATCGAATTTGCACAGCCAGTTGTCGCCGTCGATGCCGCTGAGGAAATAATTCGTCGGATTGGGATCGGCATCATTCACGGTGATCTTGAGCACCATGAAGTCGGTGATGGTTCCGAGGTTGAATCCGACATCGCCCGTCCGGTTTTGCTCAACGGGCTTTCCATTTTTCGAAACCGCCGCCGGGAATTGATCTTGAAAGAACCCCGTGCTTCCCTTGCCCTCAAGGTAGTAGCTCGATGCTTTTCCTTTCTGACGGCCGAGGAACGATCCGAAATTGTTCCAGGTCGCGGAGGGCGAGCGCACCACGAGGTATTGTTCCTTGATGAAAAACCTGCCATT
>CAMAQB010000099.1 GCA_945860285.1 Akkermansia muciniphila | reverse complement strand
GCTTGCTTCATGTTTGCTATTACCTTACGGTTTACCGCGCAGAGGCGGTGGTATTTGTCACTCATAGTCAGTTTGTTCTAAAACCAGACTAGATGAATCCCCGCCTCTGCATATCTAACTTTTATTCGCTAACAACCTGAAACCGCCCTCTTCTGAAACCTGAATAACTTTTTACTCCAACGCATGTCATCGAAAAAACAAAAACTTGAACTCACTTGGATTGGTAAGGAGAACCGGCCGAAGCTGGAGCCGCGGATTCTGGTGGAGGATCCGGAGAAATCCTATCATGCGCCACATCGTGTGGGGGAGAATGATTTTTTTGATAACAAGCTGATCTTTGGCGATAACCTTCTCGCGCTGAAAGCGTTAGAGCAGGAGTATGCGGGGAAGGTGAAGTGTGTGTTCATCGATCCGCCTTACAATACGGGTTCGGCGTTTGAGCATTATGATGATGGGGTCGAGCATTCGATTTGGTTGAGTCTGATTCGTGAGAGGTTGGAGATCATCAGGAGACTGCTAACAATAGATGGTTCTCTGTGGGTCACTCTTGATGATAATGAAGCGCATTATTTTAAAGTGATGTGCGATGAGATATTTGGGAGAAAAAACTTTATCGCCAACATCGTTTGGCAAAAAAGGTATGCTCCAGATGTTAGAATCGCGATAAGCGATGCTCATGAGAATCTTTTCTGTTATGCATTTGACGCGTCGGCATTCAGTAAATCTGCAAACTTAATTCCTCTTGGTGAGGCGCAAACAAAACAGTTCAAAAATCTAGACCACGATTTAAGAGGTCCATGGAAAGCATCAGATTTTACTGCAGCAGGTTTCCGTCCGAATCAGATGTATGAAATTACTTTACCCTCGGGTCGTGTTGTGACGCCTCCCGCAGGTCGATGTTGGCGTGTTACCGAAGAAGGGTTTCGAAAATTTACCGCCGAAAATCGTATGTATTACGGACCTAAAGGAGATGGTGTACCAGCATTGAAAAGATTTTTGGCTGAGATGGAAGGAATGACACCTTGGACGTGGTGGCCACATACGGAAGTTGGCCACTCACAAGAAGCCAAACACGAGAGTCAAATTTTATTTGGCAGGGATACTGCATTCTCTACTCCAAAGCCTGAACGCTTAATACAACGTGTAATTCAAATTTCCACTAACCCCGGCGATTTTGTCCTCGATTCCTTTCTCGGTTCCGGCACCACGGCCGCGGTGGCCCACAAAATGGGACGTCGATGGATCGGGATTGAGTTGGGTGAGCATTGCCATACGCATTGCATTCCGCGTATGAAAAAAGTCATCGATGGCGAAGACTCCGGCGGCATTACCAAGGCGGTCGAGTGGAAGGGCGGCGGTGGCTTCCGTTACTACAAACTCGCGCCGTCCTTGTTAGAAAAAGACAAGTGGGACAACTGGGTGATCAGCAAGGAATACAATGCCGCGATGTTGGCCGAGGCCGTTTGCAAGCTGGAAGGTTTTGTGTATGCCCCGAGTGACAGTCTCTATTGGCAGCACGGCTACTCCACCGAGCAGGATTTTATCTACACCACCACCGCCAGCCTGACGCACGCGCAGCTCCAGCAACTCAGCGATGAAGTCGGCACTGAGCGCAGCTTGCTCGTGGTCTGCACCTCCTTCCGTGGAGCTAAAGAAGGCTACCCGAATCTCACCGTGAAAAAGGTCCCCAAAGCTGTTCTCAATCGCTGTGAATGGGGCAAGGACGACTACAGCCTCCGCGTAGAAAACCTCCCCAAAGCTCCTTTAGCAGAAGGGCAGCAGGAACTTTTTTAATCTAACAAAACGACGAGAACCATGAGAACGCCAAGCCATCACAAAAAAATAGTTCAAAATATTGAACTATTAGCTTGCAATGCCAGTTGTTCGACATTAAACATCCCCCAGCAAACCTCCCGCGCCTCTAAATGCATGCGTAATTCGGGAGGTATTTTTTTGCCCTTTTTTAAGCAGGGAAAGGAGTGGCTCCTATGAAATACGAGAAAGTGCCTCTCACTTTCGAAGCGCAGGCCGATCGGCTACTTGGGCGCGGTTTAATCGCAGATCGGGATGAATTGATTAAACGATTGGCTGCGGTGAACTACTATCGTTTATCTGGCTATCTTTACCCATTCCGGCTGCCTAATGACTCTTACCAGACAGGAACCACTTTGGACATAGTTTGGAGGCGATATGTGTTTGATCGTCGTCTGAGAGTATTGGTTATCGATGCTATTGAACGAATCGAAGTCGCGGTCCGCACCACTTTGGTATATCATCTTACCTATTACATTTTACCAGGCGCCACTGAACCAGCGGGAGCTTTCGGATACCTCGATCAGCGGTTATTCCCTGGTTTTAAAACCGCTAGTGATTTTTTGAAATGGCGATCCAAGCTAGCGATGGAAACCGACCGGGCGAAAAGCGAGAAGTTCGTCCAGCACTTCCGCACAAAATACGGCGATGAGCACATGGAGTTACCGATCTGGATGGTTGCGGAGTTGATGAGCTTTGGAGGAATGTTGACGATGGTGAAGAACGTTGCTCCGGAGGTGCAAAAGCAAGTTGCCTCTGCCTATGGCTTCCCTTATGAACACTTTATTTCGTGGCTACAGTCATTGATGGTGCTGCGCAATGCATGTGCCCATCATGACCGAATTTGGAACCGAGAAAGTGGCAAGGCTAGCAAGCCACAACGGAACAAATTCCCCCTATGGCATGCTAGCCCTGCCATTCCCAATGATCGCACTGGCTACCTACTCACCATTTGTCACTTCTGGCTCGGCATGATCAGCCCTACGAACCGTTGGTCCGTGCGCGTTTTTGCTCTCTTTGACGAATTTCCCGATATCCCACTCGCCCAGATGGGATTACCTGCCGATTGGCGCAATCACCCTCTTTGGACATCATGAACCGACACATCAACGCCATCTCTGGACGCCTTAGTCTGCGCGCACCGCAACGACAATCTCTCGAAATTCTCGCGCGCATCACCGAAATCGTTCCGCTGAATAAGTCGTTGGCAGTTGCGGAAGCATTGGAGATCATCCAAGGCGAATACCCGTCAGTCACTGACTTTGAAAGAGAGTTTCCCTCCCTGTGCTTCGCGCTCGCCACGGGCGTTGGCAAGACGCGCTTGATGGGTGCCTTTATTACCTATCTGCACCTAGCCCATGGCATCAACAATTTCTTCTTGCTCGCGCCGAACCTGACGATTTACAACAAGCTGATCACTGACTTCACCCCAAACACGCCGAAGTATGTTTTCAAAGGCATTGCAGAGTTTACTCAGAATGTCCCTTACCTGATCACTGGGGACACTTACGAGCAGGCTAGTTCTGTTTCCGAAGGCCACTTAGCGGGTTTTGATACCACTGTTCGCATCAACATTTTCAACATTAGCAAAATCGATTCGGAAGTGCGTGGCGGTAAAGCGCCAAAAATCAAGCGACTCTCGGAATACATTGGGGAAAGTTACTTTGAGTATCTCGCTGCGCTTCCTGATCTGGTACTGCTGATGGACGAATCCCACCGCTATCGCGCCAGCGCAGGAGTGCGGGCGATTAACGAACTCAAGCCCATTCTTGGGCTCGAACTTACAGCAACTCCTTTCGTCGAGACTGCCAAAGGTGCGGTCTCGTTTAACAACGTGATTTACGACTACGCGCTGGGTCGCGCGATAGCCGATGGATTCGTCAAAGAGCCTGCTGTAGTAACGAGGAAAAATTTTAATCCCGCTGGAATGAGCAAAGAGGCCATCGAGCAGTTGAAACTTTCCGATGGCGTCCGTCTTCATGAGCAGACAAAAGTGCAACTCGAAACTTACGCGCGTGAAACCAATCGCGAAATCGTTAAGCCCTTTGTATTGGTGATTGCTCGCGATACGACACATGCTGCCCAACTCAAAACTCTCATCGAATCGAACGACTTTTTTGATGGTAGGTATCGGGAAAAGGTAATCCAGGTGGATTCTAGCAAGACAGGTGCCGCAGAGGAGGAAATGATCAATCGTCTGCTCAAAGTCGAACACACCGACGAACCTACGGAGATCGTTATCCACGTGAACATGCTCAAGGAGGGGTGGGACGTAACGAATCTCTATACAATTGTCCCACTCCGTGCGGCGAACGCCCGCGTCCTTATCGAGCAATCCATCGGACGGGGACTGCGGCTACCCTATGGGAAACGTGTCGGCGTGGCAGCCGTGGATCGACTCAACATCGTGGCTCATGACAAGTTCCAAGAAATCGTCGATGAAGCAAATCGCCCGGACTCGATGATCCGGATGCAGACCGTAGTGCTCGATCCGGATGATCTTGAGAAAAAGACCAAGACCGTTATTTCTCAGAGCACACTCGCGAGTCAACTCGGCACTGTCCCTTCTCAGGCCACTGCATCCACGAATGTGGCGGAGACAAAGCAAACGCTCGTGTTTCCAACGGCTGCAGAACAGAAAGTCGCTCAGGCGGCCTACACTTTTATCAAAAAGCTCGAAAGCCAACCGGGATTAGTTCCGACTTCAAGCTATCTCATCAGCGAGGAAGTACAATCCGCCGTAGTTGCAGAAGTCGCCGCATTGCTTACCCCGACACAAATGGAAATGGACGGGGTGATCGAAAAACCCGACATCGCAGCTATCGTCAAAAAGACAGTAGAGTTGGTCGTTCAGCAAACTGTCGACATTCCTCGTATTCTTGTTGTTCCGAAAGGTGAAGTGAAGTCGGGGTTTCACACGTTCAAACTAGAGCTTTTTGGACTAAGCTTTCAGCCAATCACGGAAGAGCTTTGGGTGCAATTTCTGCGCACAGGAGTTACGGAAGTCATCGGCCTTGGAAAGGGTGGAATCAAGGAGAAACGCCTAGAGAATTATGTCGTCAGCGGTCTCGTAGATTATGATGACATCGATTACGAAAAGCACTCAGACTTGCTCTACGAACTAGCCAACCAAACGGTGAACCATTTCAAGAGCTATCTCTCTGAAGAAGATGCAGGAAAAATCCTCTGGCGGCACCAGAAGGAGATTGCCGCGTTCATCCACGCCCAGATGCAGCAGCATTTCTGGGAAGACGATAAAGTCGAATATGAAGTGGTTGTCAGCAAGGGATTCACTGAGCTGAAATCAAGTGCCTATACTGCGTCTGCCACGGATGAACCGCTGGATTTCAAAATTTCTCCCAAGGACAAGAGCAACATGGCGAAATTTCTCTTTGGCGGTTTCGAACGGTGCCTCTATCCAGTCCAGAAATTCGACTCCGAAGCCGAAAGAATTCTTGCGGTGATCTTAGATCGCGAAGCGGACAAATGGTTTAAGCCGGCAAAAGGCCAGTTCCAGATTTTTTACAAGTTAGGCGCGGAGCATCCGGAATATCAACCGGACTTTGTCGCGGAAACGAAGGATGCAATTTACATGTTGGAGCCAAAGAAACGGACAGCTTTGAATGATGCCGATGTGATTGCTAAAAAGGAGGCTGCATTGACGTGGTGTAAAAACGCGTCAGAATATGCATCGAAGCATAAGGGGAAACCCTGGATTTATGCTCTGATTCCTCATGATGTGATTTCTGAGAACATAACGTTGGATCATTTTGGTAAAGGTTGAATTAGGAAGTTATCGAGTAGTTGAATTTCAACCAGTTTGTAATCTTTTCAGCGGATAGCGTTGAGTTCCTAGATACTATTAAAACGACATCACCAGCACGCGCAGGATTCCCGGGGTGTTGCGGAGGGTTTCCAGCAGGTCTGCCGGGGGCTCCGAATCCACTTCGATGACGGTCACCGCGCGTGAGCGGTCGGCGGTACGGGAGAGCGCCATGTTGGCGATGTTGACCGAGGCGACGCCGAGCAGCGTTCCGACGGTGCCTACCATGCCCGGACGGTCGTCGTTTTCGACAAACAGGAATTGCCCCGAGACGTTGGTTTCCACGTTGTGGCCGGCGATATGCACGATGCGGGCCTGGGTGCCGAGGAATGTCCCGGCGACGGCGATTTCCTCGCTGCCTTTGATGATGTCGACCTCGATCAATTCGTTGTAGGGCGTTTCGATCGCAACGGATGATTTCTGCACCACCAGTCCGAACGCCTTGGCGACGGCGGGCGAGTTGATCAGATTGACCTGGGCTTCGTTGCGGGCCGACGAAAGATAGCCGGTCAATACCGAGCGGGTGATCAATTCGGTGTCCAGCTCCGCCACGGGTCCGGCGAACGACACCCGGATCGCATCGGCCTGGCCGGGACCGATTTTGGCGGCGAGTTTGCCTAACGAAGCCGCGAGGTCCATGTACTTGCCCACTTCCGCGATGGTCTTCGCATCGAGGTTCGGCATGTTCACTGCATTGCGGATTTCGCCGCTGATGAGGAAATCGCGCACTTGGTAGGCAACTTCGATGCCGACATTTTCCTGGGCTTCCGCCGTGGAGGCACCGAGGTGCGGGGTGAACACGGTGTGCTTCGCGGCAAACAAGGGAAGATCGGCGGGTGGGGGCTCCACTTCATAGACATCGAGCGCGATCCCGGACAGTTGCCCCGAATCGAGCGCGTCCTTGGCGGAGGCTTCGTCCACCAGACCGCCGCGGGCGCAATTGATTACCAGCGCGCCTTTGTTCATCAGCGCCAGGCGTGGGGCGTTGAGGATGTGTTTGGTCTCGTCGTTGAGGGGGATGTGCAGTGTGACGACATCGGCACCAGTTAATGCCTGCTCGACAGTCTCCGCCAGTTCAACCTTCAGAGCATGAGCGCGTGCGGCGGTGAAGAATGGATCGTAGGCAGTGACATGCATGCCGAAGGCCTGGGCCCGTTTGGCGAACTCGGTGCCGATACGCCCCATGCCGAGAATGGTGAGGCGTTTGCCGTTGATTTCGCTGCCTTCGAAGGATTTGCGATCCCATTTTCCGGCGATCATCGATGCATGAGCCTGCGGGATGTTGCGGGCCAGCGACAGCATCAAAGTGAAGGCGTGTTCAGCGGTCGAAATGGTATTGCCGCTGGGGGTGTTCATGACCACGACACCGTGATCGGTGGCGGCCTGCCGGTCGATGTTGTCGACCCCTACTCCGGCCCGTCCGATGGCTTTGAGATTTTTGGCGGCGGCGAATACTTCGGCGGTGACCTTCGTTTGTGAACGCACCACCAGACCGTGATAGTCGCCGATGATTTTCAGCAGTTCCTCAGGCGGCAGCCCCGTGATGAAATCGACGGAAATTTCCGAGGCGGAAGCAAGCGCTTCAACACCTTTTTCAGAAATGGGATCGGAAACGAGAACGCGGAATTTTGCCATGGCGCGCGAACGCTAGTGGGAGACGTATGGATTGTCGAGTGACAAAAGCGCCTTTTCTGATCGTGGCGATCAAGCCAGGGAGATGCTCAAAGGCAGGGAACGCTGTCCCTAGCAGTCTGTCTGACTTAAAATTCCGCTCAAAATCAATATGTGGACTTTCAGGTCGAGCTAACACTTGATTTGGTAGTTGATTTTCACTAATTTTTGAAATTAATGTATATCAGGAAATCTAACGGTTAGTATGGGGTCTTGCCGCCACAACATGCTGTATCGAAGGCGCTCAGACAGGCTTTATCTTGTGCTTTCTAAGTCCGACAGGCTGCTAGCGATCCGGTGGGGGCAGGATGGTTGACGGGTAATCATCCTTCCTAACTCACTCGCTTTGTTGACGAACGAGAGCCTGGGGTGAAGGCAGATCAGGTAAGGGTGATCCGCGACCTTCCCCCACCGGAACGCTCGGAGATCGCCTTTTTGATTGCGACATTTCTTGTCAATCCTTTCCCTTGCTTGATCGCCGTGCTTTTCTGATCGTGGCGATCAAGTTGGCGAAGTATCGGCACCAAGGGGTTTTTTCGCCAAAAGCGCCTGATAAGAAAGGGGATTTTGATCATGAAACATCTTTCCTGTTCATCGATGCTGACTGCGGAGACAGATGCAGGGTGAAATTTATTTCGCAAACGCATGTTGCGCGGTCTGCCCGCTTCCAGAACGCCCGGAGTGCTTCCCCTCCTTATACTGCGGCATGTAAAAAGTTCCCCACCTTGGTCGATCTGGACGTTGTTGGGGGATTTTCAGATACCCGCACGTCCATGACCGTTTGAATTTCGTTCTCGCCAAAAGCAGGCTTGCTTGTCACCGTGCCGCCGACAATTGACCAATATCATGAAAAAAATCATCCTGCTATGTGCCGCTGTTGTTTTTTCCTCCTGTGCGGGAATCGCCCCGCCCGCGTCCCCGGGCACGGTCGACCATTGTGTGTTCTTCTGGATGAAACATCCGAACAATCCGGTGGAACGCCAGAAAATCGTCGACGCGACCAATCGCCTACGGGTGATCGGCGGCATTCATTCGCTGGATTACGGCAAGGCCGTGCCGAGCGATCGCCCGGTGGTGGACGACTCATTTGATTTCGGTCTGCTTGTTCGCTTCGAAAGTGTCGCGGCGCTGCATGCTTATGAAAAGGATCCCCGCCACATGAAAGAAGTCAACGAGGTGCTGCTGCCGCTGACCAAAAAAGTGCTGGTCTACGACATCGGTCGCTGAGCATCAGCTGCGGTTTTTTTCCAGCAAGACCAGCATCAACAGCGAGAGGGTGAGTGTCGTTTCCTCCTTCTCGCTCGCCTCGCCGAATTTTTCGATCAAAAACCGGCCTTCCCAAAAGGCGCTTTGTTTGCTCAAGCGGAACACCGGCTGCCCCGTCGCCTTGCGGGTGATCAGATACCGCGGATGAAACAAATAACCGGCAAACATGCCGAGGATCGGAATTTCCCCGAAAAAACTGTCGCCCACTTTGGCCCAGGGGTTTTCCTCTTTGATTTCAAAATCGCTGACCGCATCGCCGGGGTTGAAAATTTCATAATGCGCCCGCCAGATCGAGCGCATGCCCTTGCGTCCGACCGAACCGAGCGCGCTGCCGTCGGCTGCGGTGAAATGATAGCGCGCCGACCAGTCGATGATGCGGTCGGCCTGGATGGTGCACATCAATTGACTCCTCGACTCATCGCGAAATACTTCAATTTTTTCCCGCAGTTTGAAGAGTTTTTGCTTCACGAACAACAGCGGTGCGTTCGCGGCATCGGACACGAAAATTTGCGGAGAAAACGCGAAAAGTTTGAAACAGAGCGATAACGGAAAGTTCATGGCGGTCCCAGCCTAGCGAATTCCACGCACCTGGAAAGCACAATGGTCAAATCTTTTCCGGATAAATCATGGCTTGCCAGAAGGGCGTCTTTGGCATTGCATTTGCGGCGTGCTGGCAAAACGCATCATTCCCTGTCTCGATGTCACCGGCGGCCGCGTGGTGAAGGGGGTCAATTTCGTCGATTTGATCGATGCCGGCGACCCGGTGGAGTGCGCGATGGCCTACAATGCCCAGAAGGCCGATGAGCTGGTGTTTCTCGACATCACCGCATCATCGGACAATCGCGCGACCATGGCGGATGTGGTGCATCGCACCGCAGCGCATTGTTTCATCCCGCTCACCGTCGGCGGCGGCATCCGCACGGTCGATGACATGCGGTTAATGCTGCACGCCGGGGCCGACAAAGTGGGCATCAACACCGCTGCGGTCAATCAACCATCGCTGGTCGATGCCGGAGCAAAGGCCTTCGGCAGTCAGTGTATTGTCGTTGCCATCGATGCGAAACGCGAAGGCCCGGGCAAATGGGGCGTTTATACCCATGGCGGGCGAACTCCGGTCGGACTCGATGCCGTGGCCTGGGCGAAGGAAGTCTACGAGCGCGGCGCCGGCGAAATCCTGCTGACCAGCATGGATGCCGACGGCACGCAGAATGGCTACGACATCGATCTGACCGCCGCTGTCTCGCGGGCGGTCGGCATACCGGTCATCGCCAGCGGTGGAGCGGGAAGCCTCGATCACATGGTCGAGGTCCTCGAGAAGGGGCATGCCGACGCCGTATTGGCCGCATCGATTTTCCACTTCGGCAAATTCACCGTGGGCGAGGCGAAAAAGCATTTTGCCGATCATGGCATTCCGGTGCGGCCGTGATCTGAATTACCCGAGTTGTTGCACCAGTTGTGACCACTCTTCGGCGATGCCCAGTGAGCGCGGCGGCACGGATTTTCCAGCGCGATGATACCAATACGCCGCGTTGCCATGGTCGCCTTCCTCGCGATGCAGGTGCGCGTGAATCCACGCGCCGATGGGGTCGGCGATGAGCTGACAGGCTTCATGCGCCTCATCCCACCGACCGGCTTTGCTCAGCCACAGGGCCTGCAGCGCAGGGTTCAACGGCGCGGGCGGTTCCGCGTCTGTCCGGGTCGATTCAATGAGTTTTTCGGCGGTCATGATTTCTCCGTGAAAATTTCTGGATATTTGAGAGACTCGTTATAAAATTGCGCCATGTTTATGTCAAAACAGCTTTGTGGTTTTTTTCTCGCCGCCCTCTGCCTTCCCGGTGCCGCTCAACTGCCGACCCTGCAGGATAAAAAATGGCTGGGCCATTTCGTCGGTTACGAGCGGCGCGATTTCCAATTCGGAGTGATGCAGGATGGGGAAATGAAAATCGAGGTCATCAACGACAAGGGTGTTGCCATGGGCATGGTCAAAACCATCCTGATCTCGCCGGCGGTCTGCGAGGTGGTCGGACCGCGGTCGATCGTGAAGAAGATCGATGAAAAATCGCTGATCTCCCCGGACAAACCCAATCCCAAAGCGGAAAAAATCAGCTACCGGGGCAAGGTCACCGGCGGTGCCGAATTCGAGATGAATGTGGCTTTTGATGGCGACAAAGTGATGCTTGGCGGCCGCATCCTCAATCCTGGTGCTTTGAAGACTCCGCTGGAATTTCAAATTCGCACCAAGATTCAGAATGTGTACATGTATACCGACAAGGAGAAGCTCAAGAATGAAACGGACCGGGATCGCATTGAGTTTATCAGGGACGACAAGGAGCGGGGGAGGATTGGTAGTTACAAGGCGGCGAAGTTTACGGATGAAAACGTTTTCGGCAAGGGTCTGACCAAAGTGGAGGTGGAGATGAAGCCATTTGCGGGCAAGCGCTTCAAGTTCGAACTTGAGGGCCCTGGGATCATGAGGATGGAAAATCCGCGCGGTATTTCCTCCTGTCCGATGGAAGGATTCGTGGTGCTGTGGCGTCACGATGCGGAGAAGGATCCCGAAGGCAAGGGCCGGGTGATCATCGAGGTGAAGTAAACTGCCTGCGGAAAAGCCACAATTTTTCGCGCGAATGATTTTTCTTCTTGCCAAAATGCCAGGCGCAAGGGCACATTCGCCGTCCACCGAAATAAGGGGTAGATGCCCGAGTGGCTAAAGGGGGCAGACTGTAAATCTGCTGGCTCACGCCTACGTTGGTTCGAATCCATCTCTGCCCACCATTTCAGTGTCAACGATCAGGGAGCCTCCGGGCTCCCTTTTTGTTGTTAGGGAAAATCGCAGCGGTGCAAAAACGGTGCAATTTTCTCCAGTACGACACTCGCTTTTTGTCCCTGTGCAGCCCCGGTGCACTTCTGCAAATGTCGTAGATTTTCTAGTCCTGGCCGCTTTGGCTTTGTTTCTCGCGCTCGTGAATTAGCAGGTGGTGGTTGCACATTGTTGGGTTTTTTTGCTGCTCGTGCTTCTCGCGCCTGTGTGTTGGTGGCGGTTGAGTATTGTTGATATGCTTTGCTCTACCTGTCCTTGCCCGTGGGCGCGGAATTGCTTGTGGTTACTGTTGCTTTTTGTTGTCTTTTTGCAACTTGTTCCCGCGCGCGTGTTTTGCACATCTAACGTCAAGAGCAAGGCGCAGACCAGGTTGATGCGCACCGGGTCGCAGACATCGGGTGGTGCGCGGTCGTCCTTTTGGTCCTCAATAATGGCGTAAGCGCGGAACCATTTCTGAACGCATACCAGCCGTATTTGCGGATCTGGGTTATATGGAATGAATGCAGCTCGGGTCACGCCCATTTTGTCCAAGGGGGGCGCTGGCAAGGTGTTTTCCACCGGAGTTCTGATAGAAATTAAGCGCGGAATGACCGTCGGCAAGCGCGATCGAGATGTTCTTCCACATGATTGCCATTCTTCCGCTTGCATTGTACGGGCAGGAGGATGTCCGGAGGGGCCGTGCAACTTGGCAATGTAGTGACTCCTCATGGCATAAGCCGCACGACTGCTGAAACCGTGAAGCCAAAAAAAGACCGGAGGACGATACCGCCCTCCGGTCTGCGCATCGTTTTCGTTAGGGAGTGACCACCATACGGACAAACAGCCTGCCTGGTCCAGGAGGCAGAAGGTCATAGGTGACCGATCCTCCAACACCGGTGACGTGGAGCCTCGGATCGTCCGGTAGCACATCGGTCCACCCCGTGGGGGAGAGATCATCGGAGGTCTGCACCGTGTAAGAAGAGACGGCATTGATATAAGGCCAGGTGACCGAACCGCCGACCACGCCCGGATTGGTGGCGAGGCCATTCATGCCCATGAAGTAGGCAATGCCGTTCTCCACTCCGTCACTGTTGTAATCTTCGCCTGGAAGCCCGCCGCCGGCATAGGTGTCAGCCCAGGTGCTGTAGCCGGAGGGAGATGACCCGAGCGACTCAATCTGGAGCCCGTAAAGGCCGAAGGTTTGATCCGCGCCGGTCGTCAACAAGGTGCCTGCAATTACGTGTAAAAAACAGGCCTTCGTAGGAAGAATGGGGCTGTTTTTTGCGTGATTGACATGGGATGAGTATGCCAAATTCTCTACACTAATCCAGTCAATTGTTCCACAGCTATGATTTTGTTATTGATACTGGTTGTGAACAGTAATCTGGG
>CAMAQB010000098.1 GCA_945860285.1 Akkermansia muciniphila | reverse complement strand
CAATTCGCATCGCACGCCGCTCCGGTTGCCCTCCGGCAGAGCCGTATCCTGCGCAAGATGCAAGAGCTTGCGAGACTGGCCGCCCAAACCAAGGAAAAACCTTGCAACAACAAAGAAATCCAGTTTTGAACCGTCGCTGTCTAGTTTTGTTCAGGCACCGACAGTAAAAAAAAATTTACAAACTCGAAAAAGTTTTTTTACCATTGAGAATTGACTGTTTTCAAAAAAAGCTAGGAACCGTTCTTTGACAATTGGCGCGCGAAACCGGCTCCCTGCCTGTTATTTCAGTGGTTCAAGTCGTTTGACGCGGATGTTGCGATAGCGGACGAACTGCTTGGTGAAATCGCCGCCGCCATGCACCTGGAGACCGATGCCGCCCTTGTCGGGATGGCGTTTCTCGGTCTCGGTCCAGTCCATGAACACGACTCCCTTGATCCAGGTGGTGATGTGCGGCGGATTGCCGACGATGCGCGCGCGCAGTTCATTCCACTGACCGTGAACCCAGAACTTCGGCCACTCTTCGGCCGACATCGGAAAGGGAATCACCGGTTTCACGCCCTTGTTGTCGGCCGCGATTTTGATCTGACCCGGTTCTTTCAGAAAGGCAAAGTTGAACACATGCGGTTTGCCACCGAGCGCCCCCTCGCCATAAAAGCCCATCAGGTTGCCGTCGGCATGATAGTCGATCATCGCCTGATAACTTGTGCCTTTTTCATCGCAGCGCAGAAACAATCCGCTGTCCGGCCCGAAGTCGTTGTTCATTTCGAGGGAAACCTCGAAGTCGCCGAACAACTCGTCGGTGAGCAAAATCCCACCATTGCCCGGGATGTCCTGGCTGCCGATGATCGCGCCGTTCTCGATCACCCAGCGACCGCCGGTCTTGTGCCCGCTCGCACTGCTGTGGCCGGTCTGCGTTGTCGCGTGCCAGCCCTTCAGGCTCGTGCCGTCAAAGAGCAAAATCCAGCCCTGCGCTTTCTGCTCGGCGGTGAGCGCATTTTCTTCGCCAATGAGTGGTGTGGCGCAACACAACGCGATGATGCCGATGGCAGTAAGGAAGGACAGGGATTGTTTCATGATGTGAATATGTGGACATCTTGATTGCGGTCGCACGTTGTTATCATCACAAAAAGAATCAAAACTTACAACCGGGAAAATTCAACCGGCTCCCCGGGGAGCTTGCCTTTCGTGAATGAATCCGCGATCATTGCCTTTCAGGCGGGGAAATTTCTCCGAAAGTTCCGGCGGGGGCGGGATGGTTTGGTCATGATCATCCTTCCTGACTCACCGACGTTTTTTGCAAACGAATGCGCTGGGTGAAGGAAGGTCACGTCAGGCCGATGCGCAACCATCCCCCACCGGAATCCTCGGAGAGCGTTCCCTGCCCACGACGATGATAAAAGCAACTTTACCAGCTGCGCAACAAAACCTCACGGCGCCTTGGCCTTCGCCTGGGCGAAGATCGCGGGCCATTTTTTCATGAAGGTTTCGGCCATGATTGCGTGTCCCGTGCCATTCGGATGGATTGCATCGCCGCCATGGGTTTCCTTGATCCTTGCCAGCATCGGCGTGCGGATATCCACCACGCTCACGCCGTCCTTGCCATCGAGGGTCAACAACCACTTGCAGTAGGTTTCCAACACGTGGTCGTAGTATTGATAGGCGCTGCGATAGCCGAATTTGTTCGGGTCCTTTTCCGCCTCGATTTCAGCCTCGGCATTTGCTTTCGCGAACAATGCCGCACGGCCCGCGGCATCGGTCCCCTCGGGAAACGGCGGACCCGGATTGGCGTAGGGAGGCGGGGTGAGCAGGATCAGTTTCGCACCAACGGCATTGGATTTTTTGATCAGGGTTTCGATGCCGGTTTTGTAAGCAGTGAAACGTTTTTCGTTGAGTGGATGATAGATGCCGTCATTGATGCCATAGCACGCGACCACGTAATCAGGTTTCTCGGCAAGCACCTGATCGATCCAGTTGAGCACACAGGGACGGCGGCCGGGGTGATAGGCTTCGCTCAGGTTCGACACCGTTTCGCTCATGTGACCGAAATTATGAATCTGCGGGGGACTGGCCGGATAGAGTTTGCCCATCTCGTCCTTGATCGTCCTGACGTAACCACCGGCCTTGGTGATGCTGTCGCCGAGGAAAAAAATCATCTTCGGTGCCGGCGGTGCGGCTGCCGGTTCTGCGGCGGTCAGTGCGCCGATCGATGTGAGACTAACGATGCCGGAAAGAAGAATGGATTTCATCAATGGGGAACAATTTGGAGTTATCGAACGACCTGCGGATTCAGACCGCTCAGGTTTGGATGTTATCCGCGCGAAGGCCGGCGGCAATACTAAAGTCGGGAAAATGCGCCCGCGTCAGTCGGTGCTCGTGCCGTAAAAAGAATTACCCTCCGGCTCAGCTAATCTAGGCCAGCGACAGATCACAGCGTTGTCAACCAATTTTACTGCTTGTCACAGTTGTCATGGCTGCTTTTGGCAGGCTGTAGCCCGAGACAGTGTTGAGGTTAATGCCCTTGGGCTTCGCTCTCGATTCAAGGCTGAGGCAGTGTGATACAATATCTGAGAGTTTTCGTCCGCCCGCCGTTAGCGATGCCGACTCAGCGTTTGCGAGTTCCTCGGTGGAAAGTCGGGTGCGTTTCACGCGTGGAACTTCAACGTGCCCCTCAACTTCCGCCTCAAGGTCTGCAAGGGTTTGCGCGAACTTTACAACAACGCGATGCCGACAACTCGGAAAATGATCCGAGGCGGACCCCGCACTCCGGCATCCCGGTGGCTCAACCACGCTACGGTGGTGGGTTGCACTAGAGCAGGTGATAGCCAAAATCCTGGTCGTAGTCGCGCCAGACGCTGTGGATGTGCGTGCCGCTGTTGCGTGAGTTGTCGAACTCCAACAGGAAAGTGGGCCCTTGTAGCCGGTAATAGTGGGGTTGGCGCGGTTCCAGGCTCCCGGCCCAGCCGAAGCGGATCTTATCAACACCGGCAACGGTGATCCGCTCCAGCCCGGCTTTGGCGAGCGTCTCGGGCAATACGTCAAGATACGTCCGGATCAGTTCCATCACCAGACTGCGCTGCGCATCCTTCAGCTCGCTGTACAAGATTCCGACCGGCTCGGGAGGACGGACTTTGGCATCGTTGCCGGTTACGTGAGCCGTCAGTGAGGCGGCTTGGAACAGCGCGGTTTCGCGCGCGCTTCCCTCCAGCGCCTGGATCAGCTCGCGGGCCGCATCTTCCTCGCGCGGCATGGCGCGGGCACCCGCAGCCGTCTGCGTCGGCCAGGCACCGAGAAAAAAAGGAGTCACGGCGACTTTCCCGGCAACCACCGTGAACTGTCGCGACAGGTGATGGCCTTCGAAACGCCAGCCCCATGGGGCCGCGCCGCCGGGCGTGCCAAAGATCGATACGTAATAGTCCTCGGGGTCGCTCTTGAGTTCGGTCTGCAAGGCCATGATCTCCAGTGCCTTCTTGGCACCGGATTTGGATGAACCTGAGCGGAGCAGTGACAGCGCCAGCGTTTTTTGTTCGGCGCTCATCTCGTTGAGCGGCAGTCCATTGCGCGAAAATCCATCCGGCGTTGTCCAATGCCAGCGGAAACGTTCGGAGTTCGAGAAGACAAACGCGGCTTTCCCGCGCGCTTTGGCATTCAATGAGTTCAGGAAGGCGTTGGCGGCGGTGGCCATGTCCTGCGCCAGTCCGGCCGGGGGCAAGGTCTGCGCCTGCGCCGCTGACGACAGCAGTAGAGGCTCTGCGGCCAGACCGCCGAGACTGCCGGAGACGGCGAATTTCAGCATCGTACGACGGCTGATTTTATTTTGGCTTTCGGGTTCCTCCCGTGGAATCGATGCGTTTTTGCGTTTCATATCTGCTGGGAGTTTGGTGTTTGGTAGCTGTGGATTTGAAGGGCAGGGGAAATGTTGCAACGGAGAAAAGACTTCCTCAGTTGAGCTTCCTCTTGATCCGCTGTTGATTGCCTTATTGACTGCAAACTCGAAACTGGCTGTCCCACCCCTTCTGTCAAGTTTGTTCGTGCCAAAAGTCGGGAAAATGCGCCGCTATCGGGCGGGCTCTGATTACCATTTGCATTCGCGACTGAGAGCCTCAAACCATCGCTCGGCGTGTTTCTCCAGTCCCTTTTGATTGAAATGCACACCGTCGTGCCGGAATTCCGCGCCCAACAGATCATCGGTGACCGGTCCGCGGAAGCAGATCTTTTTGGCCCACAACATCTGCTGCCCTTTGGCCACCTTTTCCTGTTCCGGCGCCTGCGATCCCGGATGAAAGGAGGCTTGCGCCACGAACCAGGGAAGTGGATAGCCGACATCCTTGTTTAGGGTCTCGACGATCGTTTTCACGCGCTCGCAATAGGTTTCGGCGGAAGTGCTCACCAAGGTATCGGACTCGCCCTGATGCCAGAGCACGGCGCGCACTCCGTCCTTGCCGAAGGCGCTCACGCAGGTCGAGAGATTTTTGTACAACACATTGTCCGGTGGCAGCCAGGCGGCGACCTCGGTCCAGTTCAGCGAAGCCGAACGAAAGCACACCGGCACTTTTCGGGAAGTGGCGATGCGGTCGCCCAGCAAGGCCCAGGGACTGCCGCCACCGCCGCAACCACCGGGAATCGGGTCTTTCGCGCGGGCGAAATTTTTGCCGTCGAAATACACCACGAGATCATCCTTGGCCTCCTGCTGGGGATTGCCAAAGTTCGCGGAGTTCGACTGCCCCGCGGTGATGAACACCTCGCCGACACCCACTTTGTCGAGCACCTGTTCGGCGATCACCCGGGATCCCATCTTGGCGCGCACCGTGAGCTGATACCAACCGCCGGCCGCCAAGGTCAGCTGACCGGAAAATTTTCTGTCGACACCTTGGCGCGGAGAAAGAATGTTCTGCCAATCGACAGCCGTGCCGCGTTTTGCTCCTTCCGCAAGCACGACCTTGGCTTCGATCACATCAGCCTTTTCGGCGATCGTGCCCTCGATCAGGACTTTCGCCCGGTCGTCCTTGTCGCACTGGAACACCTGGCGCGAAACGGGCGAGGTGAGGACCAGTGGCGCATGCACATCCTGCGCGTGTGCAAAAAAATCCGTCGACCCTAACGAAATCCAGACAGCCAGCAATACTCCGAGTTGTGTTGTTTTCATAAAATGATTTCAGTTCCCCCGGTCGGTGCGAAACGAGGGTGCCGGCAGACCTTCCTTGTTGATGAGATTCGGGGAAACATCCTGCCGCCATCCGCAGCGCACGGCCACGGGTTTGGCGACGGTCTCATTCCAAACCAGCACTGTTTTGCCATCGATCTCCGCTTTGGCTTCGACGAATTTCCCGTCCTCACCGGCGATGGTGAATTGGTCGGGCGACTTGCCATCGCGGGTCGTCAAGCCGGATCCGATGCTATCAAAATGCAGGCGGATTTTTCCCGCCGTCGCACCGCTGCCGGGTTCCATCGAATGATACATCGGCCCCGAACAAACCAATCCCGGTTTCCCGTATGTTTTCGCCAGAGCCCACAGCGCGAGGCGTCGGCCGACCTCCTGTTTGTTGGTTGCGTGGCAGTCGGGGTAACTGCTGATGTCATGGGTGACCGCCATGCCGGTATTCGGAACAGCCAATGTGGCGGTCTGCGCTTCCCAAAGCCGCGGTGCCATTTCCACATCGTCGGTGTATTTCGACAAGGCCACCTGCACATAGAGAAAGGGAAAGTCCACCTGTGCCCATGCCGTGCGCCAGCCGGTGATAAGGGTGTTCATCTTGTTGCGATACAGCATGCCATTGGCGAGATTGGATTCCCCCTGATACCAGATCGCGCCGCGGATGCCGAAGGGCGTCAGCGGATGAATCATACCGAGCCAGCGATCGCCCGATGGCGGGGTGAACGGTTCGCACGGGCAGCCGCCGACACTCGCGGCGATCAAACCGACCGGAACCTTCAGATCCTTGTGGAGTTCCCGACCAAAGAAATACGCGCAGGCCGAGAACCCGTGGCCGCCGCCGCGTTTCAACGCGATGTTTTGCGGCGTGCAAGGCAGCCACTGCGCGTTGGCGATGTCGTCGAGTGGCGTAGCGGATGAAACAGGCGGCACTTCCATCAGGCGGATCTGCGGGTACTCGGCGGCGGCAATTTCCTTTTCATGATCGAGACACGGTTGTTGACCGGGGTGAATGCCGATCGGTTTTTCCATGTTCGATTGTCCCGAGCACACCCAGACTTCGCCGACCAGGATGTTGGAAAGGGTGATCGTATTGGCAGCGGTCACCGTCATTTTGAATGGCCCGCCCGCGGACATCTTCGGCAGCTTGACCGACCATTTGCCATCAGCGGCGGCGGTGGCGGAAACAGAGGACTTGCCAAGCCGCACGTTGACCTTTTCTCCGGCCGCAGCCCAGCCCCATACCGGGATCGGTTGGTCGCGCTGAAGCACCATGTTGTCGCCAAGAAGTCGGGGCAAGCGGACATCCGCCTCAGCGCCGGTAATGAGGAAAACCATCGCGCAACTCCCGAAAAGAAGAGGCATCCGAAGGGAACAAAAGTGAGGAGAAATCGACATCGGGTTGCAATTCATATCACCAGTTATCGGTGCGGAACGGCTGCGCGGGCAGGCCGTCCTGATTGAACAAATTCGCCCACGGGAACGTCCCGCTCCAAGCATAGCGAACGGCGGCGGGATGCGGAACTTTGGCGCTGGATACCACGACTTTGTCGCCCTTGATCGCGGCATCGGCCCAGACGAATTTTTTATCCTCACCGGCGATCATGAATCCTTGCAGGGCATCACCGTTCACGAACGCCAGCCCTTTGCCGGTGTGGGTGAAAGTCAGCGTCACCGCAGCACCGTCGATGGCATGGCTTGCATACATCGGTCCGAGGTATTCATTCTTTTTCCCATAGGCTGTGGCCAGCGCGACCTGCAGCGCCCGGGCACCGTAGCCCGACTTGTTAGGCGGATGAATGCCCGAACCCAGATCGCTGCTGATGACCATGTGGGTGTTCGGATACTTCATGATCCGTGCGAAAACCTCGTGCGAATAATCCGCCGCCGGAGCGCCGGGAACATTGGCTGGCAGTGGCGCGAATTTTTCCGCAAGGCGGTTCATCGGCTGGGTGTAGTCGAATGCGCAGCCGCCGCCGCTCGGTTTCTGAACATAGAGAAAAGGAAAATCGCCCTGACCCCAGGCCTTGCGCCAGCCGCCGATGAGAGCGCCCATCAGCGTGCCCTGATCGACACCGGTGATGTTGGTGCGGCTCTCCCCTTGATCCCACAACACGCCCTTGATGCCGTAGCCGACATAGGGACGGATGTGGGCTTCGAACAACTGGCCGATTTTGCCGTTGCCCGCCTCGCCTGGTTGGGCGAGCGGTTTCAGCGGCCGTGGTGCGGGCGGCGGAGTTTTGCCTTCTTGTTTCGCCGCATCGGCCAGCACCTTCCAATCGGCCTGTTCCTGCTCCCACTTCGCCATGCTTTCCTTGTGTTTTGCCACCAGGACTTCGTATTCCTTGCTCGTTGCGAATTTTTTCACCACGGCCGCACAGGCCGGATCGCTACGGAACATTTCCTCGCTGAGCCAGAAGCCCGACGGCGTGCCGCCCACCGCGCCGACCATCAATCCGACCGGAACATCGACTTCTTTTTGCAAGGGAAAACCGAACGAGAAAAGCAGAGCGCTGAATCCCGGAATGGTCTCGGGGGTCGCTTCCTGCCAGACATTCTTCGCACCTTTTTTCATCAAGCGGATTTTCGGGTAGCTTTCCTTCGCCGCGGCCGCGAGCACTGGATCGTTGCCGACATAGGCCGAGACCGGCATGTCCATGTTCGATTGACCGGAGCCGATCCACACGTCGCCGACCAATACGTCGTCGATTTTCTTGTCGCCGATCATCAACACATCGGGTCCACCGGCTTCGAGCGGATCGAGCTTCACCAACCACCTTCCCTCTTTGTCCGCGGTGGCGGTTTTCGTCTGAGCGCGGAATTTCACTGCCACTTTCTCGTCGGCAGCGGCGGTGCCATAGATTGGCACGGCCATGCCGCGCTGCAACACCATGTGAGGGGTGAATACCTTCGATACTTCGACCGCAGCATGCAAGGGCAGGGCGGACACAATCAGACAACAGATGGCAATTTTCATAAATCGATCAAATGGATTAGCGTACAGGAGCAACTCCGGCCTGCTTCTCCAGCCAGGGCGCGACTTTTTCAACCCAGCGCGCACCGTGTTCGCGCAGGCCCTTGCCGCTGAAATGCACGCCGTCGCGCAGGTCGCCACGCAGCGCGTCGCTGTCGGGGCCTTCCAGAGCAAGGCCGTCGTCCCACAGCGATTTCTGCGCATCGCGCAATGCCGGCACGCCTTCGCCACCGTGCGAACTGCACAGCGCCACAAACCACGGTGCCTGCCAACCGATTTGCTTGCGCGAATCGACAATCAGCCGCTCGAGATACTGCCGATAGGGTTTGCCGACCAGCGTGCGTTTGGGGTCGGGCTGGTCGGCATCCGACTCGCCCTGGTGCCAAAGCACGGCGCGAAAACCGTTAGCCCCGAGTTGTTTCATGCGCGCCGTGAGCATGTCGAAGGCTTCGCCCTTGCTCTCCCACTCGCCGCTGGGGAGCTTGCTGACCCGACCTTCCAACGTCGGTGGCTGGGGAAACGTCGCGCCCTTGGGCAGCCATTCGCGCACACTTGTCGCACCGATTCCACAAGCGATGATGCCCACCGGCGCCTTGAATTTTGTTGCCAGGGCATCGCCAAAAGGCGGCTGGAAACTGCCTGCGCCGCCACTGGCACCGGGTTGCGGGTCGTTCGCCAACTGCCATTTTTTGCCATCGAATGCCGACACCATGCCGGTCTTGGTCGGCTGTTTCTCCGCACCGTGATTCGATGAATTCGACTGTCCGGCGATCACGAAAATCTCCCCCACGCCGACGTGTTCGACCAATGCCTCGCCGAGCGATGCCGGATCGGCGGCGGATTTACGGAATCGCACCTTGAGCGCATACCAGCCGCCGGCATCCAGTTTGAGTTTGCCGGTGAACTTGCCATCGACAATCTGCGCGTCTTTCGCGACAGCTGTCCAATCAAGCGCCTTGCCTCGCATGCCGGCACCGGGTTCGGCCCGGGCTTCCACAAAGGACGTGCCCGGCGGCACGGCACCCTGCAACAGGATGTCCGCGGATCCCTGTGCATTGCGTTGGACGACCTGATGTTCGAGCGGCGCATCCAGCACGATGGTATCCGCAAGCAATGGAAACGTCAGCAGCAACGAGGCAACACCGCACAATCGAACGCAGGGTTTATTGAACATATTTTCGCACCGATAGAACGTTCACCTTCCCCATTGATCTTTCGGTCATTTCTGGAAAACCAGGCATGCAAACAATTCGGGGTCGCCGGCATTTCACCAGCGACCCCGAATTTTGTCATTGTTAGGGAGTAAATTCAACCAACGCAATCAGGCGTTCGTGGAATCTTTTCCCTGAAACGTCCCATCAGTTCACAAGCGATGGGATCGTTACCTTGAGACGACCAAAGATGGCCTCCTCACCCGCAGGCAGGGTATAATTGATGGTCGTGCCGTCATTGGAATCCGGGGTGACCGTGGTCCACGGGTTATTGAGGTCGGGCGAAGTTTCAATCTCATAGGTCACGTCGCCATTGGCAACCGCTTCGGCGCGTTTGTCAAAGCTGATCACGCGGCCGGTCAAGGTGCCAGGCGCGCCATCCGAAGCGGCGGGATTGAGGTTCAGGGCATACTCCACCAGGTTGGGAATGCTGTCGTTATCCGAATCTCCGTAGGGTCCACCCGTCACTTCCGGGCTTTGCGCCGCCGCCCAGGTGGCGAAGTCGGTGTTGCCACCACCGCTCATGTCGTGGAGGGCGTAGCCGTTCCAGAGCATTTCACTGTCGTAGCTACCACCATAATACGGGCTGTTCTGTCTGGTAACCAGAATATTGGCTGTTGTATCGGTGGCCTGCCAGGTAAAGCTCAGCACCGTGGGGGCATCGGTGCTGCCCGTCAGCGGCATGGATGCGCTGCCTTCGACCGAAATATTACCACCCCGCGGACCACTGGTGATCCATTGCAAGCGATAGGTATGGCCGACGGTCAGCCCAGGGATGGCGGCACTTGCTGTCTGTACCGAAGTCCAGCGGTAGAAGGTCATCAGCTTTCCAAAAGGTGAACCGGGATCCAGTGAATCATTAACCAAACCTTGTCCATCATCCGTCGTATTCTGACCGCCCCAAGCACCTTGATCCCAGCCGGTCATGCTCGTGGTGCTGACACCCAGAGTCAACCCGTTATCGAGCGTGACCGGTGCCACACCGTTGCCCCCGAAGTGATTGGCTTCAACCAAAGTGCCGGTGTTCAGAATTTCCAACCCGGTGCCAGATGCGGAGACATCCAAGGCCGTTTGCGACAGGACCAAAGTGGTGTTCAGGATGGCCTTTTGGGTGATCACCACGGCAGGGTCGGTCACGGTGGCCGTGAACTCATAGATGCCGGGCGTGGTGGTGGTCGGTTGGACGGTAAACACCGCAGTCCCGGCAGCACCGGTTGTCTGGGCTGACGGGGTGATGGTCACCGCCCCGGGTCCCGTATAGGACAAAGTGACTTCCTTGCCCGCGACGCGATTGTTGGCGGCATCCTTCAGGGTGACGGTGACCGTGGAGGTGTCGGTGCCGTTCGCGGGCATGGCAGCCGGCGTGGCCACCACCGTCGAGTTTCCGGCACTCGGATCCCCCACCGTGTATGACACGGTGAACGCTTTCACCTGTTGCACGATGGTGCCCGGCTGGATGTAATGGTTACCTGAGAATTCAAAGCCAAAGGCGATCTTGGTGAGCGGTGCGGTCGGATCAACCGTACCCAACATGGTGTATTTCAAGACCCCGTCCACATACGTCTGAACGTCGCCGTTGGAAAGGCGCAGAAGTGTCATGGTGTGAAGACCGTCGAGATCCGTATCCGACCAATTCTCAACGCGATTACTGTCATTGAGCATTTGCCATGTCCGTACGCCGTCACCTGTGCTGCCGGACCCGCCGGGAGCATCGACGATAAAACCCTGTCTGGGTTGGCCCGGTACGTCACCATCCCAAGTGAGCATTTCCGCGTATGTCGCAGCATCTCCAGCCATCCGGGCGCTGGCGCCAATGTAGGTGATCTCGAGTCCGGAATCGAAATAGCTCATCGAACTCAGCCCAGGACTGGTGCGTGTATCGTTGATATACATCGCGCCCCGCTGGCCGCCGGGGTTTGGTCTGCCCAATACCTTGTTATTATAAACATCATACGAGTTGCCGCCATCCCAATCGGACCAATCGCTCCAGCCCGTCCCTGAGTTCCAAGTCTTCAGCACGTTGACAGCACCGCCGGCGGGCAGGTTGGTGGGAACGTAATCTTCGAGGTCGGCGGGTTTCGTCTTGAAGAGCACCTTGCCCGTTTGAGCGATTACAAGGGGACCAGCGCCCGTGCTAGCAGTGGCGGTGAATTCCTGCAGGCCCGGATCGGTGCAAGTCACCGTAAAAGTAGCTACTCCGTTTGCATCTGTCGTCACGAAAAGAGGCGCAGTGGGTGTAACGACCGCCGTGCCCGAGGCTGCCAGCGTGACATCCTTGCCCGCAACGGGAATACCGCCGCCATTTCGCAAGGTGACGGTGACCGTCGAGGTGGCGACACCATCCGACCAAACTTCGGGGAGGTAGCCCACCACCGTTGAGAGATTCGCATCCAGCTCCGATGGGGTCGCGCTGACCTCGGCGGAGGCATCGGTTTCAGTGGTATCGGCAAGAGTGGCTGTTACCACATAGTAGTAAGGAGTTCCATTGGTCAATCCGGTATTCGCATAGGACGTTCCGACTACCGGGATGACGGCATCGGTGTAAGGCCCACCGGGTGAAAGTGAACGCCTCAGATTGTAGCCCGTCGCGTCGGGGAATGGCAACCAGGAAACCGTTATTTGCCCGTCGCCCGGCACAGCCGCTACTCCGACGGGAACCGTGGGAGGCGCGCCCGATTGCACGCACAGTTCGGTATAACCGACGTATCCGTTCTGCTGCGAGCCGAAGGCAAACTGAACGGCCACAACGCCAGGTACCACGCTGTCGGTGAGGCGCACCCATGCGCTATTGCCGCTGGCATTATAGTTGATGGAATAGAGCTCTGTGAAGTTGACACCGTTGGTGGAGTATTTGATCGTAACATTCGGATCTTTGCGCCCGCCGTCACCCCAGCCGCTGAATACATCAATGTCGCCAATGGTCTGAGGGGTTCCAAAGTTGTAGGTGAGGGTCCAATCACTCCAGATCGCCACTTCGCCCGGGCCACCGCCGCCGCCCGGGGGCACCAAGCCAAAGGAGCCGTCAGTGAGCACTGACCAATTGGTGGATGTGCCTCCCCCGCCGTCGGATGGGTTGGCAGGTGCCCCGTTGGACAACGTCAGCGTCGTGCCTGGGAGTGCGAGTAGGTTCAGTGCCGCATTGGGCACATTTGCCTGATAGCCGTTACTGCCTTGAGAAAAATTGTCAGACACGGCAGTCTCGGTGACAGCCAGCGCCTGGTCGGTTCCGGCCAACATGGCCGCGCCAGCGGTCAAGGCAAGGGCGAGGTGTTTCAAGGCACCTCTCGGATTTCGGATGATGTTTGCGATTTTCATGTTTTTAATTTTTTTTCAGTAACAGGGTGTTGTCGAGCGACGCGGCACAAAATATACTTGTCGCAGTCCGAAGAAAAACACCTAACACGTGTAAACGCAAGATTTATTTTCCGCCGCGATAGCCACGGCCAGGGCGATTGGCTTGATCCTCACAAAGCCTTTTTACAGAAGCGATTAAAATAATCCTAGACAAAAGGCTCCAAAAATGCAGGATTTGACTTGTGATCCACAAGCACGACTTCCAAACAGGCGCGGCCCACTCGGACCGCGGATTAC
>CAMAQB010000097.1 GCA_945860285.1 Akkermansia muciniphila | reverse complement strand
CCGTGGACGGGGAAGAGATCACCATCGATGGCCAAACCGCTACTTCACCGGACTAGGGCTCTTTTGCCTGCTGGAAGCCAAAGTCACGGAAATCACCAGTCTCCGGAAAGGAGCAAACCACTGACTGGAGAGCCGGATGCGGGAGATCTACAAGTCCGGTTCGGAGGGAGGGGCGGGGCAATACAATGCCCCGTTCCTACCTCTAGCCTTGTTTGAAAGGCAACGCGAATCACTCCGCGCTGAATTTGAAAATCATCCGATGCAGGTATTTCTCACCCGGCTTGAGCACGGCGCTGGGAGCACTGGGGTTGTTCGGGGCATCGGGATAATTTTCCGTCTCCAGGCAGAACGCGGTCCGGTAGGCATACGCCACGCCTTTTTTGCCAATCGCTTTGCCATCGAGAAAGTTGCCTCCGTAAAACTGGATCGCCGGCTGGTCGGTGGAGATTTCCATCACCCGTCCCGACTTCGGATCCTTGGCGCGGGCTGCAAGACGCATGCCTTCGGCTTTGCGCAGCACCCAGCAATGGTCGTAGCCGCCACCCAGTTTCAGGGCTTCAAAGTCCGCGCCAACCCGTTCGCCAATGGCCGTGGCCGTGGTGAAGTCCATCGGCGTTCCCGTGACGGGGGCAAGATCTCCACTGGGGATCAGCCCGGCGTTGGTGGGCAGATATTCATCGGCCTGCAATTGCAATACGTGGTCGTTGATCGAAGTGCTGGGATCACCGGAAAGGTTCCAGTAGCTGTGATGGACGATGTTCAATACCGTTGCGGCATCGGTCGTCGCTTCGGCCTGCCACGAGAGTTCGTTGCTGTCGTTGAGGGCGTAGGTGACTTTCACACTGAGGTTGCCAGGATACCCTTCCTCGCCGTCCTTGGAAAGATAGCTGAATTCCACCGAATTGCCGGTCTGCTTGCCGGTCCACAACACCTTGTCGAATCCCTTCAATCCCCCATGCAGATGGCAGGGGATGTCGCCGGGACTGTTGTTCGTGGCCAGGGTGTAGGTTTTCCCGTCGAGCGTGAATTTCCCGTCCTTGATCCGGTTGCCGTAGCGTCCGACGGTGGCGCCGAAGTAGGAAGTATTGGTCAACCAGCCTTCGAGAGTATCGTATCCATGGGTCACGTCGGCGACCTTGCCGCTCTTGTCGGGGACTTCGACCGAAACCAGGATCGCGCCGTATTCCGTGACCTTGGCGATCACGCCGTTTTTGTTGGTGAGTGTGAAAATTTTCGCTTCCCGCCCGTCAGGTAGTTTTCCGTAAACTTGCATGGTATTGACTTCGTTGGTGACAGTGGTGCTGCTTTGTTTGCCGCAGGAGCCGAGTGCGACGGCTGCCATTATTGCAATGATGGGTTTTGCATTCATGTGGACCGCATTCTGCTATGCCCCCTGCAAATGCCAAGAAGATTTTTTTGAAAAATCCGCTACGTCGCGCCCTTTTCATCGCATCGTTCACGGCGAGATCGGACTGGCTTCCAAGCGAAGAAACATCCTGTTCGCGGCATTGAGGTCGCGATAGGTGACATCGCCTGTGGCGGGATCACCGATGAGGGAAACGCCGGCACTGAAACTGGCGGGCAGCGCGGTTGCGCCGTTGAAAGTTTGCCGGGTAGTCCAGTTCGTCAGGTTGGGGCTGCTGCGGATCCGATAGCTCACATCCGTGGCCGAAAGGTTTCTGCGGAATCGGAAGTCGGGCAACACCGACGCGCCGGGCACCATGCGCGGCACGGAGTTGTTGCCATGGGACGGAATCCGCGGTTCCATCGAAAAAATGTATTCGGAATAATTGTCCAGGCCGTCGAGATCGGGGTCGGCATTGTCCCCGGAAATGGCGGAGTTGTTGAGTTCCAAACTGGAAAATTTCTGTTGCTGCCAAGCCCCCAGCGGACCGGGGGTGAAGCGCGCGTAACTGCGGCCGTTGCTGGCCACCCAGAAACTGCCGCGATGATGCGGGTCGAGAGCCACATAGGTGGTGCTCGGCATGCGGAAGTTCGCCTTGCTGCACTCGTGCCAAACCGCTCCGTTATCGCCGGAATGGTAGAGTTTTGCCTGACTGTCGCCGTAGCGGGTGCCAAACACCAACACCTGGCCGTCGTGGGCATCAAGCGCCTTGATTTCCGAAAATCCCGTGTTGCTGAAGGGGGTGTCAAGGTAGGTCCAGTTGGCTCCGTTGTTGACCGAATACGCGAGTCCCAGATGCCCGAAGCTACCGCCAAACCAGAGTCGACCGCTGACCCGGTCCCTCGCAAGAAAACCCCACTGGTTCCAGTCGTAGAGTTTGGTGGCGGCAGGACCGGAGGCGCTGTGTCCACTGGAGACCCAGGTGACTCCGCGGTCGTTCGAAATCAGAAAGCCCACGCCGTTCAGCCAGGCGAAGCGACGCGCGGCATTGGTGCTGTCGGATTCCATGAATACGAAATGACTGAACTCATCGCCCCAATTGCCGCCACCGGGGACGGTGGCTTTGGTGAAAGTGACTCCGCCGTTGGTGCTGCGATAGATTCCGGAGTTGTTGTTGTTTTTGTCGTGCACGGCAATGAGAATTTCATTCGTGTCGTCGGGCGCGACACTGCCGCTGATGATTTCACTGCTGGCTGGCAGTCCGGTGCCGGTGACGCCTGAAACGTGAGCGAGCGACCAGGTGAGACCGTCATCGGTAGTGGTAATGATGCTGGCGCGGTTGGCATTCGGACCAAAAAAAGAGCCGCCGATGAAATAGACCTTGGGGGATGCCTGACCCGTGACCGGACCGACCAGTGCTTTGCTCGCGTAGGTCATGCCAACATTTCCAAAAACCACCGGCAGACTGCGGCGTGGATTGCGCGGGGCGTTTCCGGTGGCCCCGCCGTCGGTCACCACAAAGCCGATCAAGTCGGCCACCGGCAGATAAATGCGATTCGGATCGTTCGGGTGAAACACGGGTTTCCAAGTAACCACTTCGCCGATGCCGCGGGTCATGTATTGCACCGTGGCCCCCGCATCGACACTGCGAAAGGGACCAAAGCCGTTCGGAATGAACCATCGGTTCGCATCCAGCGGATCCTGGTGCAGCGATCCGCGCGACCAGCCGGGGCTGGTGTCGCTGGTCAACATCGCCGGCGGTCGGGTGTCGGTGATGGTCAGCGGGACGGTGGTCCAACTGCCCCCGCTATCGGCGCTTTTCCGCGTGGGACCGCCGATCCATCCGAGCACAACCGTGCTGTTGTCGGCCAACACATGGCACATGCCCACCGGACCGTTGGCGGTCAATCCTCCACTCAATATTGTGGTGGTGATGTCGGTCCATGTCGTGCCCGTGGCATTGGATCGATAGAATTTGTTAGAGCCGCCGTCCTGCACCGCCGCGAACATCACTCCACTGGGCAGACGGGCGAGGCGGCTGACCGAGGTGGTCGCCGCATTCACGGTGACCGCCGCCCAGGTGATCGCACCGCCGACACCGCGGGTTCCCTTGAAAAGCGCGCTGGTCGCGGAGCCCTTGACGCCGCCGATGAAAACATCGTTGGGAAATGAGGGATGCAGGTGCACGACGTGACCGGACATGGTGTCAAAGGCATTGCCATTTTGTTTCGACCACGTTCCGGGGCCGCCACCCGTTGTCGAACGCCACAATCCTCCCTGCAGGGAAAATGCCCAGATTTCCTGATCCAGTGATCCCGGTCTGAAGGCGAGACACTCGCCCTGCCAGCGCAGGTCGTCGTTGCCGCCGAAGTTGACACCCGTTAGAACCTGCGTCCATGTGCCGCCGCCGTTCGTGCTGCGCCAGACGCCCCTTCCGGCATCGGTGCCCGAGTAACTTCTGCCCACGGCCTGAAAGATGAGATCCGCCGAAGTCTGCCCGACCGCGAGACCCTGAACACTTTGCGCGGCGGAGCTGGTCATTTCCCCGGAGAGATAGGTCCAACTGTCGCCTCGGTCGTCGCTGCGATACACCCCGCCGACGTCGGTCCGCGCATACAACCGGCCACTCGCGTGCGAGGCAAAGCCAGTGAGCCAGCCGCCGGCATCGAGATCGGTCTGACGAAAAACGCCGGTCTGCACGGAGCCCACCGATGAAGCGGCCTGTGTGGCGATTGTTAGCATGGGCAATACGATCAGTATCCGCAGGTTTTTCATGGAGGATTCAATGGCTGACTCATAGCAGGTTCTTCGGGCGCGGGCGAAACATTTTTGCGGGGCTTTGCTGTATAGCGAAATTTTTCGCCCGCAGGTCCGGATTTCGGGCTTGTCAGCGAGAGTGCGCTCTTTATGCTTTCGCGGTGCTTGATTTGCGTGTGCTGGTGACGGGAGGTGCTGGATTTATCGGATCGCACCTGTGCGAGCGCCTTCTCGCCGCGGGGTGCCGGGTGACAATTCTCGACGATTTCAACGACTACTACGACCCCGCACTGAAACGTCGCAATATCGAGGGCATGCGGGATCGACTGGAAGTGGTCGAGGCTGACATCCGCGATGCCGTTTTGCTGGAACGTTGTTTTGCCAAGGGGAATTTTGATGTCGTGATTCACCTCGCGGCCCGGGCGGGCGTCAGGCCTTCGATCGCCAATCCGAAGCTTTACATGACCACCAACATCGAGGGCACCTTCAATCTGCTCGATGCCTGCCGATACTATGGAGTGAAAAATTTTCTCTTCGCCTCGTCGTCGTCGGTTTACGGGGTCAATACCAAGGTGCCCTTTGCCGAAAGTGATCCGATCGAGCGCACGATCTCTCCATACGCGGCGACGAAACTCGCCTGCGAGCAGATTTGCTCGAACTACAGCCACCTTTTCGGCATTCGCATGCGCTGCCTGCGGTTCTTCACGGTGTACGGGCCACGGCAGCGACCCGACCTTGCCATTGCCTCGTTCACGGCGGCGATTCTCGATGGCAGGCCGATCACCCGTTTTGGCGGTGGACAAAGTTTGCGCGACTACACCTACATCGATGACATCGTCGAGGGCATTTTGCTTTCGATGAGTGATCAAGGCGGTCAATATCAAGTGATCAACCTCGGCGGTCATGCGACGACTTCACTTTCCCATTTGATTGAAATGATCGAACGCTACACCGGGAACAAAGCGCGGATCAACGAAGCCGGCGAGCAGGCCGGCGACGTGCCGAAGACTTATGCCGATGTCAACAAAGCCCGTGAAATTCTTCACTGGGAACCCAAGGTGCCTTTGGAAACGGGCTTGGAACGCTATGTCGCCTGGGTGAAACAACAGCGCGAGCAATGAATGTTGCGGTCATGAATTACTCCATCGTCATTCCCTTTTACAACGAAGAAGACACGGCGAAGTCCGTGCTTGAGGAAGTCATCGCCACCAATCCCGATGCGCAGATCATCGCCGTCGACGACGGCTCGCGCGACCGCACCTGGGAGATCATCGCCGCCTTCTCGCCGCGGGTGACCGCGCTCAAGGGCACCGCGAACCGTGGCCAGTCCGCGGCGATGTATGCGGGCATGAAACATGCGACGTGTGCGGCTGTCGGATTGATGGATGGCGATGGTCAGAACGATCCCGCGGAACTGCCGAAATTGTGGGAGGAGTTGCGGAACAGCGGCAACGATTTTGTCTGCGGTTATCGCGCCGAGCGCAAGGACACCGCCTCACGGCGCATCGCCTCGAAACTCGCGAACAAAATCCGCCGCGCTTTTTTGCATGACGGCGTGAGGGACACCGGATGCTCGCTGAAAATGATGAAGATCGAATGCGTCGATCACCTTGTGCCCTTCAACGGCATGCATCGCTACATCCCGGCGCTGCTGCTCGCCGCGGGCTATTGCTTTTCCGAACTCCCGGTCAACCACCGCGTGCGCCTGGCCGGAGAAAGCAAGTACACCAACTGGGACCGGGCCTTGCGGGGCGTGCACGACTTGATCGGCGTGTCCTGGCTGCTGAAGCGCAAGGTGAGGTTCGATGTCACAACGGCGACACGGGAGGAAATGTCATGATGCATTGGATCGAAATCACTTCGTCGCCCATGCTGGCCTCGTTCATGCATGAACCGATATTCAAATTCGATTTCATGGGTCACCCGGTGGTCATCGTGCCGTGGAAACTGGTTGGCTATTTCGGCGTGCTGATGTTTGGTTTCCGCTGGTTTCCGCAAATGATGGCATCGCGCAAAGCCGGTCGCGTGCGCATGCCCCGGGTGTTCTGGCTGATGTCGGTGCTCGGTTCGGTCTCGTTGCTGTCCTATTTTATCTTTGGCAAAAACGACTCCGTGGGCATCCTGTCGAACCTGTTTCCCTCGTTCGTGGCGTTTTACAATTTGTATTTGGATTTGAAGAACGCGAGAAAGGACCGCGAGCATGGGTGAGCATGCAGCGACCTGGAAACAACCCGTCCTGCTGGTTTTGCTGGGCCTGCTGTTGCTTGTCCCCGGCGTGTTTTCGCTGCCGCTGATTGACCGCGACGAGCCGCGTTTTTCGCGGGCCGCGGTGGAAATGATGGAGAACGGCAATCCGGTGGTTCCCTATTTCAACGGCGAATATCGATTCGACAAACCACCTCTGACCTATTGGGCGATGTGGCCGGGATTGAAAATGCTGGGTGTCACCGAAGTCGCGGTGCGGCTGCCGTCGCTGATCGCGGCGATCTGCTGTGCGCTGATGATTTTTTCCTTCGGTCGCCGGCTGGGTTTGCGTGATGGGTCGGCGGCGCTGGCTGCGGCGGTTTGGTTGAGCTGCCTGCAGGTGATGATTCATGGTCGAATGGCCGTCGCCGACATGCTGTTGCTGGTTTTCCTGACTCTAACGATGCGGGCTCTGTGGGAGCTTGGTGAAATCGCCGGAGGCTGGCGTGCGGGAATCCGCAGCCGCTGGTTTCATGTGCTGTGGATTGCGATGGGTTTGGGGTTTCTCGCCAAAGGCCCGCTGGCATGGGTGGTGCCGCTGCTCGCTTTGCTGATCATGTGGCTGATGGAGCGCTGGCGAAAACTCGATCAACGCGGTCAGGCCAGGGGACTGCTGGCGATGTGGGCCCTGGCGCTTGTCCCGGCGCTGCTGATCGTGGCACTGTGGGGGATTCCCGCGCTGCTGCAAACCCATGGATTGTTTTACAAGGTGGGAATCGGTACTCATGTGGTGGCGCGCGGGGTGGAAGGATTCAACAAACGGGTTTTCATCCCCGGAATCTACTATCTGCTGGTGTTGCCGTTTTTTTTCGCCCCATGGACCGCGTGGCTGGCGCAGACGTTTAAGGAAGCGAAAAGCACCACCCGCAACCAGGTGTTTCTCGCTTCGTGGCTGTTGGCTCCTTTCGCGATTTTCTCGTTTTATGCGACGCAGTTGCCGCATTACATCCTGCCGGGATATCCCGCGCTATGTTTGCTGGTGGCCATGGCGGTGGAAAAAGGCGCGACCGGGAAGTCGTGGCTGCGCTGGCTGCTGGCGGGCCTTCCGGCGCTGGTTTTTTCCATCGGCGGTCTCGCTATGCTCTGGGGACAGGGCCCGGCGCGAAACCTGGACGCCGATTTCGCTTCGTTGCTGCTCTGGCTCGGACTGTTCCTGTTGTGCCTGGCCATTGCTTGCATCGTCGTCGTCCTGAAGCGCCCGTGGCTGGCGGTGTTGTGCATGATGCTGGCTGCCGCTGCCATGCAGGGAGCCAGTGGGAACGCGGCCCGATGCCACGCGGTCCGCCGACTGATCGCCATGACGGGTGTGGGCCTCCAGAATGCCGCATCGAGCGGATTCAGCGAGCCTAGCATGGTCTGGTATGGCAGGATGAAATGGAACTTCGATCCCCAACTCGATCCCGATGCTGGTTTGCAGGTGATGTTGAGTCGACGCTGGCGGCTCGATGGCAAATCCTTCGCTTCCTTGTGGCGCGGCGAGTCTCCTCTGCCGGTGAAAGACTGGCGCGACAAGATCCCCGCTGAATACGCGGCCTCCGCGCAAACGGTATCTGGGTGGTCGACCGCCGATAGCTCCTGGGTCGAGCTCGTTTACTGGCAACCGCGGCACGACTAGTCCGCCGCGGTTTTTTTGCCGCCGGCCCGGGCCTCGATTCTTCGTCGGATGTCGGCGAGGTGCGAGGCGCAGAGCAGAGCCACCACGACACCGAAAACAACGCCATGAAGCACATCGGTCGGGTAGTGCTGGTTGTAGGCGATGCGGGAAAGTCCGACGCTGCCGACAAACACAAGCAACACCGGGAGCAGGCGCGGCAATGCCAAAGCGATCACCGCGCAGCCGGTCGCAGCGGAGGCACTGTGCCCGCTGGGATAGGAATTCCATTTGGCCTTGAAGGTCGGACCGATGAGATGCCATGCGGTCGTCTCGCCCCGCTGAACAACGGGCGGACGCGGACGGCCGACGCAGATTTTCAAGACCCGCACGCCGACACCCGAGACAAGGCCGGCGACAAGCAGGGTCGCGGCCAGACGTTTCAAGTAGGGATTGCGTTTCACCATTCCGAGAATGAAAAAAAACGCCGCGGTCGAAAGGGTGAAAAATCCGAAGTCGCCATACTTGTAGATGGTGTCCGCCACGGCGTGAATCCGTTCCTTGGTCAGCCAGCCCCATTCAAAGTTGTTGGCGAAGCGAACGGATTTGTCGTCGAACCAGCCGATCGCCAGGGCCGTTAGCACCGCAAAGACCAGCCACGATATCAAGACGCGCAGCCCGCGTTGGCGGAATGCGGCGCGGAAGTCGCGCCACGCAAGCCTTATGTTTTTCCAGAAATTCACCATGCCTGTGCGGAAGATGGCAGTTCGAGGGGGAGTTGACAAGCTCGGCGGATTGCACCGTACCTCGATCGCGAATCAATTTTTTGATTCTCTTTTGCCATTCCGTGTTTACATTGGCGAGGGAATGAACAATGAGGCGAAACAATACTTGCGAACCATCATTCAGGTGGCGTTGGGGGTTCTGTTTGTCTATTCGAGCGGCATGAAGTTGTTCGTCAGCGGCCTGGATGCGTTTCTGAAGGACGTGGGAAATTTCGAGATCGTCAGTGCCCCGCTCGACATGCTGGTCGCGTACTCACTGCCGTGGCTGGAGTTGTTTGCTGGTTTGTTCCTGATCATCGACGTGCTGCGTCGCGGTGCCGTGCTTGCTGCGACCGGCATGACCCTGGTGTTCATTGCCGCGATTGGCTCCGGCTGGTGGCGCGGGCTGGATCTGCATTGCGGCTGTTTCGGCAACAGCATCGAGGCGGTGAATTATCCCGTGAAAATGGCATTGCTCGTGCTCCAACTGCTGGCGTGTCTGGCCGTCTGGTTTCTATCGGGAAAACCCAGGCAGGCCGGGCAAAGTTGACGTTTTTTGCAAGTCCGTGTTGCGGCGCGACGAAAATCCGCTATCTAGTGGCGGTCAAATTTTTGCTCAAGAAATATCGCGAGATGATGAATGAATTGGAGAATTTCAGTAGGAGGCACCTCGGTGTCACAGGGGCGGATCGGGAGTTCATGCTGAACAAGCTGGGTTATTCATCGATGGACGACTTGATGGATGCCGCCGTGCCTGCGGTCATCCGCAATCATGATGCCATGCAATTGCCCGGGGCACTCTCCGAAACCGAGGCGCTGGCAAAACTGCGCGACGTGATGGAAAAAAACCAGCTCGTGAAATCTTTCATTGGTCAAGGTTACCACGGCACCCATACCCCTGCGGTGATCCAACGCAACATTCTGGAAAACCCCGGCTGGTACACCGCCTACACTCCCTATCAGGCGGAAATCGCCCAGGGACGGCTGGAGGCTTTGCTGAACTTTCAAACCATGATCAGCAACCTCACCGGCCTCGATGTGGCGAACGCCTCGCTGCTGGATGAGGGCACGGCCGCAGCCGAAGCGATGAGCCTGGCATTGGCGGGCAAGGCGGATGGCAAGGTGATGTTCGTTTCGGAGCGCTGTCACCCGCAAACGATCGAGGTGGTGAAAACGCGCGCGGAACCCTTGGGGATTGATATCGTCGTGGGCAACCATCGCACGTTCCAACTGTCGCTGCTGAGCGGATTGTTCGCCGTGCTCGTGCAATACCCGGATACCTGCGGACGCATCGATGACTTCGCCACTTTTTTCGAACAAGCCCATGCCGCCGGTGCCTTGTGCATCGTCGCCGCGGATCTGCTGGCCTTGACCCTCTTGCGACCTCCGGGTGAATTCGGTGCCGACATCTGCATCGGCAATTCGCAACGTTTCGGTGTGCCGATGGGCTTCGGCGGACCGCACGCGGCATTCATGTCCTGCAAGGATGCCATCAAGAGGAAAATGCCCGGACGCCTGATCGGGGTGTCGGTCGATGCCTACGGCAAACCCGGTTTCCGACTTTCTCTGCAAACCCGCGAACAACACATCCGCCGCGACAAAGCCACTTCCAACATCTGCACGGCGCAGGTTTTGCTGGCGGTGATGGCTTCGATGTATGCGGTCTATCACGGACCCGATGGACTGCAAGCCATCGCCCGACAAGTGCATCAGCGTGCGGCAGTCCTTGCCACCGCTTTGCAAACGGCGGGATTTTCGATGGAGAGCGAAGCGTTCTTCGATACGATCGTGGTGATCGTTCCCTCCGCCGCCTCGGCGATCAGTGCAGCGGTGCGGAGCGGCTTCAACCTGCGGATGATCGATGCAAACCGCGTCGCAATCGCCCTCGATGAAACCACCACGGATGCGGATCTGCATGTCATTGCCGCTGTCTTCGGAGCGACGATTGACGGGTCGTTGTTCATTCATGACCATTCGATCGCGAGCGTGCATTTGCGGACTTCCGAAATTTTGCCGCAGCCGGTGTTTCATCGGTATCATTCCGAAACCGAGATGATGCGCTACCTGAAACGTCTGGAGTCGAAAGACCTCGCCCTGAACGAATCGATGATCGCGCTTGGCTCCTGCACGATGAAGCTGAACGCGACATCGGAAATGCTGCCGCTGAGCTGGCCGCAGGTGGCTTCGCTTCATCCCTTCGTGCCGGCGGATCAGTCGCTGGGATATGTCAGCATGCTCGGGGAACTGTCGAACTGGCTGGCCGCGATCACCGGATTCGCGGCGGTTTCATTGCAGCCGAATGCCGGCTCGCAGGGGGAATACGCCGGTTTGCTGGCGATCCGTCGTTACCATCTTTCGCGGGGCGAAGGCCATCGCACGGCCTGTTTGATCCCCGTTTCCGCACATGGCACGAATCCCGCTTCGGCGGTGATGTGTGGCTTCAAGGTGATCGGCGTGAAGTGTGATGACCAGGGCAATATCGATGTCGCCGACCTGAAAAATCGCATCGACGAACATCGCGACACTCTCGGCGCATTGATGATCACCTATCCTTCCACTCATGGCGTGTTCGAGGAATCGATCCGGGAAATTTGCCAGGACATTCATGCGGCAGGCGGCCAGGTTTACATGGACGGTGCGAACATGAACGCCCAGGTCGGCCTGACGAGTCCGGGATTCATCGGGGCCGATGTCTGTCATTTGAACCTGCATAAAACTTTCTGCATTCCCCATGGCGGCGGTGGTCCCGGAGTAGGGCCGATCGGCGTGGCTGAACACCTTGTGCCCTATCTGCCCGGCCATTTGCTGTTGGATGAAAAAACAGGATCTGTTTGTTCGGCTCCCTACGGCTCGGCATCGATCAATACCATTTCGTGGATGTACATTGCGATGATGGGCGCTGCGGGATTGAAGGAAGCCACCCAGGTCGCGATTCTCAATGCCAACTACGTGGCGCGACGTCTTGCGGATCACTATCCAATCCTCTACATCGGCAAGAACGGCCTGGTGGCGCATGAATGCATCATCGACATCCGGCCTCTGTCCGAGCAAAGCGGCATTACCGTCGAGGATGTCGCCAAACGCCTGATGGATTACGGGTTCCACTCGCCGACGATGTCGTGGCCGGTGGCGGGAACGCTGATGATCGAGCCGACCGAGTCCGAGTCGATGGGGGAACTGGACCGTTTCTGCGAAGCAATGATCTCGATCCACCGCGAAATCTCACAGGTGATCCAAGGCACGGCGCACCGCGAGGACAATGTATTGAAAAACGCTCCTCACCCTGCTGTGGCGGTGATCGCCGACGACTGGAATCATCCCTACACCCGCGAACAGGCGGCCTATCCGCTGCCCTATCTGAAGCAGCACAAATTCTGGCCCAGTGTCGGGCGGATCGATAATGTCCACGGCGACCGCAACCTCGTCTGCACCTGCGACAGCGTCGAGTCCTACGCACAGCAATGATTTTCTTCGATCGCTCCCCATCTCATGAATGACTACACCGCATCACCCGTCGACTGGAATCTCTGGCAGGGCGAGATTCTCGCCACGTTGATGTTCATCATTCACGACGACAAGGTTTTGCTGATCGAAAAAAAACGGGGCATCGGTGCGGGCAAGGTGAACGGCCCCGGCGGAAAGATCGACCCGGGCGAGAGCCCCGAGCAATGCGCCGTGCGCGAGACCATGGAGGAACTCGAGGTGCGGGCGCTCGCTCCCCGCAAGAGGGGCGAATTGTGCTTCGCGATGTCGGACATGCCCGACATCCACTGCCACGTGTTTGTCTCGGAAAGTCATTCCGGCACAGCTACCGAAACCGAAGAGGCGGTGCCTTTGTGGACTCCGCTGAATGCGATTCCCTACCATCGCATGTGGGCCGACGATATCTACTGGCTTCCGCAGATGCTCAAAGGCCACAGTTTTCACGGTCGCTTTGTGTTCGAAGGAGAAAAAATCCTCTGGCAGGAAGTCATCTTCGACGGTGGTGTGTCATAGCCGGTCATAGGTGAAATCCAAGATGCTGACACCGTGGATGAGATGGGAACGATGAGATGGGATGGGGACAGTTCAATTATCTGAATCCACTGCCGAAAAAATCATGCAGTCCGGCCTGCGACTATGGAAGATGCCAGAGGGATAAGAGCTACAAAAAACGCAAGAAAAGGTGACCCCCGAAAAGTAGCGATGGCGATCCTGATCAAACATCATACCAGTGTGAGCAACATCTGGATTGCCGAACGGCTCGGAATGGGGCATATTCGATCAGTGAGTCAGTTAATGAAAACAAGGAAAAGACAATGAAACCATATCGCAACGATGCAAAGAACTGGAGAAAATGTTAAAATGCGAGGACTGACCTGAATGGTGCGCATTCACGCCCTCGCCGACCAACTCTTTCCCGGCTTTCTCAACGGCTCCAAAAGCGCACTAACACCTTTTTCCGAGGCATCCCTCGAACTCATGAAAGAACGCTTCAGCGCCCCGGAAATCGCCCGTCGCAAGCCAGCCAGCCTCGCCAACCTCCTGCGCCGCCATCGCGTCCATCACCCCGAGCAAACCGCAGCCGCCATCATCCT
>CAMAQB010000096.1 GCA_945860285.1 Akkermansia muciniphila | reverse complement strand
GCAGCAAGAGCATTTGGCACGGTTGTTTTTGCGTGGCTCGATGGTGACTTTGATCAGCTTCTTGGGGCTCTCAGTCATTTCGACGGTGCGAAAAAGAAAGCCCTTGATCGGGCACAATTTACGGAGTAGGTTTTTAATTGTGATGGCGAACGGAATGGTTGTTTTTTTTGACCACTTGACTTACCAAATACGCTCGTCATCACAAATGTTTATTTTCCCACAATGGTGCTTTTTACCCACAGATTTTGCGGAAGAGGCGAAATCATAGCCCCGTCGGGGCGGCATAGTCGCATCATCCCGTTTCGCCGGTTTTGAAAATGTAGCGCGGGTCGTAATCCACGTTGAACTTTTCCAGCAACTCGACGTATTCCTCACGAAATGATTTCTTCGCATGGTGTTTCTGCTGGTTTTCAATGTATCGACTCACGGTGCCGAGTTGTGAACGCGAATAGGAAAATGCACCGAACCCCTCCTGCCATGAAAATCGACCGACCACCCAATGTTTTTCGTTGATGAATTTCGACGAACCAGCTTTCACATCGCGAACCAAGTTGGAGAGGGCCATGTCGGGTTTGATGCCGATGAGCATGTGCAAGTGATCCGACATGTTGTTGATCGCGATCATTTTTTGCTGCTGTCCGGAAACGATGCCGGTGATGTATTTTTGAAGCTCGTCGTTGTGTTCTGGCTTGATGAGATTCTGCCTGCCTTCAACGGCGAACACGACGTGGATATAGATCTGAGTATAGGTGTTAGCCATGGATCCAATATGCCGCTCCTAACGGAGCTTGAAAATCTTTTTTTATTGGGGTTCTACAGATATGTCGCTCCTACGGAGCTACAGAGATGCCGCTCCTAAGGGGCTAGAGGGATGCCGCTCCTAAGGGGCTAGAGGGATGCCGCTCCTACGGGGCTACAGAGATGCCGCCCCTTCGGAGCTAGAGGGATGGTGAACCGACGAAGGTATAGAGATGCCGCTCCTACGGGGCTAGAGGGATGCCGCTCCTACGGGGCTACAGAGATGCCGCACCTTCGGAGCTAGAGGGATGGTGAACCGACGAAGGTATAGAGATGCCGCCCCTACGGGGCTAGAGGGATGGTGAACCGGCGGGGCTACAGAGATGCCGCTCCTACGAGGCTACAGAGATGCTGCTCCGGGCAATGATATCGGCGTTCTTACGTTGTTTAATAAATGACGCTCTAGTCGGTGTTGAGGGAACTGCAAGGGGGGTGGGATTTTGTGCTCTTGCATCTATTGGTTTCTGTGGGAAGGATAGGGCATGCAAAAGAGCATCGGCATTGTGGGAGTGACAGGGTTTGTGGGAGGGTATTTGGCAAGGGCTTTGGTGGAGCATGGCTATCGGGTGGTGGGATTCAGTCGGGCGGGGGGCGGTGTTGGTGATGCTGTGCAGGAATGGCGCAAGTCGGGCGAGTGGGATTTTTCGGGGCTGCACGGGCTGATCAATCTGGCGGGGGAAAGAATCGATCAACGCTGGACGGAGGAGAATCGGAAAAAATTTGCCGACAGCCGCATCGGTCTAACAGGAGAGATCGGCGCGGCGATTCGGACGATGCCGGAGTCGCAGCGGTTGAAGGTGTGGGTGAATGCCTCGGCGGTGGGATTCTATGGAGACAGGGGAGAAATGGAGCTGGATGAAAATTCCGCGCGGGGTGAAGGATATTTGGCGGATTTATGTGTCGGCTGGGAGCAGGCGGTGCGGGATGCGGGGATGGACGGTGTGCGCACGGTGATCGTGAGGATCGGAGTGGTAATGGGAAGGGGAGGCATGGCCTGGGATCGGTTGAGGGGGATTTTTGCGCTGGGTTTGGGCGGGCGCTTGGCCAACGGGAAACAGTGGATGCCGTGGATTCACATCGCGGATCTGGTGGAGGCGATGATCTTTTGTTTGGAGAACGAGCGGATGTCGGGAGTGGTGAACGGGGTTTCTCCGGAGGCGCTTCGCAATGAGGAGTTTACCAAGCAATTGGCGGCGGCGCTCAAACGCCCGGCGATTTTTGCGGTGCCGGGCTGGGCTCTGCGTTTGTTACTTGGCGAGTTCGGCACATTTTTGACAGGCGGGCAGCGGGTTTATCCGCGGGCTTTGCAAAGTGGTGGATACGAATTCCGTCACGCGAAGTTGCAAAGTGCGCTGAAGGAATTGTTGTGAGGTCGGGTGATGGAAAAAATCAAGTGCGGCACTGAGTTTGCGCTTGCGGTGTGGGGGGCGCATGGCTTGAATGGCCAACCAATCTCATGGCTTTGCCACAAAACATCATTGCTCTGGTTTATGACTACGACCAGACGCTCAGTCCGAAATACATGCAGGATGATGTATTGTTTCCGCACTTCGGCATTGACCCGGTGCAGTTTTGGAAAAAATGCAATGGATTGGTGACCGAGCAGAAGTGGGATGGAGAGTTGGCCTACATGAAATGCCTGCTCGATTACCTGGGCATGGACAATGTCAGCAATGCCCAGCTCACCAAACTGGGGGGTGGTTTGTCATTTTTCCCCGGACTTCCCGAAATTTTCGAGGAGCTTCCCAAAGTGAGTCTGACGGAGGCTCACGAAAGCGCGGGCATCAAGGTGGAGCACTACATTTTGTCTTCGGGTTTGAAAGCATTGATCGACGGTTCCCGCTTGCAACCCCACGTGAAGGCGATCTTTGGATGCGAGTTCGGCGAGGATGGCGAGGGGCGAATCAGTTTTCCCAAGCGCACGATTTCCCACACCACCAAGACGCAGTTTTTGTTCCGCATCAACAAGGGCATGCTGCGCTATGATCAGGATGTCAATGACCACATGCCTGCCGAGTTGCGGCCGATACCTTTTGAGAACATGGTCTATGTCGGCGACGGTCCGACGGACGTTCCGTGTTTCACGGTTGTCAATCGCAACGGTGGTCAGGCGATCGCGGTGTACAATCCGGATGATCCCTCGGGGAAAAGTTTCCGCAAGTGCTTCCAGCTCTGCACTCATGCCGGGCGCGTCAAGCACATCGCCCCGGCGGATTACCGCAAGGGCAGTCACCTCTGGTTGTTGTTGAGCGAGATGGTCACCGAAGTCGCGGACCGGATCCTGCGGCAAAGATTCGAGGAAAGCGAAAACGGTCGCGTGGCGGCACCGACATTCTAACAAAATCTGGCGACGGAAATACAGAAGCGTAGATCGATGGCGGAAAAAAAGCATTTTCATTTTGTGGGCATCTGCGGGACAGCCATGGGTGCGGTGGCCGCAGGCATGAAGGCGCGGGGTTATGTGGTGACGGGCAGCGATGCCAATGTGTTTCCGCCGATGTCGACGTTTCTGGAGTCACAGGGGATTCGTTTGTTCGAAGGATACAAAGCGGCCAACATTCCGGCTGATGCCGAGGTGATTGTCATAGGCAATGCGATCAGTCGCGGCAACGAGGAGGCCGAAGCCGCGCTCGAGCGCAAGCTGCTTTACGTTTCGTTGCCGGAGGTCCTGAAGGAGTATTTTCTGCGCGGTCGGCGCAATTTCGTGGTCAGTGGCACGCATGGAAAAACGACAACCGCATCGATGCTCGCATGGTTGATCGTGTCGGCGGGTCGCGATCCGAGTTTCATGATCGGAGGTTTGCCGAAAAATCTCGGCTGCGGTGCGCTGTTCACCGACTCCGACCTCACAGTGCTGGAGGGCGATGAATACGACACGGCGTTTTTCGACAAGCGTTCCAAGTTTCTTCACTACTTACCCGAGTGTGTCGTCATCAACAACATTGAATTCGATCACGCGGACATCTACAACAACGTCGAGGAAATCAAACTCAGCTTCCGCCGCCTGTTGAACATCGTGCCGCGCAATGGCGTGGCGTTTGTCAACGGCGACGATGCCAACTCTCTCGATGTCGCGTCGAACGCGCCGTGTCCTGTCAAAAAAGTGGGGATGAGCGCCGGATGTGACGTGATCATCGACGGCTTGGATTATCGCCCGGACGGAACATCGTTTGTGCTGGATGGAGAAGTCTATCACACCGACATGGTCGGGGAAATCAATGTTCGCAATGCGGCCATGGCGATCAGTGCGGCGCGATTCGCCGGGTTGACCGCGCAGGAATGCCGCGATGGCCTGGCGACTTTCGAGGGCGTGGCGCGTCGTCAGGAACTGCGCGGCGAGGTCAATGGTATCAAGGTGGTTGATGACTTCGCGCACCATCCGACCGCGATCAAACTCGCGGTGGCGGCACTGAGACAGCGGTATGCCGGTGCGAGGATCTGGGTGTTGTTCGAACCGCGGTCGAACACGACCAAACGAAATGTATTTCAGAAGGAACTGGCCGAGGCACTGGCGGCAGCCGACATCGCGGTGGTCGCAGCGATCGCCGACCTGCACAAGGTCGCCGTAAACGAGCGGCTGGATCCGGACATGCTGGCAAAGGACGTGGCCGCATCCGGCGGCACGGCCTGGTATCTGCCGGGCGTTCCGGAAATTGTCGAATTCGTCGGCGTGCAAGCGGTTGCGGGTGACGTGATCGCAGTGCTCAGCAACGGCGGATTTGGCGGCATCCATCAGAAATTGCTCGACCGCTTGGCTCAGAATGCGACGGCTGTTTAAAAGATCGGCGTGTTTTTACTCCGCTTTTCGCACCCAGGTTTTGAGCAGGATTTGCCTGCGGCTTTCATGAACCGCTGGTTCGAAGTTTTCCCAAACCAGCTTCATTTTTGTCGGGGATTCGATTTTCCATTCGCTCCGATTGGGTGAACTGAATGTCCGTTGCCTGCGCGGTTCGAGTTTTTGCGGGCCATCCTCAAAAGCGAGATCGCTGACAGTCCATCCATCCAGGGTCACGGTGAACTCCGCCTTGCCGATATTCCCTTTCCAAACGCCTCCGGTTTCGGTGGTGTAGAAAAACGTCGTGTCGCCTTCGACCGAACCACCATTGCCGACGGTGTATTCGCGCTCGACGATCACATCGCGGTCGGGTGGGAATTTCACCTCGATGGTGTGGAAATTCACGGGCACCGCCTGGAGGTCTTCCGGCACGTCGCCGAGGTGGGCGGATTGGTTGTCGTTCTGCAGGTAACCCCGTTGTTTTTTGGCGGCAACCTCAACGCCGTCAATGCGCGACACCATTTTCGTGATGGTTCCGACAACGCCTCCGTCGTCGATGAAGTCGGGAAAGCCCAGGAGTTGCAGGGCATCGCCGGACTTCTTGGTGCTGCGGAAAACGAAAGTGCAATGCACCCGGCTTTCTTCTTTGCCGAAGGTGATGTCGATTTTTTCCGAGACCATGCGGATTACCGATTCCTCGCCGACAAACTCGCCCAGTGCTGCGGGGCCGGCTGCGGCGGCATTGACGGCGGTGTCATTTGCTTCGGCCACAAGAGCCAGCAAGATGAATAAAATGGCAGTGCAGAAGGGTAACGATTTCATGGTGATGAAGGTATCGTGGAAGGCGGCGAAGCGCAATCATGATTCGCTACCACGATTTCTAACAATCGGGGCACTGCGGGATGGGGGACGCTTGTGCATTGACTGCGGTGCGGCAATTTTCTATCTTCCTGCATGCGTGAGTTGCAGGGTTGGAATGTCGAGGTACAGGAAGTAAGGTTCATGCCGGAATTGGATGCACCACCGGAAAAACCTTATCCATTTCTCTACACATTGCGCATTTGGAATGAGTCGGGCGAGGTCGTGACCCTGCGGGGCCGCAAGTGGGTGGTGCGCGAGGAGTCCGGCGAGACCATCGTGGTGGAAGGGGAGGGAGTGGTGGGTGAAATGCCGATTTTCGAGGAGGGTGGCGAGTTCACCTACAGCAGCTATCACGTGGTGGCGGAGTCGGCGACGGTGAATGGCGCCTATTTCGGCGAGACCGACAAAGGCGAAGCGGTGTTCACGCGCATACCGGAATTCCGCCTGCTGGTGCCGTGAGATTTTTTTTAAAATTCGCGATGCCATTCTTGACCAGTCCTGGAAAGCGGTCTATGCAAAGCGCGTCATATGAAAGCACCGATTACTGTTTCTGTCACTGGAGCCGCCGGCCAGATCGGCTATGCATTGTTGTTTCGCATCGCTTCGGGCGGGCTGTTCGGACCTGATCAGCCTGTGAATTTGCGTTTGATCGAAATCGAACCCGCACTGCCGGCGCTTGAGGGTGTGGTCATGGAGCTCGACGACTGTGCTTTTCCCCTTCTCAACGAGGTGGTGCCGACGGCAGATTTGAACGAAGGATTTCGTGGAACCAACTGGGCTTTGTTGGTCGGTTCGGTGCCCCGCAAAGCGGGCATGGAGCGCGGCGACCTTTTGGGCATCAACGGCAAGATTTTCACCGGTCAGGGCAAGGCGATCGCCCGCAATGCTGCCAAGGACGTTCGCGTGCTGGTGGTGGGCAATCCCTGCAATACCAACGCGCTGATTGCGATGAACAATGCCGAGGGCGTGCCAAACGATCGATTCTTCGCGATGACCCGCCTTGATGAGAACCGGGCGAAAAGCCAGTTGGCCAAAAAAGCTGCGGTGCATCAGTCGAAGGTCACCAACCTGTGCATCTGGGGCAATCACTCGGCCACGCAGTATCCCGATTTCACCAATGCGAAAATCAACGGTCGTCCAGTGACTGAGGTGATCTCCCACGTGGAATGGCTCAAGGGCGACTTCATCAGCACGGTGCAACAACGCGGCGCTGCGATCATCAAGGCCCGCGGCGCTTCGTCCGCCGCATCGGCTGCGAATGCCGCGCTCGACACGGTGAAAAGCCTGATCACTCCCACCCCAGCGGGCGACTGGCACAGCGTGGCGATATGTTCCGACGGTTCGTACGGCATCGACAAAGGTCTTATCGCCTCAATGCCGATCCGCACGATCGAAAATGGCAAATGGGAAGTCGTGCAGGGCGTGCCCGTCGATGCTTTCAGCCAGGAGAAGATCAACATCACGATCAACGAACTCAAGGAAGAGCGCGATGCCGTGAAAGATCTGCTGCCGAAGTGAGCCGCTACCCCGGTTTTATTTGTGGACTGCCGGGGTCGGATAAATGTTGAACTCGATGCGTGAGAACGCGGTGGGATCGAACTCAGCCCTGCCGAAATGCTGGCTGTAGCCTGTGTATTTTCCTTCGGCAGAGATGGATTCCAATCGGAAGGTGATGTAGCTGCCGTCAGGAAACCAGGCGCGGACATCGCCGTTCTGCAAGAGTCGCTCATCGTATTCCGCGGGTGTCAACGCCAGGCTTTTGATGCGCGCCACGGGTAGCTTCAACTCGTTGAATCGTGTTTTCAGCGAGATTTCGCTGTTCTCGATTTTCTCGACTTTGCCGAGCAAAATATCGCCATTTCGGAGTGTGATGCGCTGTTCCCCCTCGGCAGGCTCGGGGTTCTCAATCGGGTTGGTTGCCCCTCCCTCCTGACTGGCGGGAAGTGTTCCGTCCCATTCCGTAAGCGACAGCCGCGAAATGCCGATCTTGTATCCGCTGCCCGCGTTCTGGCGAAGATGAATGCATCTGCCGTTGAGAAACGGTTGGTCGGTGTCGTTCCACTGCTGAATCAATGTGTCGTCCGAGAAGAGTGCGATCAGGCCAGTGGTGGTGTCGACATACAATCTCATCAGCGATTTGTCCTTGTTGCGAAATGACTGGTCCCGTTTGTATTCGCCGATCATGCCGCCATTGCGCATCAGCCCGTTCGCGGCGTTTGGATCGTTGCTGCGCTTTTGCAGGTAGGATGTTCCGTTGTCGAGCACGATCATGTAGTGGGAATCCGGGTTCTGATCCTTGGCATCGTCGGCACAGAACAGCAACTGGATGCCGAAGCGGTTCTTCCACGAGGCCGTGAACGAGAAGCAGTAGCGCTTGGGCATCGTTTTGAATTCCCTGGCGATGCTGCCGTTGCCGGTTCCAAAATAGGTGTTCTTGTCAAAGCTCCACGATTTCTCTGGAATGACCTCCCAGTCATCCTCCTTGACCGGGCCCGTATAAATCGGCGGCGAGACATCGTTGATTTCGAGGTCCTTCACCATGTTGCGGTTCAGGGTGAGGACACCGGCGTACCAGGTTTTCAGAGTGATGCTTTCATTGGTGACAGCCATCAACTCGCCCTGGATGATGTCACCGGAGATTTTCTCGTTTTGCTGGCGAAGGTCCTGGTTGAAGCGGATATGGGCGATGTGGTCATTGCTCGTCGCCGGAGGCTCGACATAGGGGAACGTGACTTCCTGGACCTTGTTGAGAAAAAACGGTGTTTCCGCCTTGAGCGCGGGAGACTTCCAGATCAGCTTGCCTTCTTCCATGCGGCTGATTGCACCCGGCAGGCTGTCGCCATTGCCAAAATGGATGGTCGGTTGCTCCGCGCCCGCAGTGACAAGCGCGAGGGTCATCATGACCGGGAATAGGGAAGTTTGCATGGGATTGAATGACAGGAGTTGCTGGTTTGGTCACTTTTGGTGGATGATTTCCGCAACCAGTGGGCAGGCAATGCGCAGTTCGCCGAGCAGGGGATGTGTGGCAATCAGAACTCCGTCGACGATGCGGAACGAATCCACGTGCAGCGTTCCGACATCCTGGAGCTTGATGATGTAGGGGGATTTCGCCGCTTGCTCCTTGTCGCCGGAAAAATAGATGATGCCCACTTTGGATGCGGGTATGGGACGTGGCGACGGGTCGTGCGGGTTTTCAAAAAGGATCTGCGGTTCCTTGCCCGGGGTGATCGACTTGAGCACTCCCGAAGAGCGGTTCGATTCAAGATCAAACAACACATCCTGCTTGGTATCCGTCCGTTTTTCACTGCGGGCCTCCGTGGTTGATGAACCCCAGGTGGTGAGGCGGATGTTTTTGATGGTGTGCTTGTCCTCCTGACCCGAGGTGCAGATGAAACTGATCACCGTGCCGGTGGGCACCGGGCCGGTTTCCTCAGGGTCGATGATGTTGCTGCGCAACTGCTTGCCGTTGACCGCCAATTGCATTTGCCGGTTCGTGCTGTCGATGCGGATCTCCACATCGATTTCACTGCTGTCGAGCTGCTCCGGGGTGAAATCATTGAAGGCAGCCAAGGTGGTGAATTTGGCTCCATGGGTGGACTGGCGCTTCAGTTCCAGGCCGCCGTTGTTGAACTGCAGGAAATAGCAGTCTGTGCTTTCGTTCATGTTCACACTGGAACTGGCGAAGACCATTTTGATGCCGACATTGCCCGTCCATTGCGCATTGAAACCGACGATGTAGCGGTCGGGAAGTTTTTCAAACCTCCGCGTCGCCGCACCATAACCCATGGATACCAGAGCGTTGTCGTACTTCCACGTTTTCCCCAGGTCCCATTCCTTGTCGTTCGGGCCTTGATAAATCACCCGGTTGTCACTGGTGCCGAAATGCAGCGAGTCGACATGGGCGCGCTTGACTTGCAGATTCCCGGCCCAGCTTGTTTCAAACGACAGCGTCTGGTCATCAAGTTTTCCCAGAGTGACCGGCAACACATCGGCATTGTCGAGATAGAGCATGTTGGCCGCGGTGGATTTGAAATCGGCATTCTTGTCGAAAACAATGGATTCAAATTGATCTCCCTGGAAAACGAGCGTGTCGGGGGAGAGAGGTGATTTGAGGGCGATCTGATTTTCCTCGCCGACCGATACGATTGAGCCAGTGATTTTTCCGGCCGCCCCCAGGGAAACCTCCTCGGCCCCCGCGTTGCAGGTGCAGAATGCCAGAGTGGCGATGATGATGACTTTTCGCATGAAAGGGTGTCGGCAGGTTATTCCTCCTGAATGACATCGGCATCAGGGAGAAGTTTCTTTTCGTTGTTGTTGTCCATTGCCTCGAGAAACGGATTTTCGTCGCTGAACTCCAGCGCGATCGCATTCGACAGATCGACGCGAAGTTTCGCCGCCGAGCTATGATTGATTTCCAGAATTTTTTTCGAAGAAGGCAGCGGCAGTCCGCTGATTTTTCCCGTGGGATAGAAGCAAGCGGTGACTGTTCCCTCCTTGGCTTCCTCCGGTGCGGTTCGCTCTTTTTTGGCGAAGACGATTTCGGAAATTTCCGCAAGGGGGATTTGCAGTTCGCTATAGGCGGTTTTGAAAAATGCGGTGTTGTTTTTGACCGATATGACCTGGCCCGAGTAACGGTCGGTGCCATTGCTGAGCAGGACGATGTCCCGGTGCTCGTTGCTCATGCTGTAGGCCGAGTCCTTGATGCCGTTCCATTCGATGATCACCATGTCGGAGAGCCGCAGCGGGGTGTTGCCATTGGTCGCTTGGATGGCGAATCCATTGCCAAGCGGCATATTCGCATTGTCGTCGGCTTTTTCCCCATTGTGCAACAGGGGATCGAGCTCCTCCCATTGCGCCGCATACTGGCCGTTGATGAAAAGCATCAGCAGGCCCTTGTTGCGGTCGCTGCGGATTTCAATCGTCGCCTCGCCCGCATCAGGCAACTGCACGTTGGACTGCGTGTGCGCCATGCGCTGGGCGATCGGTGTTCCGTTCGCATCATAGCCGCAACGGGTCATTGAAAAATAGGTTTGATAGAGATTCAGCACCAGCGCATTGCCAAAGCTCACCGATTGGTTTTGCGGCACGCCGTTGAAGAATGCCATCGGCTGCTTTCCTTTGGCGGGTTTGTTCCCCCCGTCCGCCTCATTGTTCTTGTCCTTGGGAGCTTCCATGAAATCCGCGTGCAGGACGATGTTCGCGGTAAGGCGTTCACGCCAGGCGATGCGGAAGCGGATCGAGGTGCTGTCGCTGAGGCAGTTCTTGCGGATCAGCGGTTGCGGACCGACAAGGTGATACCAGGCGCACCCGTTATGCTGCCATGCCGGGGTTTCTTTTTTTTCCTTTGCTTTGCCCTTGTCTTCGACCTTCGCATCCGCATCGGCTTCACGAACACCCTTGACCTCCACCTTGGGATTGTTGCCGTCTTCCGCCTGCCGGAGTGGGGCGATTTCCCAACCGTCCGGCGAGAAGGGACCCGCATACAAGAGTTTGCCTCCGAAGGGATTGGGACAAATTGCGGAAACCGCTTCAAAGGGAACCGTGATTTCGCCGACGGCCGTGCTTTGGATGGTGACGCTTTTTTCGCTCAGGTTGAGCACACGTCCGGGAATCTGATCACCGTTCTTCAAGGTCACGTAGGAATACGCGTTGGCATCGGTTTGTTGGGAGGCTCCCTGCAGGATGATGTGGCGCACGCTGTCCGGTTTCAGGACAAGCGGCTCCTTGATGTCCTGCCGGGACCAGAGGATGCTGCCATTTTCGGAAATGCCCTCGTATGTCCCGTGCAACTGGTCGCCATTGGTGAATCGCAGGATGTCCTTTGGTGCTTCACCATAGGATAGCAGGGGCAGTGCAAGCAGGGAAATGAGGTAGCGCATGATCGGGAATCGGTGAATTATTTTTCGTAGATCGGCAGGAAACGATAGTTGAGTGCCAGGGAGAGAAGCGCGCCTGAGGTGTTGAAAGCATAACCCATGCGCCCCGGCCAGGAACCGTCGGGCGATTGCAGGGTTGCCATCAGTTTGATGTTTTTCGCGTTCCATTCCTCCCAAACTTTTTGATCGGCATGGAACAAGGCCTGTGACATGTAGTACTCAAAATAAAAGGGGTAATACGGCTCGCGGTAGTTGATGTGGTTTTTCAAATACCCCAGACTTGCGGCGAAACCCTTGCCATCTTTTTTCTTGGCCAGCGACTGGCAAAGCAGGCCAATGGCAGTGAGTGTCGGTTTGCCTCCTCCCGCCGATGTATAACCGTAACTGCCGTCGGCACTGCGGCAGCGCTCCATGTAGGCAAGTGCGTTTTTGATCGCTTCGTCGGGCACAACAAGGCCGGCGTTGCGCGCCGCCAGCAGGGCGACAATCTGACAACCCGAAACCGTGGTGTCGGCATCGGAGGCATCGGGCGTATAGCGCCAGGCTTTGTTGTGATTGCGCTTCTGCGCTGAGAGGATCAGGTCAACCGCTTTTTTCAAGGCCCGGGCCAGTTTGGGGTTGTCGATCATGCCATACGCTTCCGCCAGCGCCAGGGTGGCGAAGCCGTGGCTATACATGCTGTTGCCGATGTAGCCGTTGGTGGCGTTTTGTTTGCCGATGATGAAGGTGATGCCCTTGCCGATGTTTTTCGCGTAGGGACCGTAGTTCGGGTCCTCGCCATGGGCGAGAAATGCCACGGTGGCCAGCCCGACAACCCCGGGTTCGTTGCCCTGGCTGTCGTCCCAGCAACCTTCGTCGTTTTGCTTGGAGGCCAAAAAACGCAAGCCGCGCTCATACATCTGGTCCACCTGACTGGGGATCGTATCATCCTGACGACGCGGCAATTCCTGTGCGCATGCGTGCCCGAGCAGAAGAATGGAAATGAAATGCCGCATCATCAAAGAGAATGTTGATTTTTATCGTTGCCGTCGTCCTGTGCGGACTATGGCAGCGGATGGCGGACAGCGCAATGCCGAATCGTGGCTATTTTTGTAAAAACCCCCGTGTTTTCGCAACGGTATTCGGCAATTTGCCCCGCGCATCTTGTTCTAACTCTGGACAGCCTGCGACTTAGCGCCATTCGGGCCTGACCCCATTCACCCGGGGATGACCCCGGAGATTATTTCAGTCTGTCCCTATTTTATGAATAATGTTTCTAACTGTATTCATGCGCTCGCATTCTAAATCTTCAAGCTGCATTAATTGTTCAATTGTTAAACTATCCAAATCAACTTCGGTATATTCTGGCACAACAATAGCTAAATTATGCTTATCGATAATGCCTTTGACAAAAATTTGTTCATTTTTACGCATTCGAATGTAGCCTTCACAACTCTTCTTATATTTTTGTAGTTCAACATCGACTTTACTCGGATTATGACTATGTTGTGCACCATTCAAAGAATTGAGTTTCGTAGTCATATTTGTATGGAATGTATATGCGATAACAATCACTACACAAATGAATGAAATACTGGTCCACATGTTTATTTTTTTAATCATCGCAATTGGGGATAACTATGCTGTTAGAAGCTTCTAATACACGATCTCTAGCGGCCTTTACGCCGTCGCAGCGATTGTATTCTTCGCAGTCAAAGTTTTCATCATTCAAATAGTTAATTGTTTCCCATACTGTATAAACTTGCTTTAAAAATGCGGCATGTTTCTGGCAACAGCTCTCACTTTTAAAATCAGTATTGTGAAATGGGTTAATTAGCTTAGCTGCTGCATTCCAGTTAGCCTCTGCATGGTTTTCATGTCTATGTTCGTGTTCAATGGTAGTAAGATTACTTTTGCCAACTTTTGTATTCTTGTTTTCTCCGTCTAGATAATGACCGCCGCCTAAAAAACTGGTCCAAGTCGAGTGAAAGGATTTGAATCAAATCAAGTCCGAAACCATGAAGCAAAAAAGACACACACCAGAAGAAGTTATTCGATTGTTGCGCGAGTGCGACAGCAGCCCATTGAGTCAGGAAAAGTT
>CAMAQB010000095.1 GCA_945860285.1 Akkermansia muciniphila | reverse complement strand
CTGTTGCTGTTTGGACTGGTGCTGTTTCGAGGAGTGGCGTATGTGACAGTGAGCGGCAAGGAGGCGGGAGGCGATGCCGGTCTGGCATTGGGTGCGATGGCTGCATTGTGTGGCATGGGTGTCCAGGCGTTTTTCAGCTTTGTCTATCATGTTTTGCCGGACATCATGCTGATGGGGTGCTGCGTCGGCTTGTTGGCCAATCAAACCTGGCCGCTGGCAAAAAATCCTGTTTCGGAACAAATCCCTAACAGGCTGCCCTGGGCTAGAGGCCTGGTGGCTTCGCTTTTCGGAATCGCCGTGGCGTGTTTCGCCTGGCGGGACGCGTTTGCCTGGTTGACATTGCGTCCGGGGTTTGATTTTTCCAAACCGCCCTCGGAAGAACAGGTTGCGAGGTTGCAGCGCGCCTTGGAAATCAGGCCGGATTTCCGGGTGATGAGTGAGTTGTCAAAAATCCTGATCAAAATGAACCGGGATGAGAATCAATCACCGGATAGCAAACACAAGCGATTGGAGACCGCCATTGCTGTGCAACAGGCGGCGGTCAAACGGGCGCCAAACAGCTATCATGACATCCTGAATCTGGCATTGATGTATGACTCAGATGCGCGTTATGAAGAGGCGGAGCCCTTGTTCGACAGCATCGTGGATGATCTCGATGCCCGCGAACGCTATTATGGCGCGCGGTTTCATTACAGTCATCATTTGGTGGCGCGCGCCAATCAGGTCTGGCACAGGAGGGAACCGGAAAAAGCACTGGTGCTGTTCCTGCGAGCCAGGGAACAACTGGCCAAGACCATTGCCGGATACGAAGGCGGTGATGTCGGCGCGCTGAGTCGGTCGATCGAAAGCAGCATCTCGTTTCTTGAAGGTGCGAACATCAAGCCGCTGCCGGGAGATCAAAATTAGGGTTGTTCGATTTCATCCCACTGGACAATGCGATCCGTCAGTTCCGCCAGGAACTGGCGGATTTTTTTGTCCACGGCCTGTTGCTTTTGTTGCGTTTCCTCGGTGGTCGAGCCCAGGTTGTAGGGCATCGACACCATCACAAACGACCACTGCTGGTCCGTGCCGAGCAGCAGCCGGTCCTTCATGTCGATGAGAATCCGTTCCCAGTGGCTGTTAGTGACGTGCCGGTGGCCCACAAAAAAATAATAACTGATGAATCCGATGGTGAAGGGGATGTCTCCCTCCTTGGCTGGTGGGATGGGAAAATGCGTGGTGATGCGCTGGACTTTCACCGCCCGTCCTTCCGGGGTAGTTAGGGAATCCGGCAAACTTGCCAGACTATTGTGCCCCTGCGCGCCAAGACACCGTTCCGGCCGGTGAATGGAATTGTTGATGTCGTGCCCTGAAATCACGATGGAGAGGTTGATGGGGTTGCGGAAAATCTGACCCTTGGCGTCCTCGATGGTGGGTAGGTCGTCGCAGGCGAAGTCGCCCTTGATGAAAGTTGTGTCCTTCGCGAGGATGTCTTTTTCCTGTTTCGAAGGGATCGTTTTCCGTCCGGTCCACTCCCCCCATGAAAGCGGGGGGCTTGCCGCTTCAAAGTTGATCTGTTTCTTCGAAAGGGATGTTTCCGCCATTTTTCCGCGCTCGGGAAGCAAAAACACCAAGCCCAAACCGAGGGCGAGAAACAAGGGCGTGAGGTAAAACCGCTTCATGATGCCTGGGCGCTGGGTGCTGTTGTTTCGGTGTTGATGATTCGAACGACTTTGCGGTTTTTCCAGGGCAAACCTCCCTCGAGCATGGCGTGAAGTCCCGTCATCAGCAGCAGTGATATCGGATAAAAAAGCAGCAGGCCTGAATTGTCGTGCCATGTTTCCCGGGCGAATTTTTCATTGCCGTATTCCGCCATGATGAAGATCGAGGCAACCCTCAGTCCGTTGCCGATGATCGAAAGCGGGATCGCGGAAACAAGCAGGATGGCCCGTTTCCACAACGCCATTTTGGCGACATAGGCCCACGCGGAGGAGATCATGATCAGCGCCATCAGCGAGCGAATGCCGCTGCATGCCTCGTCAATCTGCAGCGGTTCCCAGTTGTTTTTCGTCGAGTAGATTTTCGCACCCTGAGCATAGGTGTCAACGCCGCAAAGCGTGCAAAGCGTCTGAGAGATCTTCACCGAAATGTTCTGCAGCGGACCGGTTGCCTGTTGAACATCGGGCAGTGGGATGCTGAGCCAAAGGTAAAATACCGGGAAGGCGGTGACAAGCGCCGCTTTTCTGCCCCAGAGATACCAGATGATTCCGGAAACGATGAATGGCAGAGCACCCACACCGACGCGCCACTGGATGACGCGAAAGGAGGCGACAAACAACAGGCAGCCCAGCAACAAGGGAATGAGGCCGTACCACTCTCCGGTACCGGCTGACTGGCGGATGTTTTTCCATTGGTAAACTAACAACCCGACGATGATGAACGGGAACATCACGCCATGTTCGTAGCGCGTTTCACCGTTCCAACTGTCGTACAGGACACGCAGCAGCGATTGCAAACGTCCCGGCCCGTAGCCTGGCATGAAGGCGAAAAAGCCCGCCAGAATGATCGCGCAGCCGACGATGGCGAACCAGGAGGCTGTTGATGAGGATGTGCGGGGATTCACGGTCATGAAAGTTGTGGAGAAATATTGCGCGGCAGTTGTTTAATAGCAAAGGATCCAGCAGATGGCAAGTGGCATCCGTGTTTTATCCCATCCAGGAAAAATCATCGGTTTTTCTTTTGCGGGTGTTTATTTTCGCAGCCGCACCCGCCGCCGCAGCCGGATTGCGATTTTTTGCCCAGCCACAGAATGAGAAAGGCAAGCGCCAGGGCGACCAGCATCAGTGAACCAGCGGTTTGGAGAAGTTCGTTCATGGTATAGGGCAGGTTTCAGCGAAGGAGTTGATAGGAAAGAAAGGCCGCCAGCCAGGCGAAGACGGTCATGAAAAGAAACTGCCCCACCGCCCATTTGATCGAACCGGTCTCACGGGCGACCACGGCGCTGGTCGGCAGACATTGCAGGGCATAGATGTAAAACACCAGCAGACTGACCAGCGATGCGGTGGTGAACATCGGTCGTCCGTCGGCCCATTTGCTGACGCGCAGGTTGTTGCGCAGGCTTTGGCGGGTTTGGGACTCATCATCGGTTTCCTCGACGTGATACATGATAGCCATGGAGGAAACAAACACCTCGCGCGCCGCAAAAGATGTTAGAATGGCCGCGCCGGTCTTGCCATCGTGTCCGAGCGGAGTGAACACCGGTTCGATCGCCTTGCTGATCCGTCCCATCGCGCTGTGGGCGAGTTTTTCCGCCGGATCCTCACTCCGGCTTTTCGGGTAGGTTTTCAACGCCCATAAAAGTATGGAAATCGCCAGGATAATCGTGCCGGCGTTTTTGACAAAGGACCAGGCCCGGTCGCCCACATGGCGGAAAATGTACGACCACTGCGGCGCGTGGTAAGGCGGCAGTTCCATCATGAAATGGTGCTGTTGCTGGTCGGGCCCCAGCTTTTTTCTCATGATTTTTGCGACGACAAATGCACTCAGCGTGCCGAGCGCGTAGATCGCCGTCATTACCAGGGCCTGATGCCAACTGGCGTTTTCCTCTTTTTGCAGCAGCAGCGGCACCAGCAAAAGATAGACGGGCAGGCGGGCCGAGCACGACATCCAGGGCGCGACAAAGATGGTCACCAACCGTTCCTTGGCGGACTCGATCGTCCGCGTCGCCATCACCCCCGGGATGGCGCAGGCATAGGAGCTGAGCAGCGGCAGGAACGACTTTCCCGACAAACCGACACGGGACATCATGCCATCCATCAAATAGGCGGCGCGCGCCATGTATCCGCTGCTTTCCAACAAGCCGATGAATAAAAACAACAGAATGATCTGCGGCAGGAACACAAGAACGCTGCCGACACCACCGATGATTCCCTGGGTGAGCAGCTCATTGAGATCTCCAGCGGGCATGCGGGATCCCACCCATTGCTGAAGCCACACCTGCAGTGATTCCAACCAGTCCATCGGGATCGAAGCGAGGCTGAAAATCGACCAGAATAGTCCCAGCATGACCAGCAGCAAAGTCACCCAGCCGGCGACTGGATGCAGCAGCCAGCGGTCGATTTTGTCGGACAGTTGGACTTGGGCAGCATCGGGTCTCCTTGCCGCGATTTGGCAGGTTTGTTGGATGTAGGCAATGCGGGCCTGGGTTTTTTGCTCGTCGTGCATTCCCTCACTGAGCCACACAGCTTTTGCCGGGTGGGGAAGGGGATGGCGCAGGGCCTGTTTGATTTCGATCAATCCCTTGCCGACATTCGCCTGCATCGGCACCACTGCGATGCCGAGTTGTTCGGAGAGCAAAGCCGGGTTCAGGCGGATGCCGTTGCTTTCGGCGATGTCGATCATGTTGAGTGCCAGAACCATCGGCTGACCGAGTTCGATCAGTTCCAATGTCAGCATCAGGTGCCTTTCAAGTGCGGAGGCGTCGACGATGTTGAGGATCAGTGCCGGTGAAGGTTCGTCAGGCTCCTTGCCTAACAGAATACGGGCGGCGATTTGTTGATCCGGAGAATCACCGGCCAGCGAGTAGCAGCCCGGGATGTCCAGCATCCGCATTTTCCTTCCATGCGGAGTGAAAAACTCGCCGGATTTTTTTTCTATCGTGACCCCGGCGTAGTTGCCGGTTTTTTGATGGTCACCCGTGATCGCGTTGAACAGGGTGGTTTTTCCCGCGTTGGGATTGCCCGCCAGTGCCACGGTTTCCAGTTGCTGTTCCATGAGGTGGATTTGGTTCGGGCTCACGCTCCGACCATGACCTGATGTGCCAGTTCGCGTGAAAGCGCCATTTTGGTGCCACACACACTGCAGATCAAGTTGCGGCCATCGGTGAGTTTTTTCACACGCATGCTTTCACAAAAACCCATCTGGCGCAAACGGTCACAGGCCGGTCCATTCAGGAAACGGATGTGAAATTCGCAACCAACCTTGGCCTGCTCCAAGGATATCAGCGTATCCTGGGTCAGTGTTTTGACAATGTTTGTCGCGTCGGGCACGAAGGCAATGTAGCTTGTTGAGATTGATTTGCAATAACGGATCTTCAAAATGGGCATTTTTTTGTCGGTTCATCGACTCAAAACTGGGAATCTGTCCTGCGATCAATTCCAAGCTTGCCGATCCGGTTTCGCTGCGATACCTCCTGTCTGCCGCGGAAAAACGGCTGAAACTCAAACTATGGCCATCAAACGTGCGTTGTTGTCGGTATCAGATAAATCGGGCTTGCTCGAATTCGCCCAGGGACTTCATGGATTCGGCGTGGAACTGCTTTCGACTGGCGGAACCGCGAAGGCCCTGCGGGACGCCGGTTTGCCGGTGCTTGACGTGGCCGACTACACTGGTGCGCCGGAGCTTTTTGAGGGGCGGGTGAAAACCCTTCACCCCAAGGTGCACGGCGGGCTGTTGCAAAAGCGCGACAGCGTGGAGCACCGGGCCCAGGCAGAGCGGCACGGGATTCCGCCCATCGATCTCGTGGTTGTGAACCTTTACCCCTTCGAGCAAACCGTTTCCCGGGACGGTGTGACCCTAGAGGAGGCCATCGAAAACATCGACATTGGCGGACCTTCGATGCTGCGCAGTGCTTCGAAAAACTATGCCAGTGTGACAGTTGTATGCGATCCGAAAGACTATCCGCGGGTATTGGAACAGATGGCGGAGTTTGGCGGCGACACCGCGCTGGGACTGCGAGAGGAGCTTGCCGTGAAGGTTTTCCTGCGCACTTCGGAATACGATGCGGCGATTGGCAATTATCTGGGCAAGTGTAAAAACGGCACGCGCTGCCATTTGACAATCAGCCTGCCCCTCGATCAGGAACTCCGCTACGGGGACAACCCGCATCAGAAGGCCGCGTTGTATGGTGACTTCGGCTCTTGTTTCACGCAAATCCAGGGCAAGGAGTTGAGTTATACCAATGTGCTCGACATCGAAGCAGCGGCCGACTTGATTCTCGATTTCCGCCGCCCCAGTGTGGGGATTTTAAAACACACCAACCCTTGCGGCGTCGGTCAGGACGACGAGGACCTGAGAGTCGCATGGCAGAAGGCTTTCGAAACCGATCGTCAGGCACCCTTCGGCGGGGTCATCGTTTGCAACCGCCCGCTGACAGAGGCCTTGGCGCGGGTCATTTGCGAAATTTTCACCGACGTGATCATCGCGCCCGACTTTGAAGCCGGTGCCCGGGCGGTGTTGCAGAAGAAAAAAAACCTGCGCATCATGAAAATGAATGAAGCCTATCTGAAGGCGAAAACCGACCCTTTGATCCGTTCCTGCCCGGGCGGCATCATGGTGATGGACCGCGATCACAGCGCGCTCGGACTCGAAAATCTGGAGGAAAAAGTCGTGACCAAACGTCCGCCGACGCAGGAAGAATTGCGCGCCATGCGTTTTGCCTGGCGCATCGTCAAACACGTCAAGTCCAACGCGATTGTCTATGCGACATCCGATCGCACTCTCGGGATCGGCGCTGGCCAGATGAGCCGGGTCGACAGCTCGCGCATCGCGGTCTGGAAGGCCAGTGAGGCGGGGCTGAACCTGCAAGGATCGGTCATCGCATCGGACGCGATGTTTCCTTTTGCCGATGGTCTGCAAACGGCCATTGATGCGGGAGTCTCCGCCTGCATTCAGCCAGGGGGATCGAAAAACGACGAGGAGGTCATCGCAGCGGCCGATGCCGCGGGCATCGCGATGGTTTTCACCGGTTTCCGGCATTTCCGTCATTGACCGGGTGCACCGATTTGAGGTTTTTTCCGAGTCTCCCCGGCCCAGTGATACTCTTGAGGTCTGCCTGCCTAAAGATTCCTCCTGGCCAGATGACGAAGTCCCTCTTGAGTGAGCAGTGGATCCACTTTTGTAATGATGTCGATTCCCGCTGCAATCAGCGCCGCATCGCCACCGGTCGCGATGATCGATACATCGCCGGAAATTTCCCTGAGCAATTGATGGAGGATTTCCTTGACCAGTCCACGATAGCCATAAACCGCTCCGGCCCGCATTGCCTCGGCCGTTGATTTGCCAATGGCGTGCTCGGGTTCGGACAGTTCAATCAGCGGAAGCAGCGCGGTTTTGCGGTGCAGGTAGTCGTTCATGGCACCCAATCCCGGGGCGATGACACCTCCGCAATACGCAGGTTTTGCCGAAACGACATCGAATGTCACTGCGGTTCCGAAGTCGATGACGATCGCGGGAGCGGAATGGCATTGCACGACACCCACCGCGTTCGCCAGCCTGTCGGCCCCGATTTGTTGGGGAAGGGGATAGTCGATTGTTAGATCGAGAATGCTGTCACAGGTAACCTTGTGAAAAGGTTTCGCCGGAGCGAAAAAAGACCGGATCATTTCCGCTTTGGCGGGCACCACGGAACAGAGCAGAACAGCATCATAGGACAGGTCGCCAAGCACTTTCGCAAGATGCGGATGATCAATTTCATGAGTGGGCAGCCACGCCTGCCATGCCAACAGCTTTGTTTTGTCGGCAAGGCAGAGCTTGGTGCGGGTGTTCGAGTTGTCGATCAGCAGATAAGTCATGGATTCCAGGAAGGTTGTCGAAAAACGCGGCTTTGGCCGGAGGGCAATGAGAAGGAGCCGTCATTTTTCACCCTCAGCAGGCCGTCGGAAAAGACAAGGTGGCTGGCGTTTTGCATCTGTTGCTCGTCCACCCAGTATTTCAGAATAAATCCGCGGTCCTTGTTCTCACGGAACATATCGGCAGGCTCGAGCAGCGGATCGTTTTCAATGGCCAGCCTGGCGTGTGGCGGAACCAACGAGGAGTTATCGTCTAACGGTTTCAAGAAAATGCTCAGCCAGTAGTATGAATGATCGTTCAGCACGGATACCCGCTCGATCCGATAGGCCGGGCCGGAGGCGGACGGGTCATAAGGACGCCACAACTGCCATGCGCTGAAGGCGCAGGCCAGGGAAAGGCAGACAAGGAGCGACGTGAAAATCTTCCTGGACACAGGCAATTGTGAATCCTGATCGCGTGGCAATGCAATGACAATCTGCGGATTCAATGCCGCACGGCAACGAGGCTGCGGCAATGCTGTCTTGCCCAACTGTCGGCTTCGATCACCGCGTCGAGTTCGTTGGCGGGCCGGGTTTGATGGGCAGCCATGGTGGCCTCCACCCGTTGCCAGATGCCGGGAAAGGAAAGGTCACCGGCGATGAAGGCATCCACGGCGACCTCGTTGGCGGCGTTGAAAACCGCGGGAAGGGTGCCGCCGGTCAAACCTGCCTGTCGGGCGAGCCGCAGTGCCGGAAAATCGGTTTCACGGGGCGCGAAAAATTCCAGTTTCCCCAGTGCGGGAAAATCAAGCGGCCGCAGCCCTGCTTTTTTGCGGGCCGGCCAGGTCAGTGCATACTGGATCGGAAAACACATGTCGGTATTGCTGAGTTGCGCCAGCACGGAACCGTCGATGAATTCAACCATGGAATGGATGATGCTCTGAGGGTGAACGACGACGTCGATGCGGTCCATGCCAATGCCGAACAACCAGCGCGCCTCGATCATTTCCAGGCCTTTGTTGAACATTGATGCGGAATCGATGGTGATCTTCCTGCCCATTTTCCAGGTCGGATGTTTCAGTGCCTGGGCCAGCGTGACTTTATTCAATTCCTCCGCAGGGGTGTCGCGAAACGGACCTCCCGATGCGGTGAGAATGAGTCGTGAAACATCAGCCTCGCCTCCGGCCCGACCGTCGAGACATTGGTAAATCGCATTGTGCTCGCTATCGACCGGGAGAAGTTTTACCCCGGAAATCGCGGCCTCCTGGGTGATGATTTCTCCCGCCATCACCAGGATTTCCTTGCTGGCAATGGCCAGGTCTTTTCCTGCCCGGATCGCCGCCAGCGCGGGATGCAAGCCGGCCGTGCCAACGATGGCGACCAATACGATGTCGGCCTCGGCGAGTGTCGCGATTTCCCGCAGTCCTTCGGCTCCACAGTGAACGGTTACATCGTCGGGAAGCAATCGACGCAGCTCTTCACGCCTGGTGGCATCGTAAATCGCAACGTGTTTGACCCCGGTGTCGCGCGCCTGCTCCGCCAGTTTGGCGACGTTGTCATTTGCCGCCAGGGCGATGATATCGATTTCTTCCGGCAGGTCTTGTGCGACCTTGAGTGTCGAGCAGCCGATCGAGCCGGTGGAACCTAACAGAACAACTTTTTTCGACATGGTCTGCGCTCAGAGAAAAAAGGTGAAATACAAATACACGGCGGGAGCGGTGAAGCAAATGCTGTCGATCAGATCCATGGCGCCGCCGATGCCGGGTAGAATGTGTCCGGAGTCCTTCGCGGCCAGGGAACGCTTCCACAAACTTTCCGCCAGATCTCCCAACACCGCGAGCAGGGAAATGATCAATGCGAGCAGAATCACATGAGTCCAGGAATGAAAAATGCCGAGCTTCACCGGAAGCAGCGCGTAGAGTCCGCAGGCGGCGAGTTGTCCGAAAAAAAGAGCCCCGCCGAATCCCTCCCAGGTTTTGGCAGGGCTGATGTGGGGAATCATCTTGTGGCGCCCGATCAATGATCCGGTGATGTAGGCACCCATGTCAGCGAATTTCGTCACGCCCAGGCACCATAGCAGCACGAATGCTCCGGGGGTCGCTGAACCACTCGAAATACCGAAGTCGATGCGGGCGGTGAAAAAAAACATCCAGGTCAGCCAGACCACGCTGAGGATCGTCGAGGTCACCGAAAGCACCGTGTTTGCTCCCTCGATGGGCCGGCGCAGTTGCAGGGAGAAGGAGCCGGCGGTGAGCAGGAAAAACAGGCCGATGTCCACGACTGGAGGAATGTCCTTCGCCCCATTCAGATAGTACCAGGAAACAATGGCGCAATAGCCGATGCTGATGGTCATGCCCCAGAGGGGATGGCATTTCACACCATGGCGGTGGGACAGCAGCAGGAATTCTCCCGTGGCGAAGACAGCCATCAGCGAGATCAGGGCGAGATGGGCCCATGGTTGCATGCTGCCACAGGTCAGCCCCACAACCGTCCACAAAATCAACGTGCTGAAGGCACGTTGGAAAAAGGTGTGCTGTCTGGAGGATGCGGGATTGATCTCTGGCATGCGCTTCGATTCCACTTCGATTTTGCGGCAAGTGCAATCCCAAACTCAAGGACCTTGCGTAACGATCGCCGTCACTGGTGCGCAATTGCTCAAGAGCGCTGCGGACAGTGAACGCACGTCCTCTGGCACCAGCTTCAGAACATGCTCGTGCACTTCGCGGTGGTGCGTCGCCGGCAGCCCGAAAAGCATGTCCACGGCTGCCTGGCGGGCGATCGAACCCGGGCTTTGCTGCTTCAGCACCAGAGCGGACAAAACGGTGGCGCGCACACTTTCGAACTGATCGGCGGCGATACCGCGTGCCGCGATTTTGCCGATTTCCGCGAGCAACTCCCGGTGTGCCAGTTCCAACTGTTCGGGTGCCGTGGATAGATAGAAAGCGATCATGCCGCTATCATGACCATAAAACTGCGTGGCTCCGACCTGATAAGCGAGCCCCAGTTCTTCACGAATCCTGGTGAACAGCGGCCCCGCCATGTCGGCACAGTATTCCAACAACATGGATGCGGCAAAACGCCGCGGGTCAACAGCGGACAGTCCGGGAAACCCAATCGCGAGCACGGCCTGTTTTTTGTCGAGATGTTTCGTTTCGAACAATCCCTGGCATGTGATGGATGTTCCGGCCGCAAAGCCCGCCCCCGGCACAAGATCGCTCAGAGCGTCATCCAGCATGGCGAAGGTTTGAACGGGATCAAAATTTCCCGCAATGGCGAGCGTCATGTTCCTGGCTTGAAAATAGGCGCCATGATGGGCGAGAAGATCTGCCCGCGATATCCTGTCGATGCTCTCCACTGTCCCGGTGGAGGGGAGCCCGTAGCCGGTATGATCAAATAGCAGGCCGCGCATTGTCAGGAAAGCGGAAGACAGCGGATCTTCCAACGACTCGCGGATGGAGGAAATCAGCGAGGCCTTTTCGCGGGAGATGACATCCTCCGGGAATTCAGGATGGAGCAGCACGTCGGAAAAAATTTCCAGCAAGACAGGCAGGTCGGGACTGAGGCAGGAACCGCTCAACAAGACTGAGTTGTTTCCCGCCGAGGCATGCAGTGAGGCACCCAATGCGTCAAGAGTGGACGCGATCTCCAAAGCCGTGCGTTGGGCAGTGCCTTGAGTGATCGTCGCCGAAAGCAGCGTGCCCAGTCCGGCCCGTTCGATGTCCTCGGCAGGCAACCCACAGCGCACCGCAAGCTGCAAACTGACCAAGGGGATGCGGGGATCCGGAAACAGCGCGACCTGCAGGCCGTTCGCCAGCGTTTTGGTCAGGCACTTGTTTTGTTGATCGGTTGAATCTTCGGTTCGCGCGGATGTCGATTCCCCAATCGGGTTGAGCTGGGTGATGGTCAGTTTGGCATCTGTCAATGACTGCAGGCAGCGTGCGATATCTGCCGTGGTCACTGACATCACACTCTCCAGAAAGTGACGGGTGAAATTCAAGTCGCGCGCCTCGTGCCAGTTCGATGCCAGATCCGCAGCCCGGCCCGATGCGGTGGTTAGGGATCGGTACTGCGAAACCGTGATCTGTCGTTGAGCGCGGCTCAGGGATTTCTCGAAAGGCAGGCTGGCGAATCGGCGGACTTCCTCCAAGATGGCCGCGATGAGTTGTTCGCGGTTTTCGGGCTCGCATTCCGCGGAAATCGCAAACAAGCCCTCACCGATGTTTCCGCTCCAGGACCAGCTGGAGATTTCGAGCGCCAGTTCTTTTTTTTCACGCAATTCGGTGTAGAGGTGCGATGACTTGCCTCGTCCGAGCATCGCGGCCAGCACTTCGAAGACGGGAACATCAGGGTCGCCCAGAGGCGGGATTTTCCATGCGAGTGTCACCCGTGAGGTGGGAATCGCAAACGTCGCCTCGGCAGTGCGCAAGCTGCACTGGGCCGGATCACTGACCCGGTAAGGCTCCACTTCATACCCCGGATCCAGGTCCCGGGTGAGTGCGGTGATTTTTTCCATCGCATGCGCTTGATCAAAATCCCCCGAAATGATGAAAAACGACCGGTTGGTGGTATAGCGATTGCGATGATAGGAAACGAGATCCGCATGGGTGACTTTGTCAAAAAGAGCACGGTGGCCGATCACCGGCAGGCGGCGCGGATCGTGTCGATAGGCGCTTTCTAAAATAAGTCGCATCGCCGCCTCGGAGGGATCGTCCAGCCCGATGTCGATCTCCCTGCGGATCACATCTTTTTCCATCGCGAAATCATTTTCAGGCAGGGTCGGGCGGAACACCATTTCGACCAACACTTCCAGAAAAACATCCAGGCCCTGGGAAGGGCCATCGATGTAATACACGGTGCGGTCGAAGGTGGTATAGGCATTCCAGTGACCACCGGCGGCCTGCACGATCGCAGCCAGGTTGGTACCGTCGAACGATTGTGTGCCTTTGAAGACCATGTGCTCGAGAAAATGGGATAGTCCCGAGCCCATGAGCTGGTCCTCATGGATCGAGCCGGTCTCCAACCACAATTGCGTGCTGATCACCGGATGATCGCGGCGTTTGTCGAAAATCAAGGTCAGGCCATTCGTTAGTGTATGGCAGGTGGCGGTGGTAAGGGGAAAGAGCATGGCGAAATTAGTGCTTGGCGGAGGAACTTGATGCGTTAATATCGCCCCGCATGCAACGCTTGATTTTAATGGGATTGGCTGCTTGCGTCGTCGGCGCAGTCGTGCTTGCTGGCGGCGCGTGGTTCTATCGACAAAACAAGCCCGATAGCCGGTGGGTGCCGATACCCTTGAAGGAAACCTCTTCGATGTCCGATAGGGAGGAGTTGCGGAAGCATTTGACGGATATGTTGCAAAGCCCCGCAGCTCTATCAACCATGGTCAAGGAGCTTGATCTGAAAGCAAAAATGGGCGCCGCTACGGAGGAAGAAGCAGTGGCGCAACTGAAGTCAATGATGTTCATCCGCATTGGCGAGTTCAAGAATCCGAGCACCATGATGCTATTTCCCACCGTTGATGTGGGAGTCGAGGGCAAAAGGAAGCAACAACAACTGCTGAGCGAAATCGCGGTGAAGATGGGGGAGAACTGCCGCAAAAAAATGGGCTCGCCGGCCGAGCCGTAATATCCCCGGCGCACTGTTTCGGAAACAACAGGTTGTCGAGCCCGGTGGTTTGCTGGAATGCAAGTGCAAGCGCTTGCCAGGAAACCCCGGTTGTTTGTGGGCGGGGGTGCCACCATACCAGTCCGGAACAAGACATGATGTTTCATCCTAGAAACCGCAGTTACAACGCTAAAATAGGCTCAAATGCGATTGATTTCGTCTTCAAACCATTGATGCAGCGTTACCAGCATGCAAATTACATTTTTGCCATGTTTTCACCCATTAGGTGAAACGAAAAACGAATCGTATTTCCTCTCTAGCCCATGTTCTACAAGGCTTTAAGAGAAATTCTGCAATTC
>CAMAQB010000094.1 GCA_945860285.1 Akkermansia muciniphila | reverse complement strand
CAGCATGTTGTGGCGGCAAGGCCCCATACTAACCGTTAGATTTCCTGATATACATTAATTTCAGAAATTAGTGAAAATCAACTACCAAATCAAGTGTTAGCTCGACCTGAAAGTCCACATATTGATTTTGAGCGGAATTTTAAGTCAGACAGACTGCTAGAAACCGCAGTTACAAAGCTGAAATACGCTCAAATGCGATTGATCCTAGAAACCGCAGTTACAACGCTGAAATAGGCTCAAATGCGATTCATTTCGTCTTCAAACCATTGATGCAGCGTTACCAACATGCAAATTACATTTTTGCCATGTTTTCACCCATTAGGTGAAACGAAAAACGAATCGTATTTCCTCCCTAGCCCATGTTCTACAAGGCTTTAAGAGAAATTCTGCAATTCCAACTGCGAACTTTAGGTTGATCCTAGAAACCGCAGTTCCAACGCTAAGATAGGCTCAAATGCGATTGATTTCGTCTTCAAACCATTGATGCAGCGTTACCAGCATGCAAATTACATTTTTTCCATGTTTTCACCCATTAGGTGAAAGGAAAAAACGAATCGTATTTCCTTTCTAGCCCATGTTCTAAAAGGCTTTAAGAGAAATTCTGCAATTCCAACTGCGAACTTTAGATGAAAGTGGTTTTTTGAAGAGGCAGATTTTGAGGAGTTCGCGCCGGGGCGATCATGCCGGGGAAATTGCCATTCGGGCATGGAGCGCTGTCCCCGGCGATCCGGTGGGATACGACCGGCAGGTTGCCGATTCACTCAGTCCACTGGTTCTGACGGAGCCAGACCAGCAGGTCCGTGGCCCACGGGTGTACCTGGCCGGGTGCCGCGCCGTTTTTGCCGAAGCTCAAGCCGATGCCATGCGGTCCTTTTTGATAGACGTGAAGATCGAAGGGAACACCGGCCCGGCGCATGGCTGCGGCGAATTCCAGCGAGTTCTCGACCTTGACGGCATTGTCCTCCCAGGTATGCCAGATGAAACAGGGCGGGGTGTTTTTGGTGACTTGTTTTTCGTTAGAAAGCAAATCGACCAGTTCCGCGGAGGGATTGGGGCCGAGCAGATTGTTTTTCGAACCACCGTGTGTATTGGCAACCATGGTGATCACCGCGTAGCAGAGAATTCCGAAGTCGGGACGACTGCTTTGCTTTTCCACGGGGTCGCTGGCATCGGCCTTGCCGCTGTCAAAGTGGGTGAGCAGGGTGGAGGCAAGGTGACCACCGGCGCTGGAACCCATCACGCCGACTCGTTTGGGGTTGATCTTCCATTCCGCCGCTTTGGATCGCAGCAAGCGCATTCCGCGCGCGGCATCGTTGAGCATCGATGGATGACGGTAACCTCCCGAGCCAAGACGGTATTTCAGAACGACTCCCGCCACGCCATGCTCGGCGAGCCAGACGGCATATCCTTCGCCCTCGTGGCTGGCAAGGCCGCCGTAGCCGCCGCCGGGGCAAACCAGAATCGCACTGCTCGGTGCCGAGCCAGCCTTGGGCAGATAGGCGGTGAGCGTCGGAATGTCCTTGTCCGCCTTGCCGAGTGCGTCCGCAGCACCGTCGGGATACAGTGGAATGGCGGGCAGGGGAGCGGCGGAAAGGGAGAAAGCCGAGGTTAGGAACAGGAGACCACAAATCGTGTGCATGCCGCCGATGGTAGGAGCATGCGTCGCTGCGTCAAGTTGCGATTTGCCGGGACGGATTTATTCGCCTCGGGCCTTGCGGTCGCGCTCGCGGGCTTTCGCACCGATTTCCTCCTTCGCCTTCGTCAACCGTTCAGGCCAGGAGAATGCCGGGGCTTTTGTCGGATCGTAACCGGCCAGATGGTCCCTGAGGCGGGTTGCGGGTTTGCTGTATTTCAATTCGGTGTCGCCGAAGACTTCCCGGCACATCGCCGCCAGACCCGGATCGTATTCGATCAACTCGACGCGGGTGTTGACATGGTTGTGGTCGTGGTCGTTTACGCGGTTGTCATCGAACCACGATTGCACGCCTTCGGCGAAATATTCGCAATGATTGGTCGCCGCATACTTGCCCTTCCAAAGACCGGCTTTCATCGCCTTGTCAAAGGTCTCGCGCAACCGTTTGTCGAATGTCGGATCGACGTTGACAAGTCCGCGCAAATGGATGTTGTGGGCGAACTCGTGAATGAGGATGCATTCGGCGGAGTAGGGGTCTCCCTCGTAGGCGAGCAGGTTTTCCTCGGCGCAACTGCAGTAAGGATCCTCTTCGCTGCCGCCGAGACCGCGAGCCCTGGCATCCCAGAAATCCTTGCCGGCAATGTCGGGAAACTCCGCCATCTTCTCGTCGCCGAGGCGGGAGAATTCAGGGAGATCGGTGGTGTATTCATTCCACGCCATCAGGCACATCCGCGACCCGCTTTTGATCATCGCCGCGCGCACGTCGGGACGCTTCGCAAGCATCAGGTTCACCAGGTAGGCGGCCTCCTTGAGGGCGTAGTCGTTCACTTTTTCCGAGGCGACAATCGGATAGCCACCGGCGCTGATGAACTTTTTGTAGAACGCAGGCACCTTGAATTCGGCAGGAGGCGCGGTGACCTGTGCCGGTTTTTCCGCTGCAATTTCCAGCGCAGGGCAAAGCGGAACAAATACCAGGCAGGCGAGGGTGGCAAGGGCAATTGTTTTCACGGGCCAATCCATACAGCAGCACGCTGTGCATGCAAGCACCTGATGTGAAATTTCCACAAAATTGCTGCCGCAACAGTGTTCGCGATGCTGCTTCCGCAATGATGTGAGTCAGAGTGCTGGACAATCCCCCGCGCGTGTGCCGGGCGATAAACTGGACTTTATAAATCCTTGTTCTTGTTGAGTTCAGCGACGGATTCCTTGGTCCACTGGCAGGAAACTGCGTTAGAAATGAAGGCCGTTGAAAGAGCTGGCGGTCTGATCGGATGATGGGGAAAAAGGGAAGGCTTACATTGTTCACCAATGAGCCGACCACGACCGATGATGCAGTAAGTCAGTCAGGAGCATCCATTTTCCTTTCTCCGGGTCCATGGCCCCCGGAATCTGAAAGGTTCCGGAGATCAGTAGGAACTGTTTGTTTTCTCCCACGCGCTGGACCGTCCTCACCTGCGGCAAACTGCCCTTGCCGCAGGTGAGGAGATTTGCGTGCGCCACTGCATCGATTTCCGGAGGGCGGTCCACAAACTGGTCCTGATAATGAAAGCCGGAAATAGCGATCTTGTAGCGGAGTTCTCCTTCGATTGTCTGCTTGCAGGTAAGGTAGGAATCGCCGGTTGGGACCGATTTCTCTTCGGGGTAAGTATGAGTCGGTTCGTCCAGCTCTGAGACCAACTGCCAGGTTTCAGGTGGTGGCCAGATGCCAAGATCTTTCCATTTCAAACCTGACTCCTCTGGCATCTTCGCACTGGCGGCCGAATCCACTGCCGCGATCGGCGGCTGTTCCGGCTTCGCAAGGTACGCGGCTTCCATGGCTTTCCACAAGGTTCGCCATTGCATCTCCTGGGAATAGGTGCCGCTCGGGAAAAAGATCTTCTCCGTGGGAGTAACGAACTCACCCGGATGCGGCATGCCGTTCGCAGTGAATGACCGCCCGGTAAGAAGGTCGAACAAATGGATGGTCGTCGGATGGAACCGAGGACTTGTGTCGGACTCATCGGGAAAATCCAGATAGGTATTGCAGGTTCCTGTAGTGATGACATAGCGGTCAGTGAACCATGTCGCTGCGGACGGCCACGCTGAATAAAGCCCGGCGAAATAGAGCAAGCGGCTCTTCTTTCCGTGGAGATCATCCAAATACACGTTGATACCGTCGTCTCCTTCTTCCGGATACATTCCCATTTCATCCAACTGCCCAACCGTGATGGAAAACAGATTTCCGGGAGAGCGAACAGCACCGCGCGGCAATGCCGTCACGTCCGGCGTCACATCAGGCGCGGAATCGTCCGGGGATCGAAGCACGTCGAAGGTATCCCTGTTTACTCCCGTCTCCGTCCAGCCGAAGCGACGGTGACCGGGAGCCGGTTTGATATTTTCGCCGCATCCAAGATGCCGGGTTGTTGTTAATGTAATCGTCAATCCACGATGGCACTTCTGATGGAGCTTTAGGTGACTTCAACCATGCGATCGTGCCACTGCCCGGGTTTCCTCTTGGTGTGGTGTAGGTGGAAACCGCCCGCTGAACGGCCGGGCCGCCGTCGATCGGCAGCGTTTCCCATGTGATGCCGTTATCGCCGGAATGAATCCAGTAAACCAGGGGTGTCCGGGGAACGAGTCCCTTAGTCCCTGCCAATTGAGTCCATAATGTCTCGGGACGTATACAAACCAGTCCTGTGACACCGCTTGCCGCCTGTTCGAATCGGGCGTCCCGGACGGGTAGAATCCAATTCGTCTCGGCAGGTATAGGAAAAGCTGGATCTACCAGCAAAACCACCTCCCCCTGCCGCTCGGCAAGCTGCTTGCGGATCTGCATTCTCGCGAGTGAACAGTGTTCTTCTTCATCCGCAGCCGGGCCATTGAAAGAATGCTTCGCGGGTTCCGCTGAAAGCCAGACCAACTTGGAGGTTTCCTGGCCCGCAACACCAATCGAATGGAAATTACTCGTATCCACATGCGCGGACAACGGCACAGGAGGAACACCACAAGCCGTTCCGCGGTTGATGCGCTGTGCCTGATCAAGCAGCGTCGGCTTGCATGCCAGGTTGTGGATGGATTCCGCGAAGGGAAAGGGAGCAAGCGAAACCACGAGATCTGGTTTGAGCTGTCCTAGCAATGCAAGTGTCTGTTTGATTTCAGCTTCCGTCCAATCCAGTGACGGCAAATAAACCAATGACTACAAGCGCTTTGGATCGGCCGGAGGAGCTGTTAGGGGCGGTTGCTGCGCCGTGCCGGAGACCAAAAGAACCATCCCTGCAATCACCTGAATGAACGTTTTCATAAACTTACGCGGAGGAAAACCCTCTCGCTTGAAACTACTGTCGATACTATGAGAATCTCGCAATCAAGTTTCACATAGGCGCAAAATGAGATATTCTGTAGGGAAATCCGTCTGGCATTACTCCAGTGCAGCCAGCAGTTTTTGATGGATGCCGCCGACACCGCCGTTGCCAACTCCAATACAATTTGACTACTTGCAAATTACGTTAGAGATGAAGTCCGTAGTAAGAGTCGGTGGCCGGACCGGAGGACGGGGACAAAGGGGGGGCCTACTTGGTTCCCATCAACTCCAGCATCGTTTCGGCAAAACTCTTGCCCAGCAGGATAAAGAACCGGCCTTCTCCATAGTAGTGGTAACCCAGATTGGAGGTGGCGCGGTTGAGCAGGGCTTGTTCTTCGGGGGTGATGGGATTTTTCGTGATGTCGCGTTCGGGATAGAGTCCCACGCCTGCTCGAGGAATTCCGCCTGGAGGGCCGCCGGGAAGATTGAGTTCCAGCACCTTGGGATGCAGCAGATGGGCGGTTTCGATGGCTTTGACGTTGCCTTTGAACTCGGGAACAGTGTTCACAAAACGATGCCCGTCGCGAATGTCCTTTTGTTTGCCGATCTCATTGCGCGGACCATTCACGCCCATCACGCCCACCACCACTTTCATGTCAGGGGCTTTGAATTCCTTGCGAAGGTCTTTGATGAGCAGAACGAGATTTTTGCCATACTCCTTGCGGGCGGCTTCGTCGAACATGTCATTGTAACCCTGGAACCACACGAACCCGGCGATCTCATACCCCTCCTTTTCATAGTACTTGGGAAAATGTTTCTTCAGGTTGTCCACGCAATCATGGACGTTTGACACCAGTGCCTTGTAGAGGTCTCCGCACTCCGCGGCGGTTTTGCCTTCCGGCACCCCCGCGCTCGGCGGACGCCAGTTCTGATAGAGACTGGTGCCGCCCTCCGCGCACTTGATGAGCAATATCTGTTCCTTCAGGGTCTCTCCCATGAAATACCCGAAGGCATACTCAGGGCCGATCTTGTTGCCGAGCTTGTCAGACTCATTTCGCGCACCCAATCCAGGCTGGAGCTTGTCAAAAAACGCGCCGTTGCTCATCACCCAAACATCATCACGCGTCACCAGCGTTTTTCCATCGGGCTTGAATTTCTCGAGCAAAGCGGCGCGTTCGGGATCAGCGTCTTCCCCTATAAAATCGATGGTTCTGATTTCCGCGTGGCCCTCCATGTTCGACTGCCCGGCCATGAGGAAAATTTTCAGAGGCTTGGCGTCGGAACAGAGAACGGTGGTGAGAAGGAGAACCGAGGGGAGAATCGATTGTTTCATATGATTCCAAGAAGTTGCTTGTTGAGATGAAGGCCGTTGAAAGAAAAGGAGGTCGGTGAAAATAGGGAAGCCTGTCCCCATGCTTAGGAGATGCCGTGAATTAATCAAGTTTTTGTTCGAAGCGATGGGCGCGATCGTTAATCCGGAGGACTTTCGACAGCTTTCAGTCGTCCGAACAATTCGCCAGCCGACCCGTGCGATGCAGGGATGGTGATCGTGACATCATCGGTCGGGCTGCCGGGAATGATGACTACAGTAATGTCGCCACCGAACGTGCCACTGGTGGCAGGAATCTTCTCTGAATGCCATGGATCGCCATCGCCCAGGTCGTTGCTGTATTCCAGATAAAGATGCGCGGAGCCCATCGGATTGACCCGATTGAAGTGCATGGTCAAGCCGCCGTCGGCTCCGGGAACAGGCAGCAAGCCGTCGAGATTGGCGTTGGCATTCGCCGCCCCGAGGATCCAGGCCATGCCGTTGTCCACACCGTCGCCATTCAGGTCGTCAGTGAAGGCCTGTCCGCCAGCCCAGGTCGAGTAAGGCGAGCCCCCGCCGCCGCCGGGCGTTGGTCCGGTCAACAACAGACTCGGGTGGAATCTGCCATCGGCAAAATGGAAGATGCGGGCTTCATTGATCTTGATCGTGGTATTCGGACCATCCCAGCCGATCCCCTGTGAGCAATTGCCAAGCATGAGATTATCCAACGTCCAGCCATCCCAAACGCCGTCGCTTCTCGTTCCGACCAACACACCATTCAGATAGAAGGACTTGAGAACATTGCCGTCCGGTTTGGGGGTCACGACCACCGCCAGGCGGTATTCGGTGCCGACCACGGGAACGCCTGTCGCATTTCCCAAATCGCCCACCTGATCATCGCGGAACAAGATGCGCGGATCCCCTTTTTTCGCGAGGATATGAAATCCAGGATTTCCCCAAGGAGTCGAACCCACATGCATGATCGGGCGCCATTGATCGGTGTCCGATGTCTGGGTCACGATGACCTCCATGCCGAAATTCCGATAGGGAAGCGAATACAAGCCCGTGCCCTGGAGATAGGCGCTGGGTGGCAAGGTGACCTGGCCATCGGCGTAAACGGGGCTGTCTCCACCGAAGGCCGGCAGGTCGGCTTCCGCTCCGTTGTTGAAGGTGTATTGCTTGTCCACGGTCAACTGTGGCACTGCCACGGTGATCGTGCGGATGGCCGAATCCGAGGAGCGAGGCACGCCATTGCTGTCCGTGACCGTGGCTTTGATCTCATAGCTGCCTGCCGCAAGTGTGCCCAGATTGACGGCATAGGGCGGTGTGGTGGCAGGTGCCCCGGCTGCGGAAAAAGCCCCGCCGCCCACCAGGCGTTTGGAATATTGCACGCTGAACGGCGGAGTTCCGTAGGCGACATAAGACGAGAGCGATACGGAATCCGGAGTCAGAAAGAGCTGGCCCTCCGTCGGAGTAACGACCGTAACAGCCGGTGCCTGATCGGGGGCGATGGTCGGTGCGGTGAGCAACAGGCTCGGGCTGAACATGTCGGCACCGAAGTGAAACACGCGGATTTGATTCACGCTGATGGCGGGCGCGGTGGTGCCACCGGCACTGCCACCGTCATCCCCATGCCATACACCGATCGAAAGGTCTTGCACAGGACTGCGGGTGAAGATGTCAGAAGTGAGCGGATCACTTCTGCTGCCGACGAAAACGTTGTCGAGATAATAGCTGGTGACCGCCTGCGTATCCCCCGGACTGGCGGTGATGATGATCGCCATGCGGTGCTCGGAGCCGACGGCAAGGTTGTCCACCTGCGACCAGTCACCCCATTGATCGTTTCTCGCAACGAAGCTTTGGTTGCTCATTCGGAACTGGAAAACATCACCCCAGGAAGGGGTGCGGGCGGAGGCAATCCAGCGGTTTTCCGTTGAAGCGTCCTGTTGGGTCACGATGACTTCCATCCCGAAATTGACGGGAGAATTCGAGAGCACATTCTGAGCCCTGAGATAGGTGCCGGAAGGAACAATGACCTGGCCTTTGCTGTGGACAGGTGGCGTTGACGAGCCTGTTAGAAAATTACTGAAATCCACCTCGGGACCGGAATTCCAGGTCCAGTCCTTGTCCACCGTGATCGCCGGTGCCGCAACGGAAAAAGTGTTGGTGGCGGAATCAACCGTGTAGGGACCCGCGCCGGTTGAACTATCAATCACCCTGGTAAAAACCGTGTGGCTTCCCAATGACAGACTGCCGAGGGGCATTTCATAGGGAGGGGCCGTGACATTTCCTCCGACCTGAGAACCGTCCACCCAGAACTGCACCGTGTAGGGCGGTGTGCCGTAATAAAAATCGGCCTTGGCGGTAATCGAGCTCGCTGTGGAATACGTTTGCCCGCTGGCAGGCCGAACCGTTGTGACCACCGGGGGGGTGTTGGCAGGAACCGCCTTGAGTTGGAAGCCGCACAATTTGTCGATGTGGTCGCCGTGGTTCAGGGGTTCGATCGTGAGCACGCCGTCGCCCGCCACCACTGGATGCATGACGATGGTGTGATCCGCAAGCACGTCATTATCAACATACGGGCGCCGCGTGTTCTGCACGCCGTTCACAACGTAGCGACTCCACCCATAGGGAGAGTAAAGATAGAGGTCATAAACGCCCGGAGTCAGTCCGGTGAGAGTAATGGTATAATCGTAGCCGACACCATCGTACATCAGGTTCTTGTACGGCGTGCTATCGAACGAAGGAGATCCCGCCTGGTTCACCAAATTATTGTCGCTCCATGTTTCCGTAAGAGTAACACCGGCGAAAGCATCACTGGAATCCTTCAGGGCTACAACCGTGGGCGAATACAAGCTGGCACTCGGGCGATCCGTAGGGTAGCCATAATTGACCGGATTCCAACTGTCGCCTGGAGACCCGATCGCAGCAGCCCCCACTTGGGTGTCGCTTGCGTCCTGCGCGAAATCGATGCTGAGCAGTCCTGTTCCGTCCTGCACCGTAATCGTGCTGTGGGCGGAGGCGACGGTTGTCGGGGAACCATCGGTCACCTCCGCATAGACTTCGTAAGTTCCATTTGGAAGCGTCCCCAAGTCGGCTTGATACGGCGAAGAGGTAACAGGGCTGCCAACGGCCACGGCCGAACCAACAGGGCCCAGGTAATACTGGACCGAGAATGGACCGGTGCCGTCAATGATCGAGACGTTTGCGATGACGTGAGCTGCCGACGTGAACTTCGCACCATCCACAGGCGTGAAGCTGATCGCGGGTGGCAGTGCATTTCCCGCGCGCTCGACCTTGAAGTTGTCGAGGAAACCGGTGGAACCGCCATTGCCGGAGTTGCCCCAGAAGTAGGCGTAGGTGATGAGATTCCCCGTAAAGTATCCAGCGGCTGCGGTCTCAAGACTGCTGTAATCGGCCGTGCTGTCACCCGCTCCACCTGTGACAGAGATATTGCTTATATTTCCGGTAACAGTGTCCACTTCGTAGCTGACATTGTAAAATAGGGAAGCGTCAAAAGCTGGCCCGGACCAAGGAACGGAGGCGAGATCGCCCAGCCCTCCTCCCTCACCCCTGCGAAAAGCAAGGTTACCAAGCTGGTCCAAGCGCAGGGCGGTAACACTACCATGTGGATTGCCGCCACCGCCTAATTTTGAGTTGAACCCCAGGCCGACACCACCACCGTTGCCGCTGCCATTATCCATGTTGTTGACTTTGATGTCGGCGGAAATCCGCACTTTGCTAGGCCGCGCGTAGCCCCCGGCACTGGCGAGCGGGATCGTCCAGCCGTTGTCTGGACCCATTTGAAATGTATTGCCCTGAATGGAGGAACTCCAGTAGGTATTGGTGCGCGCCCAAGCCCCAAGGGGAAGGTTTGCAGTGTCCGGCGAGCGGCTTTCAAGTTGGGTTCCATCAGCCGCAGTGAACGTGTCCTCGATGATAGTGAGGTCGGCGTGCGCGGTGCTGGCCCAGCAGAGGGCGGCGAGGGAGCACCCGAGGAGGCGGGCGTGTTTGCCCAGTCGGGCAGTGGTGGTAATGGTGGTTTCTTTCATCATGGTAGGTTTGTCGTTAGGAGAGTATTGGAAAAGTCCAGGACACGAGGATTCGTCCTGCCTGCGGCGGAGGGGATGTGGGGTTTGGAGAATAGGTAATGTTGGCAAATAACTGTTAGGAAATTTCTATATTCAGATGAAGGCCTTTGAACGGGCCTGAGGACGGGGAAAAGGTGGCAAAAGAAGTGAATCGTGCCGAGTAAGCAGTGAGCATGGCAGAAAAACGCTACGTTGCAGCAGTGTCACGAAGGCCGTGTCGGGTTCTAATGGGCAATTTCATTCGACTCGACTCTGCCGTTCCGGACAGCTTTGTCAAATCTTATTTTCATTTATGTTAGCTTCTTGTTGGCGGGTGGGCATTCATTGCTTCAGAGACGAAAGAAGGGAATACGCAAGACATATGACTGGGAGGGCATGGCGCGGATCATTGGCATGGCTCGAATGGAGATATCGTTTCAAGCGATCCTATCGGAATATCGCTCATGCGCGCCGATGAAACCGCCATTTTAGTATTCTGTCTTGCGTCTCTGATTCTTGCGTCTTTACGCGGATGAGGTCGCGCCTCAGGTGATGCATGGATTTTGCAGATTGTTGTCAGCGTGCGATGGTGTAACGATGGGCCACAGTTGCGTTTTGCGGGTCGCCCGCAGTGACACCGGCAACCGCGGCGCGCACATATTCGACTGTCGCTTGTTTGGGTTCGACCCTCACGCGGAGATGACCGGAACTGCCAAGCACCACTCCTTTGTAGCCGTATTCCTCCGCGCTGCGGGTTCCTCCGTTCGGATGGCTCGGCTGAGGAACTTCCTGGTAAATGATGCCATCGAGTTGTTCCTTCACGAACAAGTGGTCGTGGCCGTGGAACACAATGCTGACACCGTGTTTGACCAGCAGTTGATGGATAGGTCGTTCCCACCCAGGGCGGTGCTGGGCAAACCCCTCGCTGCCATCGGCATTTTTGCCACCCCATTCCATGTATAGTGCGGCACTGATGCCGCCCCGCACATCCCGACCCAGTCCGCCGACGAGATGGTGAATGAAAACAAACTTAAAAGGCGCTTTGCTTGCTTCCAGGGTTGATTTCAACCAGCGGTATTGCTCGCTGCCAAGAGTCATGTCCCAGTTGTCATCTCTTTTTCGCTGCGTGGTGGACCAGAAGGGGTCTAGCACCAGAAACAGGGCGCCGCCCCATTCCCAGGAGTAATAGTTTTGCAACAAACCGGCTTTGTCCCTGGGCGTGGCGTTGCCCGAGTAAATGCCGCCTGGTTCGGGGTTGGGAAAATATTTTTTGCGCATGCCCAGCGACCACAGCGGCATCGAATCCGCAGTGCCGTTCAAGCGCGACCCCTGCTCGCCGTCGTGATTGCCGAGAGTCAGGAACACCGGAGCGCTGTGCGCAACTTGGCCGATGTAAAAACGCTGTGCTCGATATTGTGATTCCGCACGGGTGAAAAGATTCCCGAATTTGTCCACCATCGTGGTGTCGCCGAGGTCGACCAAGAAATCGGGCTTGTCAGCTTTCATGTTGGTCAGAGTCTGCTGATAGACTTTTTCACTGCTGTTGATATCCAGATGCGAGTCGGCTTGGACAACAAAAGTGTAGGCCGATGTCGGCGCGCGTCGGGTGTGGAAGCCGCGCACGTGGTCCTTTGCCGATTCACCACCCTCGAGCCGGTAGTTGACTTGATAGAAATACCCGGTGTCCGCTTTCAGTCCGTTGAGCACCAGGTTTTTCGCCTCGCCCGCGCCGATTTTCACGGTTTCGCTTCGCCTCGACAGCGCATTGGCTTTTTCGCCGAAATGGATGTACAACTCCATGTCCTTCCATGGCAGGATGCTCACCGTGATTGAATCGTCGCCAGGACGGCACAACCATGTGTTGAAAACATAGTCCGGAGTAATCGCTGGTTCCACCGCTGCGCCGCCACCCGGACCTCCCTTGCCTCGATCTTTTCCTCCAGGGCTCGCAGCGATGACGAGTAAACCGAGAAAAATCGTTAGCCCGATGAACTGCGGTGCTTTCATGGCGCGGGAGGTTGATTGCCAGCATCCGGCGAAACGGCTGCCTTTTTGTTTTTTCCGCCGCCCTGCTTGCCTCCGTGTCGATCGCCCGAGCGCACTCCCGCGGCATCATAATCGGGATTCGGCACGGGCATTCCTGCTTTCACCGACTGCAAGTATTCCAGCATCCGCTTGTCCATCAATTTCACCAACTCTGGTTTTGAAGCAGCCAGATCCTTGCTCTCGCCAACATCAATGGCCAAATCGAAAAGGTGATATTGTTTCGTTTCGTAAACGCAGATCAATTTGAAACTTTGGAAGTAAATCGCCGATGCCGGACCCGCTTCATCCTTATCGTAGTGGGGGAAGTGCACGACAAATTCCTCGCGCGGCCTTATCAATGCGATGCCCGGATCTTTTTTCAACAGGGGAACCAGGCTGACGCCCTCAAGTTCCTTGGGCAGTGTGGCGGAATCGATCACCGCGAGTTCGGCGATGGTGGGAAACAGATCGACCGTGCTGACTCTGGAGTGGCAGAAGAGACCGGGTTTGATTTGAGGTCCGGCAATCAACAGCGGCACGCGCAGACCTCCCTCCCAGACGGTTCCCTTGCCGTTGGTGAGCGCTCCATTGATATTGCGACCCTGCGCACCGTGGTCGGCTGTGTAAATGATGTAGGTGTTTCCGGAAATCCCCAGATCCTTGATTTTTGCAAGCACCACCCCGATGGTTTTGTCGATCTCCTCGTTGCCGGCAGCCATGCCGATGCGCTGGAAATCGAACCTTGTGCCCAAGCGCTTTTTCACCGATTCGAGAGTGTCGGGATTCGCCGCATCGGGCGCCTTGCCGGGGTAGTGGGAGATTTGCAAATAGAACGGCTTCTTCGCCTTCACTTGCCGACTCATGAAGTCGCTGCCAAGCTTCGCAGTGGCATAACATTGTTTCGGATTCGGTTCAGCGGAATTCTCCGGTCCGCCGTTGCTGTTGGCGCCATCGTTCTCATCAAAGCCATGTTCGCGGGGATTGGCGCGTCCGAGGTGCCATTTGCCGAAATGGGCGGTGGCATAGCCACGTTTTTTGAGCAGTGTCCCGAGCGTTTCGATGTCCTTCGGGAGTTCGGTGATGAAGGAGGGGCAAATCACCTTGTCGCCGGGGTTCACCAGTCCCTCTTTTTTGTTTTCATCCTAGAAACCGCAGTTACAACGCTAAGATAGGCTCAAATGCGATTGATTTCGTCTTCAAACCATTGATGCAGCGTTACCAGCATGCAAAATTACATTTTTGCCATGTTTTCACCCATCAGGTGAAACGAAAAACGAATCGTATTTCCTCTCTAGCCCATGTTCTACAAGGCTTTGAGAGAAATTCTGCAATTCCAACTGCGAACTTTAGGTT
>CAMAQB010000093.1 GCA_945860285.1 Akkermansia muciniphila | reverse complement strand
ACCGGTCACCAACCCGCAAAGCCAGCACTCCCGCCAGAGCGGCTGCCAACACAAAACGCATAAGGGCACGTCACAGGTCGCATCGGGCTTGTTCAACCATGGGCGCAGCCGGAGGTTCGTTCCTCACCTCCGCAGCACCCTTTATTGTTGGGCATCTTTTTGTTGATTTTTGCGCTCGTCCGCAAGAGCTACCAGTCGCCTCGTCATGAATTGCTCGATCTCTTTAACAGTAGTAAACTTGCCATCTTCCATTGCTCGGACAGCATCGTTAGTTACTGCAACGCTATCGCGCATCATCAAGCTTATGGAACCAGCTTCGAGCAAGGCTCCAGCTTTGTCCCGTCCTGCCAACGCATTCGTGTCTATCTTCCATTTCCCATTCACTCGGATAAATGGAACTACACCATCGTCACCGCTAAATTCAAAAGCTGTATTAGGATAGCCGTCATCTTTTTGCCACTTGATCTTTAGTTCTGCATGGTTGCCATTGATCAAAACCGTGGATTCATCCAGACGCTTCTTTGTCCGCCCCAGAGCCTGATCAGTAACATCGTCTCGATAGAACTCAAACTCCTCAAGTGCTTCCATTCCGAATCGGCGGGACACTCCCTTGTTGAGGAGACGACTGGAAATCCATACTCCGATTGTGGTATCAAGGATAACAGCCTTGTCGTCTTCAATAGTCCAAAAGCCTTTAGCTGCTTCAAGATTCTCCTTCTCGACTGCTTCAATGTAGGATCGATAAACCGCTATCGGACTTCCCGAATCATTCAGTTCTGAACCGACAGCAATAACCCCTCCGAAAGCGGTAAGAATTGTTGCAATTACGATCAAGTAAATGAGAGATATTCGCTTTGTGATCATTTGTTTATTTTTGCCGAACACTGAAATAGATCAGTCGCGGATGATATCGATCCTGCCAAAAATGGGAAAATCATATTTTGGAATCGCTCGATCAGTTGAGTATCAACGGTTTGTGCATTTAGTTGGAATGCATTTGTATTTTGGAACATGAAGTGATCCCGAATTCCTTCTCTCACAGATATCGCGCGTTCGATGATCTGAACGTTTGGAGCATGGGAAAATCAGCACATGTTAACTATCGCCCGGAAAAAAGACAATTTATCGCTTGCCTGCAAGGTCGGTTTCCCCTAGCTTGCCGACCCGCAACGTCAACTTTTGCCCATTTATGTCCAAGCACAACAGCCTCAAATCTGCTTCCACCGTCGGTGGCAAGCGTTCCGTTCTCAAGCGCTTTGAGCGCGTCAAGCTCATGAAGGAGCGCGGCCAATGGAAACAAGGTCGCAGCCCGATCGGTCTGCCGAAGACCAAACACGAAGCGTGAACGGGCCTTGTGCCGCGTAGGCCGCTGACGGGGATCGCCGTCATTTTTCAGAGCGTGGATCTGCAAGGGTTCACGCGTTTTTCTTTGCACTGCCGAAATCATGGAACAGGAAATCCGCTTGAACAAATACCTGGCCGCCTGCGGCATCGACTCGCGGCGCGGCTGTGACGACTTGATTTTACAAGGCCACGTCGAGATCAACGGTCAACCCTGCCTCAAACCCGGCACCCGGGTCAAGGAAGGCGACCACGTTCGCGTCGATGGCAAACGGGTCACTCTGCTGCGCAGCACCACGATCCTGCTGAACAAACCGCGCGGGCTGGTGTGCACAAAGGAAGACGAATACCAGCGCGAGACCATCTACTCGCTGCTGCCCGATGCCATGCAGCATCTGCATCACGTCGGACGCCTCGATGCGGATTCGGAGGGCCTGATCATCCTCACCAACGACGGCGACCTCACCCAGCGGCTGATGCATCCCAGCAACAAGGTTGAAAAGGAATATCTGGTCACCAGCAACCAGCCGTATTTGCAGGAGCATCTGGAACTTTTCCTGTCGGGAGTTTACACCAAGGAAGGAAAACTCAGCGCGAAATCGTTGCGGCGGATGAGCGCGCGGCGATTGTCGATCGTGCTCGACCAGGGTGCCAAGCGCCAGATCCGGGTAATGCTCGAAACGCTCGGATATCAGGTCATCAAACTGGTGCGCGTGCGCATCGGATCGCTCTGGGGCGGCGACCTGGAAGTGGGTCGGCATCAACTGCTCACGGCCGAGGACATTCTCAAGGCCTCGGTCAATCCCGACCAGCCCGCACCGAAATCGATGCTGCGCAGCGAAGCGAAAAAGCGCGCCAAGCCGGTTGCACGAAAACTGGCGGGCAAGGGAGCCAAGCCTTTCGCTGCAAAAAAAACCGCGCGCAAGATGACCAAAGCACGCCGCGAGTCGCTCAACGAACCGCCGCGCAGGGAGACCAAGGGTCGGGCGGCGAAATCCACACGGCGCAAATACTAACGAAAAAGATCGCGGCGGATGTCTTTCATCGGCAGCACGGTGCCGTGGGTTCTCGCTTCGCGCAAACGGCTCAGATCGAGTTCCGCAACCAGGCACTGGGCGCGACCGGGTTCCGCCTGCGCGGCGATGCCGGCCATGGGAAAGCCGATGTCGCACGGCGTCGCGATCAATGACTGCGCGTGATGATGGGCGAATCCCTCCCGTGCGCGCAGTGTGCCGACGCAGCCGGCTGTTGCCACATACAGCGTGTTCTCAACCGCCCTCGCCAGCGCGCAGCGGGTGATCCGATGGTGCCCGTTGACATCGTCGGTGCAATAAGGCACGCAGAGCAGCTCGGCACCGGCATCGGCATAGGCGCGGATTTGTTCCGGAAATTCCACGTCGTAGCAGATCGCGACCGCGATTTTGCAAAGTCCGATGTCGATCACCTGCCACTCATTTCCGCCGATCATGTTCCAGGTGTTTTTTTCCCACGGGGTGATGTGCAGTTTGTCCTGATGATGCCACTGCCCCTGCGGACCGGCGATGCCGCAGCGGTTGAGCAGGCCCCGGTCCGAAGGACATGGCATGGTCCCGCCGACAATCCAGAGCCTCTGCTCCGCCGCGACGCGCAGGACGAACTCTTTCCACAGGTCCTGCTCCGGCCAGCCTCCGGGATATCCGGCGGCCGCGTATTCGGGCAGGATCACCAGGTCGACCGCGTAATCCTCGCGCGCCGTGCGCAACTGCCACTCGAACTCCCGCCAGAACGAACTCCCGTCCGTGAAAGCGCGGAATTCCCATTGCAGGCAGGCGATGCGGACATTTGGCATGCGGCAAGCCAAACAAACAATGACGGCAATGAAAAGAACATACTTGGCGGTCAGGAATCGCTTTGCATTTTCAGGAAAATCAGCCAACCTCCCGCCCCCGAACATTTCATTTCCCATGTCCGAGCGCCGCAAACCATTTCCCTTTGATGTTTTTGAATCCCGGTGGCAGCACCGCTGGGACGAGGAAAAAACCTTCCGCACCCCGGGCCCGGGCGATGCGGACTTTGATGCGTCGAAGCCGAAATACTACGTGTTGGACATGTTCCCCTATCCGTCCGGCGCCGGACTTCATGTCGGCCATCCGGAAGGCTACACCGCCACCGACATTCTGGCCCGCTACAAACGTTCGCGCGGCTTCAACGTGCTGCATCCGATGGGTTGGGATGCCTTCGGCCTGCCTGCGGAACAATACGCCATCAAAACCGGCCAGCATCCACGGATCACCACCGAGGCGAACATTCAAAACTTCCGCCAGCAGTTGAAGAACCTCGGTTTTTCCTACGACTGGGACCGCGAGGTCGACACCACCGATCCCTCCTACATGCGCTGGACGCAGTGGATTTTCCTGCAATTGTATCATTCCTACTACGATGAAACCGTGCAGAAAGCCATGCCGGTGAGCGCACTGGAATCGCGAGGCTGGACCAGGGAACAAATCGACAACGTGCGCCTGGCGTTCGTTCACGAAGCGCCGGTCAACTGGTCGCCCGAACTCGGCACGGTTCTCGCCAACGAGGAAGTCGAAGAGTGGCGCAGCAAGGGCAATACCGTCGAACGCCGACCGCTGCGGCAATGGATGCTGCGGATCACCGCGTATGCCGAACGATTGATCCACGAGATCGACGCGCTCGACTGGCCCGAGGGCATCAAACTGTTGCAGAAAAACTGGATCGGCCGCAGCGAGGGGGCCACCGTGGATTTTCTTGTTGGTGCGCACACGGTCACCGTCTTCACTACAAGGCCCGACACGCTTTTCGGCGCCACTTACATGGTGCTGGCCCCGGAGCATGAGTTGGTGAAGCTCATCACCACCGCAGCCCAGCAAGCCGAGGTCGAAAGCTACGTGCACGGTTGTGCAGGGAAATCCGACATGGAACGCGGCGAGATGAACAAGGAAAAAACCGGCGTGTTCACCGGAGCGTATGCCGTCAATCCAGTGAACGGCGAAAACATTCCGGTGTGGATCGCCGATTATGTCATGATGGGCTACGGCACCGGAGCGATCATGGCGGTTCCCGCCCACGACGAACGCGACTTCGCTTTCGCGGAAAAATTCTCCCTGCCAATCGTGCAGGTGGTCAAGAAGGCAGGGAGAGCCGACGAGACGGCGGCTCTCCCTCTCTGCGAATACGGCATCGCGATCCATTCCTCCTTCCTCGATGGTCTGTCGACAGCCGAAGCGAAAAGCCGCATGATTTCCTGGCTTGAGGAAAACGGCAAGGGCACGAAAAAAATCCAATACAAACTGCGCGACTGGTTGTTCTCCCGTCAACGCTACTGGGGCGAACCATTTCCCATCGTCTGGGAGAATGGCCAGCATGCGGCGATACCCGAAAGCGAACTGCCGCTGTTGCAGCCGGTGCTCGAGGATTTCGCACCCACAGGTGATCCGCGCGGTCCGTTGATCAAGGCTACCGACTGGATCAAATACAGTTCGACCGCGCAACGCGAGACCAACACCATGCCGCAATGGGCTGGCTCGTGCTGGTATTATCTGCGCTACTGCGATCCGCGCAATGCCGACGCCTTCATCTCGCGCAAAGCCGAACATTACTGGCTCGGCGGCGAGGGAAAATCCGGCGCGGTCGACCTTTACGTCGGCGGCACCGAACATGCCGTGCTGCACCTGCTCTATGCGCGGTTCTGGCACAAGGTTCTGTTCGACCTCGGTCATCTATCCACTCCCGAGCCGTTTCAAAAACTGGTCAACCAGGGACTGATTCTCGGCGAAGACGGGCAGAAGATGTCGAAATCCATCGGCAATGTCGTCAACCCCGACGATGTCATTCATGAGTACGGTGCCGATTCCCTGCGGCTTTACGAAATGTTCATGGGGCCACTGGAACAGGTGAAACCATGGCAGATGAAAGGCGTTGAAGGCGTTCATCGCTTTCTCGCCCGGGTGTGGCGGGTGGCGATGGTGGAGAGCCAGGACGGCGGGTGGCGGATTTCCTCACGCATCAGCGATCAGGCGTGCGATGCCCCGGCACTTCGCAAGGTCGTGCACGAGACCATCAAAAAGGTCACCGAGGACATCGAGCGCATGGCATTCAACACCGCAATCTCGCAAATGATGATTTGCACCAATGCCTTCACTCAGGCCGAAAAGGTGCCGTTGCAGGAGTTCCTGATCTTCCTGCGTTTGCTCAATCCTTTTGCCCCGCACATCGCGGAAGAACTGCACCAGCAGCTGACCAAATCGCCGGTGTCGCTCTATCACCAGCCCTGGCCGGAATTTGATCCCGAAGCACTCGTGGAAAACGAGATCGAACTGGCGGTGCAGGTCAACGGCAAGCTGCGCGACCGCATCCGCCTGGTTCCCGATGCCGACGAGCCGACCGCGCTGCTCGCGGCGCTGGCGTCGGATCGAATCAAAGAGCACACCGACGGCAAAACGCTGCGCAAGGTGGTCTACGTGCAGGGTCGCTTGCTCAACCTCGTCGTGAGCTGAATTGCCGGACCTTGGCGGCGGGTAATCCTTACAGCTCCTTGATCCAGATATTCGCGAAATCAAGTGAGCTGCCGTGGTGCTGCAGTCCGACCGGGCCTTTGACGGGCACGCCCGGCAGTTGGGCGTTGTCGATCACCTTCTTGTCATTGAGAATCACGGTCAGGCGATCGCCCTTCATGGTAATCTCCATGCGGTTCCATTCTCCCACCGGCTTGTCGGCCTTTTCCTTCGGGGTCACTCCGGCCCTTACTTCGGCGGGATGGTTCTTGTTGGTGCGGTAGCCATAAACCTCTCCCGATCCCACCGGCCAGTTCCAAAGGTTCACCTGCGACGAAATGTTGCCGCGCATGTAAACACCGCTGTCCAGTTCCTCCACCTTCAGTGTCTCGCCGGTTTCCTCGCCTCCGGCATTGATCACCGGACGATCCATCAGCGGCCCGAGACCGTTCCAGCGCCAGTCGAGTTTCATCGTGAAATCCCCGTATTCCTTCAGCGACCAAAGATCCTTTTTTCCCGCCGTACTACGTCCATCGTACTTCAGAACCCCGTTGGACGGAACCCAGTGCCCCTCGCTGCCGGCTTCAACCTTCCAGTTTTCGAGTGTCTTGCCATCGAAGATCTGCGTGAACCCGTCCTTCTTCAGCGCCTCGTCATCCGCGGCCATTGGCAGCTCGGCGATTTTGATGTTGCGGAAGGCCACACGGTCGCCATGGCCGCACCAGGAAAGATGGCCGGAACGCCGCTTCACGCCCTGGTGCTGGGGAAACTTCTGCTGCAATTCATCGAGCTTGGCCTCGGTGATGACAGTGCCATTCAGCTCCACCTTCACGGTGTTCGCCATTACCGTTACGACCTCGTGATTCCACTCGCCCACCGGCGTGAGATGGCCTTTCTTGGCGGGCAACATGGTGTAGATCGATCCATGAAACTGATAGTCCTTGAGATCCTTGTACTTGTCGGAACTGTCATCAAGAATCTGCAGTTCCATGCCCGTGTAGGCGGCATCACCGGAACCCGGATAGTGGATGCCGAGGCCGTTGTTGCCGCCCGGTGGCACTTGGAATTCAAAGTCGAGAATGTAGTTGGTGAAGCGCTCATCGGTGAGCAAATTCCGACCTTCGGGCGTGCAAACGATCGCGTTGTCAACAACTTCGTATCCCTTGCCCGTCCAACCGGCGAGATCCTTGCCATTGAAAAGGGAGCGGAACTCCACTGCCTTCAAAGGACTCATCACAAGCAAAGGCAGCAAAATCAATGAACGTTTGGAAATTCTCATCGAGTTCCATACGCATGCCAAGCGGGCAATATTTCACACTTCTTCGCCCGGAAAAAATTGCAAATCGAGGACTTGCAGGAACTGCGCTCGTGCCCGAGGGAGCCGTTTATTTCTTTTCAAGCACTTTCATTACATCCGCTGCCTGCTCGTCGGTGGCGGCGGAGAGATCGCGCCAGACGAGTTTGCCATCGAGAAACAGATAGGCCTGGCGTTTCGCGAAGCCGGCGAGATGCGGCACGCCAAAGGCATCGGCCACCTTGGCTTCCTTGTCCGCCAACAGGATGAAGGGAAGTTTGTATTTTTCCGCGAAGGCCTTCTGCGCTTCAACGCTGTCGAGGCTGACACCAACGACCTTGACGCCCTTGTCGGTGATTTTTTCATAGGAATCGCGAAGGCTGCAGGCCTGCTTGGTGCAGCCCGGCGTGTCGGCCTTCGGGTAGAAATACACCAGCAGGTATCCTTTGGCACCGAGTTCCTGCAGCTTGACCTCCTTGCCCTTCTGGTCAACGCAGGAGACCGACGGCAACGCCGCGCCTTCAGCAATCGGTTCGGCGGCGCCAGGCAGGGTGATGCCGACAATCGCGGCAGCGGGAGCAATGTATTTCATGGGATTCATCGACGTGAATGTTGCACGGAACCGAACGAATGCAACAGGGAAATTTTTCCCACCGTTGATCGAGAGCACGCGGCGCTCAAAGAGGCGGCAAACTCGCGGCGGCCACGGCCTGGCCATGACGTTTGGTTTTTTCGTCGGGCACCACCAGTTTGATCCGCAACTCGGGAAACTCCCCAGCCATGACTTTCTCCGCCTCGCGAATGATGATGTCGCCGCCCTCACCCGAGGTCACACGCCCGAGGATCAGCACGTTGTCCATGGCATAAAATCCAGCGTAATGGGCAATCGAATACCCGAAATACGTGCCGATGGTCTGATAGATTCCCGCCGCGCGTTCATCGCCTTTTTTCATGGCTTCCTGCACCATCAGCAATTGCTCGGGAAAGGGCATCGCGCCAAAAGAAAATCCCGCCGCAGGGGCGAGCCGGGCCACCGCCTGTTGCGAAAAATACAGTGCTCCGCAGCCGCGGTCGCCCGACCACTCATCGATCGGCGCATCATCGCGGTAATCAACCGGCGCAAACGCCAGTTCATTGAGCCATGGTTTGATATGGCCGCAGGCATCGACGTAACCCACGGCTTCAGACGTGCCCATCGCGATGCCGAGCACGCTGTTCGCGCTCAAGCCCATCGAACCCGCAAGTGCTGTCACTTCACCGTCATTGACGACCTCGAAGGGCACATCGTTCCAGCGTTTTTTCAGATTGCTGAAAATGTGGCGGACATGCGCCTCGTAGTCCTGAGGACTGACACCCCGGAACAACGAAGAAGCGCGCACTTCCCGATTCATGATCACACCCGCCGTGCTTCCGCCGATCGCATCGACACGCGGCAGGTGCGCGGCAGCTCGCAGCAGTGAATCCTGAATGCCTTCGATGTGATAGTTCGGGTCGCTCTGGAAATAGGGGTCCCAAACGATCTCCTCCGAAAAAACCACCTCGCCATCGATCACCGCCGCGCACTTGCGGTCGGATCCGCCGAGGTCGAAGCCGATGCGGCACCCCTGCAGATTCCGGCCCAGGCTCATGGCATCGCCATTCTCCTCCGGCAGTTCCCCAAGATCAACCGCGCGAACGGTAATCGGACTGCCGAAAATTTTCGTGCCGATGAAATCGCGGTCAAAGTGTCGTTCGCCACCAATCGCATATATCCCGGCAAGCATCGACGCGACATCATCGGCTCCGGCGACAAGGATCATGTTGCCGCCTTTTTGCCAGAGCAGGAATTTCACCAGCCGCTCGACGTACTTGCGGGTGACGGATACGTGCTCCGGAACATCGGGCCACAGCAGTCCGCTCCAGCGGAAACAGGTGCCGTCGTCGCGGCACAAGGCCAATTGCACCGGCCTGCCACCCGAAACTGCAGCCGCCTCATAGGCACGATTCCACAGCGCGGCAGGCATGAATCCGGGGTCCAGCACTGGTTTGTATTGTAGGACAGGAACGTGAAAAGTCATTGCTCGGTGCCGCTTTGTAGAGGGAAAACCGGACATTGCAAAGATGATCTTTGTCAAATCGCGTCGACAAATTGTTTGACCGGCAAGAAAGTTGTTGCTGCCGCTGCCCGTATGCTTCGCGTGTCGCCGATGATGCCCCGCAATTCCCTACATTTCTTGCAAAAGCAGGCCAAAAGCCTGCTCGCAGTGTCTGCTGTCTTGTCGCCTTGTTCGGCCGCAACCCCTTCCGGCAGGGAAGCGGAAAGTCCTTACGTTCGCGAGGTTCTGCGCGACAACCCGATCGGCTATTTCCGCTTCGAAGAGGGTGGAACGGGCAACGGTGCCGTGCTACGCAACCTTTCCCCCGCCGTCAAACGAGTGGGTGACGGCGTCTGCGGAAACAACGTGCAACAAGAAGCCGGACCAGCGGGAATCGGTGGACGGGCCGCGTCCTTCGCCGATGCTGGTTTTGTGGAAATCCCGCACGATCCGCTTTTTGATTCCACCGAACTCACGATCGAGTTCTGGATGCGCAGCGACCAGGTGTTCGACAAACCCTACTGGCCGGGCAGCGCGACGTTGCTATCGAAAACCACCGCCGGCCCTGGATCGGGCGACTGGTGCATTCTCGGCGGCAGCACCACCGACGGGAAATCCGGGCAACTGCTTGTGGGAATCGGTCCGCAAGGAGGGGGCGACGCCGTCATGAATTCCGCAATGATCATCAACGACGGTCTTTACCATCATGTGGTCTGGACCCGCGATGGCAGCGGACACAACCAGTTGCATGTCGATGGCAAACTTGCGGCTTCCATCAAAGACAGTGGCGGAAAGATCACCAATGCCCGCCCCATCCATATCGGCGGGGAAAACCTGGAAAAGGGGGGAAGTTTTTTTCGAGGCGGCATCGATGAAGTGGCGATCTATGGAAGTGTTCTTCCGGTGGAGCGGATCAAGGCACATTTCGCCAGCGGAGTCATCGATCCGCAACTGCCGAAACCCGCCGACCGGGTTGTCGATTTTGTCAAAGACATCAAACCGATCTTTCAGGAGACCTGTTACAAATGCCACGGCAGGGGCAAGGACAAAGGCGGGCTGTCGCTTGCCACCCATGCGCGGGCCATGGAGGGTGGCGATGATGGACCGGCGCTGCAACCTGGCAACAGCGCGATCAGCGAACTGGTGCGCCGCATCGCATCGAAGGACGATGATCTCGTCATGCCGCCGGAAGACGACCCACTCAGCGCGGAACAAATCGGACTGATCCGCGCATGGATCGACCAAGGTGCCGTGTGGCCGGAAAGTGCCGATGAACCAGACCCCAACATCGCCATCGCCGCGGAACACTGGTCCTTCAAACCGTTGAAACAACCGCAGGTTCCCCATCCGCAAAACAGCGGATGGATTCGCTCACCGGTCGATGCGTTCATTCTCGATCGACTCAACCAGTCCGGTCTCGCGCCGGCGCCACCGGCTGAAAAGGAAATGCTGCTGCGCCGGATCTCCTTCGACCTGACCGGGCTGTCACCCACACCGGAGGAAATCGAGACCTTCGTCGATGACACAACCCCCGACGCCTATACCCGGGTGGTCGAACGCCTGCTCGCATCTCCCGCCTACGGCGAACGTTGGGCGCGTCACTGGCTCGATGTGGTGCGCTATGCGGATTCGGGCGGCTACGAGACCGACATCATCTACGAGCAGGCATGGCGCTATCGCGACTACGTGATTCATAGTATTCAGGATGACAAACCGTACGACCGCTTCCTGATGGAGCAGGTGGCCGGCGACGAACTGTGGCCCGAACAGGCGGAAGAAATGCAGAAAGCCGTTGCCGTCTGGACGCTGGGCGAGTGGCAGAACGCCTTGGATGCCTTTCCGGAAATGTTGGAATACGTGCGTCGCACCGACAACGTGGCCACCCTCGGCGAAGCAGCCCTCGGCCTCACCGTGGGCTGCGCCAACTGCCACAACCACAAGTACGACCCGATCAGCCAGCGGGACTATTTCGGCCTTGAGGCGATTTTCGCGGCCAGTGAATCGTTCAACAAGAACACCAATGAGACCGCCTGGAAAAAAGGGGAAACCACGGCGTATCGAATGCTGCGTCACCGCGAAACACCGACGCCGATTCATCTGTTGAAACGGGGCGAGCTTACCAAACCGACAAGACGCATCGAGCCCGCACTGCCGGCGTTTCTTCCGGGCGGCGGACCGCTGCCGACCGCTGAGAAAGAGAACACCCGGCGACGCGCCGAACTCGCACGCTGGTTGGTGGCAAAGCAAAACCCGCTGACCGCCCGGGTAATCGCCAACCGGGTCTGGCAGTGGCACTTTGGACAGGCGCTCGCGGCCACGCCGAACGACCTCGGCACCCAGGGCGCGCGACCGACGCATCCGGAATTGCTCGATTGGCTGGCATCACAATTGATCAATGACGAATGGAGTTTGAAAAAACTGCATCGACTGATCGTGCTTTCGTCGACCTACCAGCAATCGAATTCCCGTGACGCAAAAGCCATCGACGCCGACCCTCTGAACGCCCTGCTCGCGGGATTCCCTAAACGCCGCCTCGAAGCCGAGGAGGTCTGGGATCAACTGCACCGCTCGGCGGGCACACTTGATTTGAAAAGCTTCGGCACGCCCTTCGTGCCCGAACTCAGCGCCGAGGAATTGCAGGCGGTATACAATCTCGGCAAGGACAAGGATTCGAAATGGCCGGTCACCGCCGAGCAGAATCGTCGGGCGATTTACATTCTGAACCGCAGGTCGTTCCGCTTTCCATTGTTCGAGGCCTTCGACCCCGCGAACACCGCCGTGAGCTGCCCTCAGCGGCAAACCACCACGGTTCCTGCCCAGGCGTTGACATTGATGAACAACAACACGGTCGCCCGACAGAGCCGGGCGATGGCCGCACGCTTGTTGCGCGAAGCCGGTGGCGATGTCGCAAAGGAAATCCGCCTTGCCTGGCTGCTGGCCTACAGCCGTGAGCCGGGAATCGATGAAATTGAAATGGCGAGGAAATTCATCGGTGAATCGGAAACACTTCACGCGAATGCGGATGCCAACGCCGCGCACGCCGCCGCCCTTGAGGATTTTTGTCTTGGACTCATGAACTCCTCGGAATACATCTATGTCAACTGATCAGAACATGACGAACCAGTTCGAACATCTATCGCGAAGAGACCTGCTCGGCAGGGCGGGCATGGGCTTCGGAGCCCTCGCCTTGATGGACTTGTTGAGCCGTGACGCATCCGCGGCGGACAATCCGCTCGCACCCAAGCGGACCACCCTGAGCCCGAAAGCCACGGCGGTGATCTCTTTGTTCATGCATGGCGGACCCAGCCAGGTTGACACATTCGATCCAAAACCCCTGCTGGCGAAATACGCCGGGCAAAAACTTCCCGACAGCTTCGGCAATCTCAAACTGGAGTTCACCAAGGCCAGCGAGGCGAAACTCCTGGCAAGCAAACGCAGCTTCAAAAAATGCGGTCAATCGGGCATCGAGATGTCGGACATTTTCGAACACCTGCCCAAAGTGGCCGACGAGATCGCGGTGATCCGCAGTTGTTACCACACCGAATTCAACCACGCCCCGGCGCTTTATCTTGCCCATTCGGGCACCCGGTTGATGGGTCGGCCAAGTCTCGGTGCCTGGGCAATGTACGGCCTGGGCGCGACAACCGAAAACCTCCCCGGTTATGTGGTCATGCGCGACGGCCCCCTGAAAAGCGGCCCGGCCACCTATGGCAACGGCTTCCTGCCGGCGGTCTATTCCGCCACCGAACTGCGCAGCAGCGGGGTGCCGATTCTCTATCTCAACAAGCCCGACAAAATGAGCGGGGCGGACCAACGGCGCGTGCTGGATTTCTCCCAGCAACTCAACAAACGCTACCTCGCCGCTCACAACGAGGACCATAACCTTTCGGCCCGCATCGCCGCCTATGAACTTGCCTATCGGATGCAGTCCACGGCACCCGAGGCCGTGGACCTGAGCCGGGAGCCTGAGGAAATCAAAAAGCTCTACGGACTGGATCAGGACGTCACCCGTCCGTTCGGCACACAATGCCTCAATGCCCGACGACTGGTCGAACGCGGCGTGCGCTTCGTGCAACTTTATCACGGCGGCGGCAACGAGGGATGGGACACCCATGGCGGCAACGACGCCAAACTGGTGCAGAACGGCAGTCAGATTGACAAGCCGATCGCGGGTTTGATCGCCGACTTGAAGGCCCGCGGTCTGCTCGACACCACACTCATCGTCTGGGGCGGCGAGTTCGGCAGGACTCCGACCAGCGAAGGACCCGATGGACGCGACCACAGTCCTTATGGTTACTCGGTATGGATGGCGGGCGGCGGCATCAAAGGCGGCACCGTGTATGGAGCGACCGATGATTTCGGTTTCAAAGCCATCGAAAACCCGGTGCAGGTGCGCGACCTGCATGCCACCATCCTGCATCTGTTAGGTATCGAACACGACAAACTCACCTACTACTTTCAAGGTTTGCAACAGCGGCTCACCCAGGTCGATGGCGAAAGCCGGGTGATCCGGGAAATCCTGGCGTGACCCATTTCCTGCAACCAGAATCATTCCGTGACGTTGCCGACGTCCGGTTGCTTCAGAAACTTTGCGACAGCGAACGCTGAACCAGAAATCAGGTAAGCGGTGTCCTGGCTCGCGGGCTTGTCACTGTCACTTCTGAGAGCGAAAGGGAAGCGCGAACATCGGAGGATTTGGCGACCGATGCCGGTTCTGCGTGAAAAGCGGCGGGGAATGTGAAGATGTCGCTCATCGCTTGAATGGCATTTAGCAGATCGACAGCCGGATGGGAAGAGTAAAATTCTCCTATTTCCAGGGCGATTGGCTTGAGGGGTTACGGGACCGGACTGGCGTGAAGAATCAGTTTGATTGCTAGGCTCGGGGAGTTTTGGTAATCGGCGATTAGGGCTGGGAGCCTTTGTTTATCGGTGAAGGGGATGACCGCTAGTAGGGCGTTGCGTG
>CAMAQB010000092.1 GCA_945860285.1 Akkermansia muciniphila | reverse complement strand
CGGCGTTATTGGCGCACGAGGGCGTGGGGTGAAGGGAGATCAGGTTAGGGTGATCCGCGACCGTCCCCCACCGGAACGCTCGGAGATCGTTCCCTGCCTTTTTGATTGCGACATTTCTTGTCAATCCTTTCCCTAGCTTGATCGCCGTGGCAGTCAGGAATGTGCCGACAAAAAAGCCCCCGCATCGGAATGCGGAGGCTGGAAATACGCGACAGGGAAATTTACTGGTCCCCGGCTCCTTCTTCTCCGCCAGGGATCGGAATCGGAAATCCACCGCCCTGAGGTGCGGCGGGAGCGTCTTCAATCGACACCAGTTCCAATTCAAAAATCAACGTGCTGTTGGGTCCCAGCTTTTCACTGCGGCGCTGTTCGCCATAACCAAGGGCGGCGGGGATGAACAATTTCCACTTGGCGCCGATCGGCATGGTGGTGAGAGCCTCTTTGAAACCGGGAACCACACTCAATGTCATCGGCACCGGCTTGCCCTCAGGCGATTTGTCGAACTCCGCGCCATCAATCAAGGTGCCGCGATAATTGACCATGAACTGCTTGCCCTCCTCTTCGCCCTCCTTGCCGGGGACATATTTCTTGTCCGAACCCTTGGCGAGAACTTCGTACTGGAGTCCACTCTTGGTCGTGGTCACCCCTTTGCGCTTGCCGTTCTCGGCGAGAAAATCCTTGCCCGCCGCTGCATTTTTGGTGGCGAGTTCTTTTTCGCGCGCTTCCAATTGAGTGCCAAGCGCCTGCATTGCCGCCTGGATGTCCGCTTCGGCAACTTCGGGTGGTTTTTCACTCATCGCGGCGACAAATCCCTTCATGAACTCAGCCGTTTCAATATCGGAAAGACCGATCCCGTAACGTCCCACCTGCGAGGCGAACTGGCGACCGTTTTGAAAACCGAATCCATACGAAGTGTTCTTCTTGACCACCTCGGGTGCCAGCGACGGGGCAGCGGGAGCTGCGGGCTCGGCAGCTTTGTCGGCAGCTTTGTCGGCAGCAGGTTTTTCACCGGCCTTGGACGCTTCCACGGGCTTGGTGGTCGCGGTAGCAGCGGGTTTCTTCGCCTCTTCCGGCTTCTTGGCGGCTGGCTTGGCTGTTTCTTCGGCGCAGATGGCCACTGTCGTTGCGAGCATCAGCACGCCTGGAATCAGGGATAATTTCATGTTTCGATTGTTTGGTGGGCGGCGAAAATAGGCCGATTCCCCGGCTTGTCGAGACCAAAAAGAATGTATTTTTGTCACAATATTGCCATGAATGCTTGTGCTATCGATGATTTCAGAGCTTCGCAGCGATGCGATTGAAGTAACTACCTTTCTTCCACCGCTGGCTTTTCGCTCTTGCGCATGGGTCGGTTAACTGCTTGCTTCGCCCGGTATGAAAATCGTCGTCGCCTATTCCGGAGGACTTGACACCTCCGTTCTTCTGAAATGGTTGAAGGAAAAGTATTCCGCTGAAATCATTGCCTATTGTGCCGATGTCGGACAGGCGGAGGAGCTGGACGGGCTCGAACAAAAAGCCCTCACCACAGGTGCGAGCAAATGTTACATCGGTGATCTCAAGGAGGAATTCGCCCGCGATTACATCTTCCCGATGCTGCAGGCCGGGGCCATTTATGAAGGACGATACATGCTCGGCACATCGATCGCCCGCCCCTGCATCGCCAAGGGCATGATCGATGCCGCCCTCGCGGAAGGCGCGGATGCCATCGCCCACGGAGCAACCGGCAAGGGCAACGACCAGGTGCGATTCGAACTCTCGATGGCGTCTCTTTCGCCCGACATCAAATGCATCGCTCCATGGCGCGACGCTTCGTTCCGCAAGGACTTCCCCGGTCGCGCCGAGATGATTGCCTATGCGGAGGCCAACAACATTCCGATCAAGGCATCGATGAAAAAACCCTATTCGATGGATCGCAATCTGCTGCACATTTCATTCGAGGCCGGCATGTTGGAAGACCCGTGGTACGATGCAACCACCGCAGCGGACCGCGAGATGTATGTGCTTTCCTGTTCCCCCGAGGACGCGCCCGACCAGGCAGAATACGTGGAAATCCTTTTTGAAAAAGGCAATGCAGTCGGCATCCGCAGCGCCGACCTGACAAATACACTCGCCCAGCTGGGCGATGTGAAATCCACGGGAGAATGCGATGGCTACAGCCTGTTCACTCCCTATGGAATCATGCGGATTCTCAACAGCATCGGCGGAAGGCACGGCGTGGGCCGGATCGACATCGTCGAGAACCGCTTCGTCGGCATGAAATCGCGCGGCGTTTATGAAACCCCGGGCGGTGCTATCCTGCTGGCGGCCCATCGCGACCTGGAGGCGCTCACGATGGATCGCGAAGCCATGTTCACCCGTGACTCGCTGATCCCCAAGTATGCGCAGCTTGTTTACAACGGATTTTGGTTCGCCCCCGAACGCGAGGCCATCCAGGCTCTCGTCACCCACACCCAACAGAAGGTTTCCGGCGAAGTGCGCGTGAAACTTTACAAAGGCAACATCATGAATGCGGGCCGTCGCTCGCCCTACTCGCTCTATTCCGAAGCCGTCGCCACCATGGAAGGCGGACAGGAGCAGGCTTACAACCAGGATGACGCGACGGGATTCATCGCCCTCAACGCACTGCGCCTGAAAGCATCCGCCCGGCAGAAAAAATAATCCTCTCGATCATCAACCACCTATTTTGAAAACCTTTTCCGAACTGGGTGTTGCCAGCGAGTTTTGCCAGGCACTGGGCGAGATGGGCATCATCACACCCACCGCGATCCAGACGAACGCGATTCCTTTTTTGTTAGAAAAAGACACCGACCTGATCGCCCAGGCACAAACCGGCACGGGAAAAACAGCGGCGTTCGGCCTGCCGCTGCTAGCGAAAATCGACCTGGCGAAAAAAGAAATCCAGGGATTGATCGTGGTGCCGACCCGCGAACTCGCGAAACAGATTGGCAAGCAACTTTTCCGCTTCACGAAATTTTCCGCGAAAATCTTCATCGAAGTTCTTTGCGGAGGTGACAACATCGACAAACAGGTGCAATCGCTGCAGCGTCCAACCCACATCATCGTTGTCACACCGGGACGCCTGATCGACCTGCTGAAACGCCGCGCCTTGAGCCTGTCATCAGTACGGTATCTGGTGCTCGACGAGGCCGATGAAATCCTCAGCATGGGATTCAAAAAAGAACTGCAGGAAATTTTCCAACAAGTCAGGCAGCGCCGCAGCACCTGGTTGTTCTCGGCAACCATCCCGCCGGGCATCGAGCAGCTCACCCGCGAACACATGGCAGCAAACGCCCCGCTGCTCAAGGTCGACCGCGTTCACGTGGTCAATCGCAACATCAAACACGAGTTTCTCGTTTGTGGCAAAGATGAAAAACTGGAACGCCTGGTGGAATTTCTGAAAAACCAGGGCACCCATCGCGGACTGATCTTCTGTCGGACCCGCGAGACCGCCAACAAAATCGCCCAGCAGCTGGGCACCCGCGGATTCAAGGTGGATCTTTTGCACGGCGACATCATGCAAAAAGACCGCGACAAGGTGATGCGCTCCTTCAAAAAAGAACGCGTGCAATTTCTCATTGCCACGGATGTCGCGGCCCGCGGCATCGATGTCGAGGACCTGGCATTCGTCGTTCACCACCAATTGCCGGAACAAATCGAGTACTACACCCATAGTAGCGGTCGCACCGCCCGTGCCGGAAAAACCGGAGTATCACTGGTATTGCTCGACCCGCGGGAAAGAAACAAAATCCGCGAACTGGAGGATTCGCTGGGCATCCATTTCACCGAAACCCGCTGAGGCGAAAGAGAATTCATTGATTTCGCGACCTGGTCGGAGCGCCTTCGTATTTCAAGCCGGGAGACAGGTGTTCCCGTTTCATGATCACGCTGTGCTCGGCGACATGGGTCCTTTCACCAATGTTCGCGCCGTAAAGCGGCACCGTGGCACTCCCCATGGTTGCGCCCCTGCCGATGATCACCCGGTCGATCTTCAACACACGATCCTCGAATGTGTGCGCTTGAAACTTCGCATTCACTGTCGCTTCATCGCCGATCTCGATCATATCCGGGTCAACAACCTGTGAGAAACCGCGACCGAGCACGACCCGCTTGCCAATCTTCATCCCAATGGCCCGCAGATAACATGTCAGCAGCAGGGTTCCTTCCAACTTTTCCAACAACGGCATCGCGAGCTGGCCCCAGGCAACGTAGAGGAAATCCCAACGGCTGCACCAACAAGACCACAGCGCATGCTGACCGGGGCGCACCCGACCCAGCAAGATCCATTTCATCGCAAGTATGAAAAGACAGGAAAATGCCATGGCGGAAAAAGTCACCAGCGGCACGAAGACAAGCAGGAACAGCGCTGGCGGAAATGCGGTCGCGGCTGATACCAGAACGCGCAACCAGGCCAGCGAGACCCATACAGGCACGACCGGAAGGGTGAAGCGCAGCAATTCCCAAAATACCCGGTTTGCATAGCGGATGGCGGAGGGGTCGTGGGTAAGCCGTCGGTCCATTTCCACGACCTCGCGACGCGGCAGTTCAAAGGGCGGATGACCGAACCAGGAACTTCCGGGCCGTATCAATTTGTCATCCGCGGGGGTGCAGATGCCGAGCAAAATGTCATCGGGCAACTGTTGTCCCGCCGTGATCACAACATGATTCCCCAAAAAGGTGTTCTTGCCCAACCGGGTTCGCGCCAACCTCACCGTGCCCTTCCGCACGATCGGCCCGCCGAGATAAATGCCGTCGGCAAAAAATGTTTCCGTGCCGATTTCGATCAACTCCGGCACCACATCGGTGATCGTGCTGACCTCACAAGCTCCGCCGATTTTCATTCCCGCCATACGCAGCCACAGGGGCCAGAACAGTGTGCCGCTGAGCCATTTCCCGGCACTTTCCAAGGATGAGATTTTCAACAGCACTCGAACGTAGGCGAGGCTCCACCGACTGATCACGCCCTCCCCCACTCTGCCCAGCATCCTGAGCACGAGTGCCATCCACGCCAGTGTCGTCGGCACGGTCAATACGACCAAGAACATACCGACCGGACACGCAGCCCAACCCGCAGCGGAGAAATCCAGGCAAGCCCAAAGTTCATGCCAGCTCAGATGGAAAATGAGACAAGCGAGAACAAACATCAGTTGGGTCGGAAGGGCCAACAACAAACCGAAACATGCCCGCGACAGCATCAGGACCACGCCATGTTGACGGGGCGATAGACTCCGCGAATCCTTATCCGGCGTTGGAGTTTCAGGCGCGCGTCCGACCGCTTTTGCCGGAATGCCGTCCCATTGTTCCCCGCTGGGAATTGTCGCCCCCGACGACAGTGATGACAAGGCATTCAAAAACGAGTCCGCTTCCATCACCGCGTGAGCCGCCACACCGGCACGGGTATCCACGGTTGCGCCGTCGCCCAGGGTCACCGGACCAATGACGATTTCCCCTTTATCCAAAATAATCAAGCGCAATTCCGCATCGCGACCGATCGTGACATCATCGCCGATTTCCAGCAAATCCCAGCCACCGCGCGACAAGTCGACGCCGCGCTGAATGTACACACGCTGACCGATCCTCGCACCCAAGGCCCTCAGCACGGCGAGTTGAAAGGTTGTGCCCTCGATCATCCGCCACGGGATCATCCGCACGCTTTGTTGCACGACCCAATTGCGCAGATAAAAACCGCCCCACACCGGAGCACGCATGGCGCGATAGCGTCCGATCAGCAGACGTTTGACCGCCACCGCCGTTACAACCGAGAGCGGACTGTAGATTGTAAAAAAAACGATGCCAAACAAAGGTGCGAGCAGAACTAACGGCAGCAACCCGAAATGCATCGCAAGCCAGGGGAGGAAATGAGAACCGACAAGCCAACTGCCGGCAGAACCCGCAACAAGAAGCCCCAGCAACCATAACGCCTGGAGCATTGTCACCCGCAAGGGCCGGGCCTGTGAACGATCGGACTCCTCTCTTGCCATGGCCTGTTTCGACTCGCCGACAGTCTGCGCCCGCCCGGCGAGTTCCGCAACATTTCGGGCCGCGTAAATGTCGCGGGCCGTGACCCATGCCGTCAACGGGTCGTCGCGCAACGTGGTCACCAAAAGGGCCGCTGCGAGTGAATCCCCACCGAGATCATGGAAAAAATCCGCGTGAATGGAAACCCCCTCCTTGCAACGCAGCACGCGCACAAAAGCGGCTTCAATCCTCGACTCCATGTCATTGCGCGGACGAGCCATCGGTGCATCAGCAAACGGTGCGGGGCCGCTCCAAGCCGGCAGCGCCGCGCGATTCAACTTGCCGCCAATCGTCACTGGCAACTCCTCCAGAAATCCAATTCGCCGCGGAACCATGTAGTCCGGCAACACTTTTGTTAGGGCAATTTTGATGTCGTCCGCCGCCGGAGCATCGGAGGAATCCATGGGCACCACGTATGCCTCCAGTATAGCCGACCCGCCATGCTCGCCCAGTCGACAGGCTGCGGCCCGCACTCCGGAACATTCGATCAACCGCGCCTCGATCTCGCCGAGTTCGATGCGATATCCGCGCAGTTTCACCTGAGAATCGATCCTACCATGATACACAAATTGTCCCGTCGCATCACAATGCACCAGATCACCGGTTCGATAGATGCGTCCGAAGCGCGAATGATCGATGAATTTCTCCGCCGTGAGTCCGGGGCTTTTCCAATATCCCCGCGCCAACGCAACGCCGCCGAGGCAGAGTTCGCCCTGCTCGCCCGGTGCAAGCTCCTCCAGAGCTTCATTCAGAACCAGGGCGCCTACACCGTCGACCGGAATGCCTATGGTGATCGGCTGACCTTCGAGAATCCTGTCGCGCAAACAAGTTACAGTGCATTCGGTCGGACCATAGCCATTGACCATCGTGCGACCCCGCGACCAGAGGTCCGCCAGATCGCGTGGCAACGCCTCACCACCGACATAGAGCAATCGCAACTCCGGCAACGCGCTCTGTGGATCTTCGCAGCCAGTGGCACGCAACTGGGTGGGAGGTGGACAAAAAACAGAAATGCATTCACCGGCCAGCCAGTCGATCAAATCGGGTCCGGAGCGCGCCACATCATCGTCCATCACCACCAGAGTCGCACCGGCGGCAAAAGCAAGCCAGGTTTCCTCAACCGATGAATCGTAAGCCGCCGAAGACCCCTGGGCCACGCGATCGGCAGCCGATAGACGAAAGGTTTCAAGGTCGGAGGCAACCAGATTGACGATGCTGCGATGCTCGATCATCACCCCCTTGGGACGACCGGTTGTCCCCGAAGTGTAAATGACATACGCGAGTTTGTGAGGAGTCAGCCACGCGGGATGAAATATGTCTTCCGCATCGATTGGTGCAGTTGTGTGGGAAGTCGCGCCCACATCAATCACCTGCAGTGTATCCCGACAAAAACTCCGCACCCTTGCCGTACCCGTGCTGTCCGTCAACAACACCGCAGCGTCCGCATCTTCGAGGACATCCACGATGCGTTCATCCGGAAACGACGGGTCCAAACAGGTATACGCCGCACCGGCTTTCAGCACCGCGAGTTGTGCGGCGTAAAGCTGCGAGCTGTCCCGAGGCAACAGAATCGCCACAACGCATTCCCCGACGATCGATGCCCGCATTTCACAAGCCAGCATGTTGGCGGCATTGTTGAGCTCGGCATAAGTCACCAACAATCGTTCCGGCCTGCCATTTCCAGGAGGAACATCCACGGCAAAATGATCCGGCCAACGGCGGGCGGAGGTTTCGAAAAAATCATGCAGCAAACCGGTCTTCAAAACCCCGCATCCTCTCCACCATCGTAGTTGCTTTTCCTAAAATTTTCCTGTATGTAAAGCGATTTCATTGAGATCATCAATCGATTTTATAGGGAAAAACAACCAACGTTCATCCGTCCTTTTCCCGCCATGCGCGCTCCACTTCTTCGGCAATGACTTGAATCCCTTCATGCACAACATTTTCCGGCATGGTGAAGGTCATGCGCAGGCACTCGTTGCGGTGTCGCCAGTCGACATTCCCGTCGAGTCCGAAGAAGAAATAGTCGCCGGATATGATCAAAACACCGCGGTTTTTCAATCGTACATACAGCTCGCGTGAAGTAATCGGCAATCCGGGAAACCACAACCACAGGAACAGGGCGCCCTCGCTGCGATGCACATGGTAGTCAAACCGGCTCGCAAAAACCTCGCGCACCCAGTGCCGGGCCAAGCGGGATTTTTCGATGTAAAAGGGCCGCACGACATCGTTCGAAAGGCGGAGAATTTCACCCGATTGCAGCATGGGCAGCACAATGGCCTGGCCGATGCCCGGGTTGGCGAGACCGACGATCGCGGACATGTTGGCGATGGCCGCGACCAATTGCGGATGCGCCACGACAATGCCAGTCCTCGTGCCGGGCAATCCGAGTTTCGATAGACTGAGGGTGAGAATCATGTTTTGATTCCACACCGGTTTTGTTTCCGTGAAAATAATGTTGGGAAACGGCGCCCCGTAGGCATTGTCGATGATCAACGGGATGCCCTTCTCCGCAGCCAGCTCGGTGAGACGGAAAATCTCATCGTCGGTCAGCACATTGCCGGTTGGATTGGTGGGACGCGACACGCAAATCGCCGCGATGTCGTCGCCGACCACCAGGGTGTCGAAATCGATCCTGTATTTGAATTCGTTAGGACCGGTGTGTTCGATTCTCGGAAGATGGGCCTGGAACAAATCCCCGCGTACAGATTGATTGGCGTAGCCGATGTATTCAGGCACCAGCGGCAGCAGGATTTTTTTGCGGCGGCCGTCCGCCATTTCACCCGCGAGCAGATGAAACAAAAAGAAAAACGCAGTCTGGCCACCTGCGGTCACGGCGCAGTTTTCCGCAGTGACCTGCCACCCCAGTTCGCGGCGCAACATCTCCGCGAGAGCTTGCAAGAAAGCCGCATTGCCGCGCGGCGGATCATAATTGCCGAGGACTTTTTCCATTTCATCGCCATGAGCCATCATCTCATGCATCCGCTGGCGCCAGCGAACGTCCATCTCCGGAATGTGCGCCGGTTGTCCGCCTCCCAGCATCCTGATCTGGCCACCACCGGACGCAAGCGCATGACCGAGGTCGTCCATCAATTCGGAAATCCCGCTCGGTCCGCCGAGTCGAAGTCCCATTTGTGAAAATTCAAACATATTGTCCGCCCGGGGTTGACCGACCGCAGGATTGCGGTAGCATTGCCCGCCCCTTGAACAACCAAACAACATCCATGTCAATCAAAGTAGGAGATAAAGCAGTTGATTTCACACTCGTCACCAAAACAACCGAAGGCCCGAAGTTGTTCACCCTGTCCGAACACATCGGCAAGTCCAACATCCTGTTGCTGTTCGTGCCCATGGCATTCACCGGCACCTGCACGACGGAATTTTGTGACATTTCGAATGGCATTGCCGAATACGATGCCCTCGATGCGAAAGTGATCGGAATCAGTGGTGACAATCCTTTTGCCCAGGCCGTATGGGCCGAAAAGGAGGGCATCACGATTCCCTTGTTGAGCGATTACGAACACCATGTCGCCAAGGCTTACGGCGTTGCTTACGAGCAGTTCCTTCCCGAGGCCAATCTGATCATGGGTGGAGTCGCCAAGCGTTCGGCTTTCCTGATCGACAAATCGGGAACGATTGCTTACGCAGAGGTGCAGGATCATCCCAAGGATCTGCCCGACTTTGATGCGATCAAGGCGACTCTCACGTCGTTGTAATCGATCCACGCTGCAGGAGAATCCGCCCCGTTGTGGTTCCCGGGTTCCCTGCCCGCGCCGGCAGGAGTGGAAAAAGCATCACTTGACCGGCGGAGATGGATTTTTTTCCGGGTTGACCAGGGTCTTGAATTGATCGATCCACTCGACAGCCTTGCTGTGCCCGAGATGGGCCTTGATATAGTTCAACATCCGCAGTGCCGCAGCGCGCTGATCGCCTGCCTGATATAAATCGACCTCCTTTTTCCATTTCAAGTCCGGCAGGGTCTGCTCGATGAACTCAATCATTTCCGTTGTGCGCGGTTCTTTCGAAGCGGGAGTCGATGAAGGCGCAGGTTTGGAAAGGAATTCCACGCGGGCGGTCTCGTATTTGACGCGCTCATCCCAGGCGGCGGCAAGATCCTTGATCTTATCCGGTTTGCGCAGGCCGGGCATGACGCAAACATCGTAGATTTCTCCGACCTGCAACGGTGAGGTCGGCCAGTTCTTCAGCGGTAGCTCGCCGATCTCGTATGCCTTGAAAAAAACCGAGTCGGTCACCGAGGAAGTGAGCAGGCGGCCTTGCCCGGCAAGCTGATGAGCATTGGCAAATAGCGAACTCATCGCCGCGAGCACCTCGGGAGACAATTTGCCCGACTCCTCGGGCCTGGCCGCGGCACGCAGGGTCAACGCGAGCCAGCTCAATTGATGTCGCAACGCCTGACGAAACGCCGGGTTCTTCATTCGATCATCATTGTTGCGCTTCCAATCGCGGAACTCCTGAGCCTTTTTTTGCAGATCAGTGAAATCGGTTTTCTCGACGCACTTCAGGTATAAAGCGAGGGCGGTATCCTCGCTCTGCATGGCCGATTGAAAGTCGTCCAGTGCCGATTTGTAACGCTTGTCCATCTGCTGATGGGCGCCCTCCTGCACTGTTTCCAGCTCCTTCAGCAGGCCTTCGATTTCCGCCTTGCCGAGTGGATCGGCCCGCAACGATGGCGTGAACGAAAGAAATAAAATCAACGACACAATCTTCATATTCGTATTTCTCACCAACGCTTCCACAACGTGGCTGCGCTTGCAAGTGCAGAAAAACAAATCCGGGGATCCGCATTCGGATGAACAAGGCTGCAATGCGCGGTCGGCGCGACATTCGAAAACGACAAAGCCTTCTGCATCACCGCAGCCAACTCCTCCAAACACCCGTCATCATCATTGTCGGGCGCGGCAATGTTGGCGGCATCGACCATCACGGCCGACGGTATCTCAAGATGACCAATTTCCCCGGAAAGGCCGGGAATTCCAGCCGCGCCGTGCACTCAATCGATCAAATTGTCGATCCGCTGCGCCAGCTCGATGTCCGCGTCGGTTACTCCGCCGGCATCGTGGGTGGTGAGTTTGAGAATCACCCTGATGTGCCGGATGATGATCTCCGGATGATGCTGCGCTTCCTCGACAATCTCGGCAACGCCGTTCACAAAATCGATCGCGTCATTGAACTCTTCGAACTCCACAACCCGGGTGATGGCTTTCTTTTCGTACTCCCACTCCGGGCACTTTTTCAAAGCGGCTTTCAAATCGTCTTCTTCTAACAGGTCTGACATGGTATGAGGTAAAATGGCTGCGCACAGACATTGCGGGTGATGGTCGCAGGAATGCAAGCGGATATCGTGAAAACTTTTCGTTTTTTTTTGCAATTGCACGATTGCCTAATCGGCCCCGGTCTGTTAAATCGTTCGCAATGAAAACGTTCTTGCCTCTCAGTATTTCGGCATTGCTGTTGTTTAATTCCTGCGCACCGGTCACGCCGCAACAGCGGATCGAGAACAACATCGGTGTCTACAATTCACTGCCGCCCGGCCATCAGGAACTCGTCAAACGGGGGGAACTGGCGCGCGGGATGTCGACCGATGCCGTCTTCATGGCCTGGGGTCCGCCCTCCCGGCGCTATCAAGGTCTGCAAAACAACGCGGCTACCGAGCGCTGGGATTATGAGGGCTCAAAGCCGGTATACAGCAACAGCGTCGGCATGGGCTATGGCTACGGGACCGGCTATTACGGCCGCAGGGCCGGCTACAGCAGTCTTTCCGTTTCTCCCGAAGTCGCCTATGTGCCTTATCGCAAGGCCACTGTTTTATTCAAAAACAACCGGGTTGATTCCTGGGAGAGCGCTCAATAACACCACAAACAAAATCCTGAATTATCCCAGATGAAAAGAATCGTAACATTGATCGGAGTCGGCCTGGCCGCCTGCATGCTGCCTTCCTGCAACAACATGTCCCTGGGCGGCGATGTCGCTGCCTACCAGTCCTACGACCGTCCGGCGAAACTGCCCAGCAACCCCTCGGCGGTCCGCGTGAAGGTTTCCCTCAGCAAACAGATGATCTATGTGATGGAGGGCTCCACTCCCTTGCTGGTCACTCCCTGCAATGTCGGCACCCGCAACGCGCCCACGCCTTCCGGCAGTTTCCGGATTTTCAACAAGGTCCAATACAAACGCGCCAACAGCCACGGCTGGGCCTACAGCGGCAGCAACGCCAAAAAAGTGACCACCAGCGGCATTCCGTCGGGCTGGTCGTTCAAAGGCACACCAATGCCGTATTGGTGCGAATTCAAGAGCAACTACGGCTTTCACACCGGCTGGGTGAAACATTATCCTTCGAGCCACGGTTGCATCCGCATCCATGAGAACGTGACTCCGAAATTCTACCGACTGGTCATGGTTGGCACCCCGGTGAGCATCTCCCACTCGCAGGTGGAGGATGCCACGCTCGGCAAGAACGTCCCGCTCGCTCCCGATGCCGGACCTCTGCCTGACTACAATCCAACGATGTACACGGGCAATGGATATTTCACCCGTCACAAGACCCCGACTTTCGAGTAATCCTGTTAGATCAGTTAGACCCCGCCTTTTCGCGAAGGCGGGGTATTTTTTTGCTTGATTCAGAACCGTGAATCAGTCCACCGGCTTGAGCACGCCGACAAAAGGCAGATTGCGATAGCGCCCTTTGTAATCGAGACCATAGCCGACAACAAACTCGTCGCCGATTTCAAACCCCACATAGTCGGCCTGCACTTGCTCGGCACGCTTCTTGTCCTTCGCCAATAAAACCCCGGTGTGCACCGCCGCACAGCCTTCCTCAAACATGCGGTCCGCCACTGCTTTGAGGGTCCGTCCGGTGTCGAGAATGTCGTCCAACAACAACACATGCCGACCTCTCACTTCGGGCAATACGTGGTCGAGGAATTTCACCGATCCACTGCTTTCGGTGCCGCCGTGATAACTCGAAACATTCAGGCACTCGATTTCCAGTGGTCGGGGTATGCGCCGCAACAAATCGGCCGCGAAAACAAAAGCTCCCTTCAACAGCACAATTGCAAGGATCGGCCCTGCGGGGAACTGCTGGTCGATTTCGACCGCCATCGCATCAAGCCGCTTTTCAATGATCTTTTCATCGATCAACACCCGCTCGACATCGTCGCGCCACCCCATTTCCGTGGCCTTCATCGCTCGATCTGGAATATGGTTTCACCAGGACGATAGAAAGGCAGTCGATCCCTCGCCTGAATTTCCAGAAACGCCGGGTCTTCCTTCAGCGCGGTCAATTTGATCTTCAAATAATCCAGGCGGCCCTCGACATCGGCTTCGCGATTTTTGGCCATTTCCAAATCATGCTGCAATTTTTCCATCTTGCGCTTTTCGGGCAGATAGGTGGCGAAAAAAACCACCGCGATGGTAATGAAAATCACGGCAATAATCAACTTGTTCGTAGTCTTCAGGACCCGAGTCTGCGCCTCCATGCGCCAGACATTGCGCTTGGTGTTCTTGTTCCTGCCAGCCATTCCGCTGAAATCTTCATACAGTAGTTTGGATTGCTTGCCAATCAAAGAATCGGAAAAACAACGTTTTTTTGTCGCGCTGTTGCAACAAAGCTGCCAGAGTATCGAGCATGTTCACGCTGTCGATGCGCCGGACCGATTCAATCACAACCGTCTGCTTCCAAAGGGCCCTTGAGGCGCAATACGTTAGATTGCCATGAACGAAACCCGGCAAAACATCCTTGTCACCGGAGGAGCCGGGTTCATCGGCTCCAATCTGGTCATTCACCTGCTTGACCAGAGCGGTTGCCGGGTGATCAATCTCGACAAGCTTACTTATGCCGGAAATCCCGCATCGCTGGGTTCGCATCTGCACCATCCGCGCCATCATTTCGTCCACGGGGACATTGCCGACCCCGCCATGCTGTCGGATGTCTTCCAGCGCTTTCATCCCGATGCGGTGATCCATCTCGCCGCCGAAACCCACGTCGATCGATCCATCGACGACCCCGCAGCCTTCGTACAAACCAATGTTTGCGGCACGTTCTCACTGCTTGATGCGGCTCATCATTACTGGCAAGGCCTTTCTGAAAAAGAACGGAACATTTTCCGATTCCTGCACGTTTCCACCGATGAGGTTCACGGTTCGCTGTCGGCTCACGACCCGCCGTTCACCGAATCCACAAGCTATGCCCCGCGCTCTCCTTACTCGGCGACCAAGGCGTCCGCCGATCACCTGGTCCGCTCCTGGCATCACACCTACGGATTTCCCGCCATCGTCACCAACTGCTCCAACAACTACGGTCCCCGACAATTCCCGGAAAAACTCATCCCCCTCGCCATCCTGAAAATGCTTCACGGCCAGGACATCCCGCTCTATGGCGACGGCAGGCAAATCCGCGACTGGCTGCATGTGACGGATCATTGCCGCGCGCTGCAGATGATTCTGCAATGTGGCGACATCGGCGGAACCTATCTGGTCGGCACTGGACGCGAAATCAGCAACCGCGAGCTGCTTCTGAAACTCTGCGAGGCCATGGATGAAACGCAACCTCGCCTGGATCGGCAATCCCATGCCGTCGCCATCACCCACGTCGTGGACCGTCCCGGGCACGACCAACGCTACGCGATCAATTCATCCCACATCCGTCAGACACTGGGATGGCACCCGAAAAACAATCTTGATGCAGGCCTGCGCGACACGATCACTTGGTATCTCAACAACCGCGGATGGTGGCAGGACATTCTTTCCGGGAACTACGCAATGCAACGTCTCGGGCATATTCCCTAGCAGCCTGTCGGACTTAACTGATCGACAAATTCATCACTAACTGCTATGCTCCGCGTATGGCCGCCCGGTTCGTCAACATCGATCACGACACTCCGCTTCTCTTCCCTCCCGATCTACGCGAATGGGTACCCGCCGACCACATGGT
>CAMAQB010000091.1 GCA_945860285.1 Akkermansia muciniphila | reverse complement strand
CGGCTTGCTTCATGTTTGCTATTACCTTACGGTTTACCGCGCAGAGGCGGTGGTATTTTTCACTCATAGTCAGTTTGTTCTAAAACCAGACTAGATGAATCCCCGCCTCTGCATATCTAACTTTTATTCGCTAACAACCTGAAACCGCCGTTTTTATTTCTATTACCTCGAGGTTCGCGGCATTACCTTTTCATTTTTATCTTCAAGAACACCTTGCGAGAAAAGAGCAGGAATCGTTTCAATATTGAGCTGCTACAAAGAACAGCCGAGCATGGCGCTCCACCTCATTTGGCCGACGCTTGCCGCGCCTTATGGGTCGCAGCGTTTGCCGTCGATCATGCGGGCGATGCGCAGGGGATTGGCGTCCTTGAGTTCATCGGGCAGTTGTTCCTGCGGGGCGTTTTGCCAGGCGACGGGTCGGCAGAAGCGGTAGGCTGCCATCGTGCCGACGCTGGTGCTGCGTCCGTCGGATGTCGAGGGATAGGGACCGCCGTGGACCATGCTGTGACTCACATCCACGCCGGTGGGGAAGCCGTTGAAAACAATTCTGCCGGCCTTGCGTTCGAGAATTTCCATCAATGCGGCGGCGGCGGCGAGATCGTTTGTGGTGCCGTGCAGGGAAGCGGTGAGTTGTCCTTCCAACGAGTTGGCCGCAGCGGTGATTTGCTCCCACGTTCCGGTGACGATCAAACTGGCGGGGCCGAACATTTCATGGGTCAGCGTGGGGTTTTGTAGAAAAGTCGCGGCATTGCAGCGGAAGACCACCGGCGCGCCTTGGCCGGGTGCGGGGATTTTTTCACTGGCGATTTTTTCGACTCCCTCGTGCGCGACCGTGGCGTTGGTGGCATCGAGGTAAGCCTGGCAAATGCCGGCATTGAGCATCACGCCGGGTGCCGCATCGTGGATCAATGAGGTCAGTTTTTCCAAAAAAGCAGATTCCGATCCTTCGGGCAAAAAGAGCAGACCCGGATTGGTGCAGAACTGGCCGACCCCCATGGTCAGAGACTGGAAAAACCCTTCGGCGAGGGCCGGGGCTTTTTCTGCCAAAATCTCCGGAAGCATGACCACGGGATTGATCGAACTCATTTCCGCATAGACGGGAATCGGCTCGGGTCGTGCGGCAGCGGCATCCATCAGCGCCCGACCTCCGGCGCGGGAGCCGGTGAAACCGACCGCCTTGATTTGCGGGTGTTTGACCAGGGTCATGCCGACATCGCGACCACTGCCGTAGAGCAGGGAAAAAACGCCCTCGGGCATCCCGCATTGTTGGGCGGCCCGAATCACGGCGGCGGCGACAATTTCAGCAACTCCGGGATGCGAGGAATGGGCCTTGACGATCACCGGACAACCGGTGGCCAGCGCGGATGCTGTGTCGCCCCCGGCCACCGAGTAGGCCATGGGGAAATTCGATGCACAAAAGACCACGACCGGCCCGACAGGACGAAGCATCGAACGCAGGTCGGGCTTTGGCAGCGGCGTGCGATCAGGCTGCGCGTGTTCGATCCGCGCGTCCAGCCAGGAGCCGTCGTCGAGCATCGCAGCGAAGAGTCGGAGTTGACCAACTGTGCGTGCGGTTTCGCCGCGCAAGCGTGCTTCCGGCAGTCCGGTCTCCGCCGTTCCGCGCGTCCAGATCGCGTCGATGGATGTCTCGATCTCGCTGGCGATCGTGCGCATAAAATCCGCACGGGTGGCGGCGGTAAGTTGTCGATAGGCGGGAAATGCCGCGGCGGCGAGTTGCACGGCCGATTCAACCTCATCCGCCGAGGGGGAAGCGAAGCCGGGTTCCATGACCTCACCGGTGGCGGGGTTGGTTGCGTGGGATAGGGGACCGTTGTGCACGCCGCGGGAATAGCCGATAAATGAAGTCGCTGTCATGGTAGGATTGTGGTGATGCGGAGTGTTACTGCATCTGCAAGCATTTGGCAAGAGGCTGTGCTTTGAATTGTGGGAATGGATAATTTCGCACGAATTGCTTGACAGCCTGGGCGCTTTCCCTTCCTAGTGTCGCCGATGAAATTACCACTGATCGGACTACTGGCTACTGGACTGTTTGCCGCCGCGCACCCTGAAAACGGGACCGAGCCAGGCAAGGATGTGCTTCACCCCGTGCAAGTGGGCAATGGCCCATGGTTGTTTGAAACCGTGCCCGGTTGGGGGAAACTGCCCGATGGAAAAAAACTCGGCCCCACGCACGGAACCGTTCTCAGCGGGGCGGATGGGAAAATTTACTACAGCACCGATGCCGACATGTCGGTGATCGTCTATGAACCGGACGGCAAGTTTGTCAAAAACATCGCTCCCGAATGCGTAGGTTTTCATGCGATGGCGATGCGTTCGGAAAATGGCAAGGACGTGATCTACGGGGCGCATTTGAAAAAAGGCCGCGTTTGCAAAATCGACACCGAAGGGAAACTCCTGTTGGAAATTCCCAACGCGTCAACGGTGGAAGTCAAAGGCGGATGGAACGGCTTGACCGCTGTCACTGTTGCGGCCGACGGTTCGATTTTTGCCGGAACCGGTTATGGTGCCCAGTTTATCCACAAATTCGATGCCACCGGAAAATGGCTCAAGACTTTTGGTGGTCCGGGGGGGGGCGACGGCCAGTTCAATACCTGCCACGGGCTGGCGATTGACAATCGCTTTGGCGCGCCTCGCTTGCTGGTGTCGGACCGCGGCAATCGTCGCCTCGTCCACATGGACCTCGAAGGCAACTTCATCGGAGTGTACTCGAAAGGCCTGCGGCTTCCCTGCATGGTTGACATCATGGGTGATTATTGCGCCGTGGCGGAACTGGAGTCGCGCGTGACCATCCTTGACAAGGACGGTGTGCCGGTGGCGTTCCTTGGCGACAACCCTAACAAGAAACAGTGGGCGAATTTCGGCGTGCCTCCGAATGAATTCGTCGAGGGCATTTTCACAGCTCCTCATGGATTGTGCTTCGACAAGACCGGCAACATCTACGTCCAGGACTGGAACGCCACCGGACGCGTGACCAAACTGGTGAAGAAATAACCGCGCGGATCGGGCGCTTCAGGCATAGAGGCGGGATGTCTTGATGTAATGCAAGACATCCGCTTGCAACCATTCCATTTTCAGGTGGTCGGGCGAGTTGACGCAGCGAAGTGCCGACGCCGAAGCCGGGTGGGTGCCTTGCAAGGCGATCATGCGGTAGCCTGTTTTCTCCTCAGGACATTCATTTCTCGCAAAAACAAGAAATGTCACATACCGGGCCAATATTTCCGGGTGTTTCCAGCGTGGCAATGCATTCCATTGGTCAAAGCCCATAATCCAAAACAATGACGCTTCGGGAAACTTTTCGGCAAAATGCCCGGCGGTTAGATAACTGTAGGGAGGTTCCGATCCGAAGGCATCAAAGTCATCGACCGACATCCAGGGAGTCCCGGAGGTGGCGAGGCGAAGCATTTCGAGGCGTTGATTGACAGTCGCGGTTGTTGCGGATGATTTATGCGGCGAATGGCGGCAGGGCAGGAAAATGACCTGGTCGAGCGCGCACTGCTTGAAGGCGGAGCGGGCGATGAACAGATGTCCCGCATGCACCGGGTCGAACGTGCCGCCGAACAACGCGATTCTTTTCGCTTCCTTCATGCGGTCGATTTTTGCTCGAATTCCCGTTTGGAAATTTTACGGCATTCCGCGACGAAATGATTGCACGCTTCGCGGCAGAGCAGGGGAATGGCGTTGGGTTCCGTTAGACCACTGCCGATGCCGTTAAAGCGCGAGGCCTCGCTGTTGTCGAGAGGCGTGTCCTGATCGAGCTGCCAGAGGATTTTTTTCGCGCACTGGTGAGCGGGACCACAGACATCCTGGACAAGTTGCTGGGCCCCGGCATCACTGATGCTGCCGGCGAAACGATACATTCCTGTTTGCCGAGCGAGTTTGACGCGCAGATTCTCCACTTGCAGCGTGCCGCGCTGTTGAGCCACCCAGAGTCCGAACGAGGACGGATAAAATCCCTCGATGGCGGCGAGTAGTTCTTCCATCGAGTCCAGATGCATCACCCATTGACGCCGCAAATTGAGCTGGCCTTTGGTAAAGCGATATTCGTTGGCTTCAGAGTATGTCGAAATGTCCCGCGCGTCCTCTGGACCAGTCGCGACAAGAAAATCCTCTGGATTTCCCAGTGCGGCCACGACCGTCTCGCGGTCGTCTTCGTGACAGAGCACGCAAAAGTGTTTTCCGGCACCTGCGGGCAGCGATGCTCCGTGGAGGATTTCAATTTGTCCGATCCGGTGAAACCCTTGGGAGAGCAGATGTGAGAGCCATTGTAGCAAAGTCATGATGGTGTGTGGCTTTTGTCGAAGTCGTGAATTTGATCGAGGATGACATCGGCCATCATGCGGTCGGTGCCGATGGCTGAGGAATAATAGAGGCTGCGGCCATGAAGATGATGCGGGTTGTGACGGAAGACCTCCCGCTGGCTCGCGGCAGCACCCACCTCGGACTCGATCCCCAACAGCACCGGGATGTCCTGAAACGAATGCAAGCCGTCGGCGATGAAAAACGGCACGACCACGACGTGGGGTGTTTGCGCCAGTTGGTGCCAGTCCGCGATGAACGGCTGTTCCTCCATGTAGGCGTCGATCACCGCCGCGTAGGGTGAATCCGACTGCTCACGCAGCAGCGCGCACTGGTCCTTGATCGCCTTGGTGCTGTTGGCATTCAAGCCGGTGCCGTGGCCGACAACGATCAGGGTGGTTTCGCGAGGATCGACACCGGGTGCCACTTCCCGGGCCCGCCGCAAGAGCAGTTGAGTCATCGATGGATGAATGCCAACCGGCGCGCAATAATGGAATTTTTTGCCGCGCACGGCTGTCGTGTCTCCCTGTAGTTCCAGTTCGCGGGGAATCACCTCCTGGGTGAAGTATCCCTCGCTGATGAAATCCGGCACCACATAGATCTCCTCGCAATCGGTCAGGTACCATGCTTCGCGGAACGAAGGTTCCTCTTTCCAGAAAATGCAGTGAACCTCGGCGAAGAGATTCCTGCTGCGAATTTCGGACGCGTGTTCGAAATAGGGAACGGATGAGTCGGGATTCTCGGTGGAACCATGACCGGCGATGAACAAGGCGCTGTGCGGCTTTGGCTGGATCGGCATCGGGCACATACATGGGAGAGGAATTTCCGTTTGTAAAATGATAATTGCGGGAAAAGGAAGAAACGTGTCTAAAATGCCCCGGTGCTTGAGAGCTTGCATCTGTGGAATGACCTGGAGGTACGGAGCGGCTTCGAAAACATGGCGGTGGACGAACTGCTGTGGGAAACCGGTGTCGTGCCCTTGCTGCGGACCTATCGCTGGGACGGTCACTGGCTGAGCCTGGGATATTTCAGCAGGTTGCAGGCCCTGAAAGATGCATTCCCATCCTGGCAGGGCGGTGTGGTTCGCCGTCCCACCGGCGGCGGCATCGTCGATCATCGCCACGACTGGACATACTCGCTGTTCGTTCCTCGCGGCTTCCCGTTGGCGGAGATGTCTGCGGCCGATCGTTACCGTTTCATCCATTCCGCCATCGCCCAGGTGATGCAGAAGCACGGAGCATCCTCCGCCTTGTGCGGGGAGGATCGTGGCAGCAGTTCCGATTTGTGCTTCGAGGGTGCCGTCGCTAACGACGTGTTGGACCATCAAGGCAATAAAATCGCCGGTGCCGGTCAGCGGCGTGGACGCAGTGGTTTGCTGCACCAGGGTTCGATCTCCCATCTGCCTTCGCAAAATTTTGCGTTCGACTTGGCCTCTGTGCTGTCTCAAAGAGTCGAATTCCAAACCCCTAGGATCGATCCTCAGTCGCTGGAAAAACTTGTCGAAACCAAATACGCCAGCAACACCTGGACGGCAAAAAAATAAGTGGCCATGGGAGATTCTCCAAGGCAATCCTTTACAGCATGGCCGCCCGATGTAGGATGCCTGTCACATTCAAACCCTAATCATGCAGACGGAAGCAGCCGATGAAGACACGGATGCCGACTTGGTATTGATGGCCCAGTCGGGAGACATGCGTGCCTTCGATGCCCTGATCCACCGTCACGGCAGGAAACTCTACGCGATGGTCTACAACATGACCTCGCATCACGAGGACACCAAAGATTTGTTGCAGGACATTTTCGCCAAAGCCTTCCAGTCGCTGGGGAAATTTCATGGGAAGTCAACTTTTTACACTTGGCTCTGCACCATCGGCATGAACATGACGCTCAACTTTGTCAAAAAGCGCAGTCGTCGCAGCGGTTTGAGCCTGAATGAACTTGATCAAATGGCATCTGCGGATCCTGCCCTGACCGACTCCAGCGCGGAGGCAAACCCGGTTGACTTGTTGGAATGGAAGAATTGGCAAAAAAGATTGAACGAAGCGATGAAGGAGTTGTCGCACGAACATCGTGCCGTGGTTACCATGTTTGACATACTAGGAATTCCCCATTCCGACATCTGCCAGATTTTGAAGGTCAGCGCGGGGACTGTGCGATCCCGATTGCATTACGCCCACCAATATCTTGAGGGGCGACTTCAGGAGCTGGTGCAAAAAAATTTTGAAAATACTTGTTCTCTTGGGGATGATATCCATGGTTCCCGGCGTTCGCTGTGAATCAAACGAAACAATGAGATCGATCTCTGACCAGTTGAGAATGAAACGGGATGAGACGCCCACAGATGGATACATGGATGATTTTATCAAGGAGTTTCACCGGCGGCAGCGGGTCGCGGCAAGTCGCTCCCGGCCATGGGAGTTTGCGGGTCTTTTGAATAACTGGTTTCGTGACATGAAACCCGCGATTTGGGTCTTTGCAGCGGGACTGGGTTATGCCTGCTTCATGACATGGTTGTTGGTCACGCCGTCGGCTGAAGAAAAGCAAAGGGGAGCGTTGCCGAAACGTGTCCATACTCCGGAACCGGTTTTCCTGAAACCTGCGAAACAAATCAGTCCCGACCATGGAAAACCGGACAATCACATCGAAGCCGTCAAGGCAGATACCACGAACCCTTTTTGATGATTTGCACGATTCATTGCTTGACTTCGACGGTCCCCGGGGGGTAGTATTCCGCACCACAGCGCTCTGTTGAAGGGCCGCATCAAATCCTTACCTAAGATTATGAACACCAAGATACTCTACTCCTTGTTGGCGCTTTCTTCTGCTGCCATTGTTCCGTCGTGCATACCCTACGACGAAAATGGCCATCCGATCCCGCAGAAGAAGACCACAACAAGTTCGGTCACCGATCCCAAACAGCAGGAGTTGGAAGCAAAACGTGAAGTTCTGCGGAAAAAAGAACTTGCGCGCAAACGCGAGCTTGAGGCGAAAAACGACGGACAGGGGACCGACGATTCCACGAGTGGTGGCGAGGACGGTGGCGTAACCGATAGAACCGATACAACCGACACCGGAACGAAACCCAAAACGACTCCCAAAAATCATCCGGTTGCCGCGGCGGTTCCTGGCAAGGAGGGATTCGTTTTCAGTCCTTTCAATAACAAGGTTGTCGATGTTCGCGGCATAGCCAGCGGCACATTGGTGGCTGATCCGCAGTATCCCGCGTCCGAGAAGAAACACTTCCGTGTGCCCTGAGCAGTGCCAGCAGGCATTGCTTTTTCATGACCGCCGGGCCCGAAGCCCGGCGCATTTTTTTCGATGATTGAACAAAAGAACATCTGCGTGCTCGGAGCTGGCTTGCTGGGTGGTTCCATTGCCCTGGCCACCCGCGAAAACCATCGGACCACTCTGTGGTCGCGGCGCGATGAAACCATTGAGCAGGCGAGGGCGCTGGGCTTGCAGGCTTCGGTGAAAATGGCCGATGCTGTTGAAAATGCCGAACTATTGGTCCTATGCGTGCCGGTGGGGTCGATGGCGCATCTGCTGGAACAGGCCATAGCAGCAGGACTCCCGCGGACCTGCCTGCTGACCGATGTGGGCAGTGTCAAGCGCCAGCCTCACACAAGCCTGCGTCCCATTGTCCAGAGAACCGGCATGGATTTCATCGGCAGCCATCCTATGGCAGGCGGCGAAAAAGGCGGCATTGAACAGTCGCGCGCGGACCTTTTCCGCAATGCGGCATGCTTGTTGACGAATGACGAAAATGCCACGCTCGATAAACAGCAGTGCTTGGAGTGTTTTTGGAGCGACCTTGGCTGCAAAACGTCCTGGACGGATGCGGAATCCCACGACGCACTGGTCGCCCGGATCAGTCATTTCCCTCATGTGTTGGCTGCGGTGGGTTCGATGGTTTCCCTGCGGGATACGACCCTCGCTGCCTTTGGTGGCGGCGGGCTTCGCGATACAACCCGTGTCGCCTCGGGCAGTCCGTCGATGTGGGCGGAGATCCTTTGCGAAAATCGCGAGCATGTCATTGCCGTTCTCGGTGAGGCTATCGGCGAGATGGCGATCATGCGTGAGCTGTTGGCAAACAGCGATCAACAAGCGGTGCAAGAATGGCTGGCCGAGGCGAAAACGCGACGCGACGTAATGAACCCGTGATGAGCTGATGATCTGGCGGGAATTAGACTTGCAAATCCAGACCAATGGGGTTCTATCGGCCCCGCATGTGAAGTTGGCCGCAATGCCCTGATCGGGGATGAGCGCAAGCACGGCCCACCACTTAGAAACATTACAATGAGCGTATTCAAGGTCAATGCCATCAAAAGCCTCAAGGCGGAGTTCAGCGTGCCCGGAGACAAAAGCATGTCTCATCGCGCGGCCATTATCGCGGGGATTTCCAACGGTGAATGCGTGATCCGCAATTTTCTTCCCAGCGAAGATTGTCTGAACACCCTGAAAGCCATGGGCTCTCTCGGGGTTGCTTATACCATTCTTGAGGAAATGGAAAATTTTGGTCCCACCATGCTGCGCATCCAAGGAAAAAAAATGCGCTTGTCCCAACCCCCGCTGCCTATTGATTGCGGAAACTCCGGCACTGGCATGCGTCTGTTGGCGGGGTTGTTGGCCGCACAGGCGTTTGACAGCGAACTCTATGGCGACGAATCGCTGTCCTCCCGACCGATGGCCCGGATTACCGTGCCGCTGTCACAGATGGGAGCCAATATCGAGTGTCGCGGCGAAAAAAAAGGCTGCGCACCATTGTTGATTCATGGCACGAAATTGCATGCAATCACTTATGAAATGCCTGTCGCCAGCGCCCAGGTGAAGAGTGCGGTCTTGCTTGCCGGGCTTTTTTGCGAAGGAAAAACCACGGTCGTTCAGCCTGCGGAAACGCGGGACCACACCGAGCGCATGCTCGCCGCTTTCGGGGTTCGCACCCATCGCGAGGGCAACGCCATCACATTGCGCGGCGGACAAATTCCCGAAGCGCGCGATTTCCGGGTGCCCGGTGACATTTCCAGCGCCGCCTTCTGGATCGTCGCGGCCGCCGCACTTCCTGGTTCGCGCCTGTTGATCCAGGACGTTGGCCTGAACGAAAGCCGCACCGCGATCATCGGAGTGCTGCTGCGCATGGGTGCCAAAATCCACGACATGATCCACACCAAGGAAGACGGAGAACCGATCGGCAACATCGAGATTTGCGGCAACGGCCTTACAGGTACCGTCATCCGCCCCGATGAGGTGCCCAATCTGATCGATGAAATTCCCGTGATCGCCGTGGCCGCCGCTTTGGCCGAAGGCACGACGGTGATCCGCAACGCCCGGGAACTGCGGGTCAAGGAAACCGACCGCATCGCCACAGTGGTTGAAAACCTCCGCCGCATGGGCGCCGAGGTGCAGGAGTTCGAGGACGGCATGGAAATCACCGGCGGCAAACCCCTGCACGGTGCGGTTCTGCAGAGCTACGGCGACCACCGCATCGCCATGGCCTTCGCTATTGCCGGGTTGTTTGCGACTGGCGAAACGGTGATCGAAAACACCGACTGCGTGAATACTTCCTACCCGGGTTTTGAAAAACACCTGGCCGCCATCATGAGGGAGAAAACCGATCCTTCCGCCTACAAACTCAAAACACTCACGCATGAGGAATCATGGGATTGATCGCAAACCAATACCACGTTGCGATTGCGATCGACGGGCCTGCTGCTTCGGGCAAGAGCACTATAGCCCGAATGCTTGCCAAAAAACTCGGACTGGTGATGGTCAACTCCGGTGAAATGTACCGCGCCGTCACCTGGAAAATCCTTGAAGCGGGCATCGACCCCCGCGATGTTTCCACCATTGTGAAAGCTCTTGGTGATATGCATCTGGATTGCGGCATCAACGGTTGTTTTTCCACCATCGCCATCGATGGTCGGCTCTTGCGTGATGAACTGCGCAGTGAAAACGTGAACCGCGCAGTGTCGGTCGTTTCGGCGATTGCCGCTGTGCGAAGTCGACTGGTGAGTTTGCAAAGGGAATATCTGCAAACCACTAGCCTGGTGATGGAGGGGCGCGACATCGGCTCCGTGGTGTTTCCAAAGACGCCCTACAAAATTTATGTCGATGCCTCAGCCGATGTCCGCGCGGCGCGCCGCTTGGCGGAGGGTGTGACCGACAGCGTGGTCTCCCGCGATCAGGCGGACAGTTCACGGGAAACGGCTCCGCTCATTGTAGCTGATGGCGCGGTGGTGCTTGACAATTCACATCACACGGTGGACAGCGCCGTGGAGGCAGCGCTGGTCATCCTGCGCGGACAGGGATTGCGCTGGTCGGAATGAGAAATCAAGGAATGGCTGACTTATGATGAGATGGATTTACTGGGCGGGATGGATGACCTTCGGCGCGGCGTATCGCACGCTCTTTGGATTGCGGGTCATCGGTCGGGAAAACCTCGTGACCAGTGGGCCGGTGCTGATCGCCTGCAATCATCAGAGCTTTCTTGACCCGCCGCTGATCGGCTCGCTCTATCAGGATGAAATCTACTTCCTGGCCCGAAAGACGCTTTTCGTCGGTCTCGGCAAATGGCTTTACAAACAATGGAAGGCAATCCCGGTGGACCAGGACCGCCCGGACATGGCCAGTTTGAAAACAATCATCAAGCTGCTTGTCGACGGCGAGCGGGTGCTGGTGTTTCCCGAAGGCGAGCGATCAGAATCGGACCAACTCGGCCATGCGCAGCCGGGCATCGGTCTGATCGTCTCCAAAGCACGCGTTCCTGTGCAACCGATGCGGATCAGCGGTGCCCGCGACGCCCTGCCGCGCGGATCGTCCCGCGTTCGTTTTGCGCGCATTACTGTTGTCATCGGTCCTCCGATTGACTTTTCGGGGGAACATTTCAGCAAAGGCAAGGAGTCCTATCAACTCATCGCAGACAAGATCATGGAGGAAATCGCCGCGCTCTGACGGAGTCCGAAGTATGGAAAGAGCGCTATCATGCCTCGCGGGATTTCAGCCGACCGATAAATCATGCAAATCTTCGATTTTCAGCTTGATGTTTCTGCACAAATAAATTAACCACTGTCTCGAACAGCGAAGAGATTTGATTTTCCGCCCCCGCTGAAATGATTTTTTGATGACATATCAAACACGATCCGGAAAAATGAAAAGCACCGCAGCGTCGAAATGCGCGGTATTTTCAGCATTGTTGTCGTCATGCCCCTGACAATGGTAATTATGATCGTGAACCACTCTCGCTTCGAATTCGCCGTATCGACAGATGTGTTGGAAGATGAAGCGCAGCATGAACCCACCGGAGGATTAACGCCATAAGCAAACAAACAAAACCAAATCAGTCAAAGGGCGGTCGCATGGGCAACCGTGACCAAACCCGCGTCAACGACCGCATCCGCGCACCGAAGATCCGCGTGGTGGGAACAGATGGGCAACAGCTCGGTGTCATGACCGTGCGTGATGCCCTGTTGAAAGCTCAATCCGTCGGGCTCGACCTCGTCGAAATCGCACCGCAGGCTGATCCGCCGGTATGCAAGATCATCGACTACGGAAAGTTCAAATACGAACAGGCCAAACTGAAAAAGCAGAAGTCCAAGTCTGCGACGCGCATGAAGGAGATCAAACTGCGCGTTGGCACGGGTCAGCATGACTACAACATCAAGATGGGTCGGGTGGAGGGATTCCTCGACACCGGTCACAAGGTGAGGGTGGTGATCCAGTTCAAAGGACGTGAGAACGCCCACAAGGATCTTGGATTCGTGGCGATGCAGCGCATCATTGAAGATTTGAAGTCCATCGCCAACGTCGACCAGGCGCCGCGTTTGGGTGGACGTGTGATTGCCATGACGCTGTCACCTCTGCCGCAAGGACAGCGCAAGCGCAAATTCCATCTGTTCCATGGCGAGTTGCTCGAAGAAGACGATCATGATGACGAGGAGGATGATGATCATGACTCCATCGCCCATGATGAGGATGGAGATGTGGTGACCGCAGACGACCACAGCGCCTAGCAATGGATTTTTCCAGCTACGAACTCATCCTTTACGACATCGACGGCACGCTGGTGGACACGGCGGGAGCTGGCATGGCGGCTCTGATTGAAACCGCGGAGTCGGTTTTCCATGCCCCGGGGCCCAGCCTCGATCTTGCGGGCAGCACCGACTTGGGAATCTTGCAGAACATACTCGATCACCACGGTCGTTCTTTTCATTCTGCAGAGCGCGATGAGTTTTTCCTTCGCTACCATGGTCATTTGCAGAGCAACTTGTATTCGGGAAAATATCCGGCGCGCATCCTTCCCGGAGTCGCGGATTGTCTGGAACGGTGTCGGACCGAAGGTGTGGCAACGGGACTGTTGACGGGCAACACGCGGGAAGGTGCCCTGATCAAAGTGACCCATTTCGGCCTGGAACACTATTTTCCGTTCGGTGCCTACGGCGACGATTTTGCGGACCGCAATCTGCTAGGGCCGGTGGCTTTGGCAAGAGCGGGTGTTTTTCATCAGCGCGCGTTTGCCGCCTCGCGGACTTTGGTGGTCGGTGACACCCCCAAGGACATCAACTGCGCGCGTGCCATGGGCGCTCACTGCCTTGCCGTGGCCACCGGCCAATTTTCGGCGGATGCCCTGCGCTCGCACGGTGCTGATTTCGTGAGAGAAAGTTTGTTGTTTTGATCCACGCAAAGCCGGCGGTTCGCAGGAAATACCATCCACGGATTTCATCGGAATTGGCACATCAACTGCTGTTTTTCCAAACACGGCAATGTATGGCTTTCACAATTATCGGCAGGTATGGATCCTGCGCCTGTGTTCATTGTGCTACTTTGTCATAATGATTCTGTTTGCCGCCAGTGCCGCGATAGCTTTCGTTGCGGTGTTGCTAAGCAGCCAGTATCTCATGAAATGGGTCATTGCGACCATGTCCCTATGGGCTTTATTTGCACTGATTTTCCGATTTGCCGCATCGGCGGTCAGTTGCCCGATGTGCATGAACAAGCCGCTGGGTTTTCAGAGATGCATCAAGCACATTCTGGCAAAATCTGTTCTCGGCAATTACCGTCTTGCGGTCGTCGGTTCGGTATTGCTGCGCAATCAATTCCTTTGCCCTCATTGTGGCGTGTTCGTCAAATGTCATGTCCGTGAGAGACGGAGATATTCAAACATGTAACGGCATGGATGGTCTTCCATGCCGTTGATGCGCAAGTCGAATCAAAGTCAGTTGCCGATCACGAAGGGCGGTTCGCAAAGGCCTTTTCGATGGCCCGTTCCGCCTCCGCCAGTTCGGCACCAGTGAGTTCCAGACGCGGGGCGCGGACGCGGTTGCTGCCCCATCCGGCTTTGTGCTGGATCAGTTTGATGAGTTGGACAAACTTGACAACGGTGTCCATGCGCAACAATGGCAGCATCCAGATATAGATCGGCATGGCTTTTTCCACTTCGCCGGCGCAGCCGAGTTCCCATAATTTCACGGACTCCACCGGGATGCCATTGACCGCACCGGCGATCCAGAACTTGGCGCCCATCGCAGCCCCTTCGAGCGCGCAATCATCGACCCCCACACCCAGCGCCAGGCGATCACCGCAGAGTTCGCGGATCTCGGCAATGCGTCGAACATCTGTTGAGGACTCCTTGACAGCAACGGCATTCGGACAGGCATCGGCGATCTCTTTGATCTGCGAGGGAGTGAAGTCCGTTTTGTAGGCAACCGGGTTGTTGTAGATGATGCAAGGCAGGTCGGTGGCATTGATCACCGCAAGCATGTGGGTTTTCATTTCCCGCCAATCCGATGGATAGAGATAGGGTGGCAGGACCATCAATGCCCTGCAGCCATTGGCCTTAGCGGTCTGAGCGAGCTTCACCGCGTCCGCCGTTGTCAATGCAGCTACTCCGGCAATCACCGGAGCGCGGTCGCCGACTGCTTTGACGTAGGTTTGCTGAACTGCGGATTTTTCCTCGAAACTCAGCGTGGCACCTTCGCCAAGTGATCCATGACAAACGATCGCGGTGCATCCGCTGTCGATCAGCCAGTTGGCGTGGCGGGTGAGAAAATCGTGATCCACGTTGCCGTCGGACAGGAATTCAGTAGTGGTGGCGGGCATGACGCCGGTCCAGGTAATGCTCATGGTATGGTAGTATTGGTTGTTGATGTTGTGTGTGTGAAATTAACAAAAGGAGGGAAAGCCATAGGCAAATGGGTCGTCCTCGGAAAAATGAAAGGTCGATTCGCCGGTGATCCAGGCGCGACCGGTGATGGTGGGAATCACCTGATTATTGCCGTGTGGTCGAACGCTGCCTTCGAAAACCGAATCGACAATGCCTGCTTGCCGCCATGTTTGTCCGGGAGACAATTTGCCCTCCGCATGAAGGCAGGCCAATTTGGCGCTGGTTCCAGTACCGCAGGGCGAACGATCGAAGGCGTTGCCGGGACAAAGCACGAAGTTTTTGGAGTCAGCGAGGGTTGCGTCCGTCGGTGGGCCGAAACATTCGACGTGATCGATTTCCATGCCGTTGTCCCCAGTGATGCCTTGCGCCGACAGCGCAGCTTTCACGGCCGAACTGAACTGGATGAGTTTATGTATGCCGTTTCGATCAACGGTCGGCCCCTGTTCATTGATGAGAAAAAACCAGTTACCTCCCCACGCGACGTCGCCGGTGACATTGCCGTAACCGGGCACATCCACAGCGACCTGCCGGGCGTAACGGTGGGAGGGGATATTTTCGATGCTGACACGATGGTCGGAATGCAACGTGAGAGTCACGACGCCGATGGATGTGTCGATTTGATAGGCTCCTGTTGTGATCCGACCCATGTGTACGAGTGTCGCCCCCAGGCCGATTGCACCATGGATGCACATGTGGAGCGTGCCGACATTGTTGAAAAAAATCACCCCGCACAGGCTGCCGGGATGGGAAGCGGGGAGCAACAGGGCTCCCACCATGGCATCGTGACCCCGTGGTTCGTTTACCACCGCACGACGGAAATGATCGTGTTGCTTGCTGAAAACGGCCGCCTGATCCGCGATGCTGCCGCCACCCAGGTCCGGTGATCCCGAAATCACCACCCGCGTGGGTTCACCTCCGGTATGGGAATCAATGATTCGAACTGGCGGTTGGTCGTGCGACACACCGACAGGCTAATGACTTCGGCCTGCCTTGCAATCAGAAAAACAACGGCTGTCGGCGAGTGTTCAAAACTAGATTTTTTGTCTGATCAAAACTAGACAGATGATAACGTAAAATGGCCGAGGACCGGCGGCCATGTTAACTTTGGTGAATGATCGGTAATCCAGAGCTTCTGCCGAGGGTGGTAGATGACGGTTA
>CAMAQB010000090.1 GCA_945860285.1 Akkermansia muciniphila | reverse complement strand
TAAAATTCTTTTTTCTCCCATCCGAAACAAATCACAGCTTCCATGTCTTGTGAGCGGGAAGAAATCACTGTGAAAAAGACCCGACGACAGTCACAGCCAGGCTCATTGCAAAACATCTCCAAAAAACCATAATCAGCAGCCGGCAAACCCAATTCCATGCTATCCTCCAGCAATGTTATCGAACGTGTCTCGGTCTCCGCCACTGCGGGCAAGCGCTCATATAGCTGTTCAAATGGCATCGCTGCTGACCTTATCAGTTCTGATACGGTAAGCAATCTTTTCATCCCGGCAATACGGAATTTTTCATGAGTTCAGCAAACTGTTTTCAGGTGAGTTGTCAAAAGGTATTTTGGGATTGGCAAGGTTTTTGGAATTACCAATCATGAGGCAAGGAAGAAAAATTGTTAACGCGCTGACATCAGAGATGTGACCCCGAGAGCGGCTTTATCTCACCACACCAATCCGGCGGATTAACCGGACTTTCTCAAGCAAAAAAGCCAAGCAGCGACCGGCACGGATTTTTGAAGGTGACTCTGAATGGGTGCAGCGGCGCAGAATCGACTGAGGAATCCATGCTTCGTGAGTGGCGGAGACTTCTTGTTGATTCAATAATGCTTTAAAAACTACCCCTTCATCTCCCCCGCCTCTGCGAGAAAATTCTGCAGCGCCGTTTCCATTGTCTGCCACACCTCATGGCCCTCAGCATGGGCGAGGTGCAACAAGTTAGTGATCTGATCCGTGATCGAACAATCCGTATCCTGCTCATAAGAACTTAAGCCATGAATCGCAATCAGTGCCGACTTCGCCTCCTCGGCTCTCAAACTATTCGTGCGATCAGGCTTATCAAGGCCGTCAGTCGTTTGATACCGAGCAGGATCGTGCGGTGGGAGGGAGCGAAGTAATGTCAGATTCATGGGATCGTGGAATGGAATGAGCGCGTGCAGCAAATACAGTTCAAATGAACGCTATTGATTGACGCCCGTCAAGAAAAAATCAATCATCCAATCCACAAACACGACGCGCTTCCCGGTAATGCGCCATAGGCATGCAATGCTGCAGTTGCCAACGAATCGCTATCGGGCGGTTTCCGGTGGCATCGAGGAAAGTACTCTCTCCCAAAAAGAGAAATGGCGAGGTCACGCCGCTAGCCGCTTCTTTGCGAATGCGGGTGAAAAATAAAATGCGATAACCCGACGCCACATGATTCGCATAGATCCGGCCCATTTTCCCATTCTGCGTTGCCGCTACTTGGCTCTCCCAATGCAGCAAATCTGGTGCAGTCGGGAAATCACGATACATCGTGCTCTCGGAAAATTGCTTTTCGTTTTTCTCGAATGTCACCAGGTGAACGACCACTTTTTGCTCTTCGAAATGCACAACGCCGACACCGGTTGGTCCTTTGCCGTTAAAAGCATCTGCGCCGAAGATCGCATTGATCTCTTTGCTGGAGTAAACTCCATGAAGTTCTAGTGTCGCGGGAAGACCATTGAGTGTGATGGAAGAAGCCTGAGATTGTGATTTTGCATAATCTACGATCTCGCTCAGATCATGCATCCATGAGCGATTTTTTCTGAGGCGAACCAAGGCCTCGGCAAAGTCATTTACCCCTAGCTCACTCGCCTTGCGGTTCCACAAGAGCTGATAGGCTGGCTTCGCGAAATCTTCAGCCGCTAGTTCGCTGATTTGAGATTCACTAGCATGCGCGAAACGAGCCAGCCAATCGAGATACTTCGGCGCGCGCTGAAGGGTGGCTCGGGCTTGCGATAAGTGAAGTTTGCAATCTTTGAGGTCAGCATCATCGGTCATGGCTTGTCGTCCCACGATGGCTTTCCACTGGCTCCAGCTACGCTTGCTCAGCAAGGCCACGGGATCTTCCTGCGTTTGTTCGATGAAATCCCGGAACGATGGCGTTGCGTCATCAGACCACTCGGCAAAAGCATCACGGATGCGCGCTTCTGGATTCTGATAGGTGCGTTTGACACTGGCGAGAATGATTTCCTTTGCTTGGCGCTCGAACACAATCGCACAACCTGTGGGCAGATGCGGAAAGCCCGCTTCGATCTCATCGACCAGGCGATTTCTTTTGCTGGGCAACAGCGAGGAAAATCGTAAGTCATATCGATACTCGCGACGACATTGTCCGACGAAATCCAACACCGTGAGCACTTTATCATCAGAAGATCGCCGCAAGCCACGGCCCAACTGCTGCAGATACACGATATGGCTCTCGGTGGGACGAAGAAAGAGCACGCAATTCACTTCGGGGATGTCCACGCCCTCGTTGAAAACATCGACAACAAACAAGACGTTGATTTTCCCGGACGCCAAATCAGCTCGCAAGCTGTGACGCAATGCTTTGTCGGTGTTAGATGTTAATGCCGCCGCTGCCACACCGCCTTCTTGGAAAACGCGCGCCATGAACTCCGCGTGTTCGATGCCGACACAGAAACCTAACGCCTTCACTGTTTTCCGATCAAAGTCGCCAGTGCCGTAGGGATCGGGAAGATACTCGCAGAGTTTATCCAAGACCAACTGCCCGCGCATGTGATTGCCGTTGAGAATGTCTTTGAGTTCCCCTTCATCGTAGCGTCCTCTCGACCAAGTAAGACGAGAGTAATCAACCGTGGTGTCACTCACGGCAAAAAAATGAAACGGGCAAAGCAGACGATCCTGCAAGGCATCCGGCAGACGAATCTCCGCAGCGGCAGGACGATCAAAATGAATCGCCACACTGGTGCCATCCGATCGCTCAGGCGTAGCGGTCAACCCTAACAAAATCTGAGGGCGCAAAATATCAATGATGGGATCATAACTCTTCGCTTCAGCGTGATGCACCTCATCGATCACAACATAGTCCCAGGCATCGACGCCGTGAGTTACATGGAGCCTCTGAGCGACAAATGATTGAATGGAGCAAAACACGTGCTCCATGGAATCCGGAAGCATGCCATCAACCAACAAACCACCGAAGTTTCCATCACGCAGGACCTGACGAAAGCTCACCATCGCCTGCTCAAGGATTTCTTTCCGATGTGCAATGAACAGCAGCTTTGGTTTCCTGCCGAGCATGCGCACTTGATTACGATAATCAAACGCCGCAATCATCGTCTTGCCGGTTCCGGTAGCCGCGATGATCAAATTGCGAAAATGGCCACGCACGGTGCGAGCCGATTCCAGAGCCTCGAGGATTTCTTGCTGAAAAGAATGAGGTCCCAGGTCGAACACCACAAGCGAAGTCGCCTGCTGCGGATCAAAGTCATGGCGCTCCTTGCGAATCGCATCACGAAAGCGCTGCGGCTGTTGGGGATCGTAGATTTCAAATGCCGGGCTTTCCCAGTAACCCGCAAACTCCGCCGCACAGCGTCGAAACAAATGCGGTAGTTCGCGTGCCGCACATTTCACCGTCCATTCGAGTCCGCTGGTCATCGCCGCATGCGAGAGATTCGCAGAGCCGATGTAGGCGGTGGAGAGTCCGGATTCGCGATGAAAAAAATACGCTTTGGCATGAAGGCGCGCCGCGTGAGTGTCGTAATTGATGCGCACCTCGGTGTTCGGCAGCGAGGCAATTTCTTCGACCACAGATGGATCAGATGCGCCCAGGTAACTGGTCGTAATCAAACGCAAATTACCGCCACGAGCGGTGAACTTTTGCAACGCATCGCGCATCAAACGAATGCCGCCACTTTTGACGAATGAGACAAGCATGTCGCAGCGTTCGGCCGTGGCGAGCTCCAGTTCGATTTCTTTTCCCAACTGCGGCAATCCCGGTGCACCCGTCAGGAGCGAGGAAGAAGAAAGCTGCGTGAGTGGTCGGGGCGATGGCTCGGATGAAAGCACATCCACTTCTTTGAGAACATCCCACTGATCATCCGCCGCGATTTTTTGTTGCAGCAAATACGCTAACTCGTCGCTCTTGCGCCCTAGCAAATCAATCACCGCATTGGCAAGCTCCACTTGTCGTGCGGCATCCTTTGCACCATAGGTCTGTATGGCTTCCGATAACTTGGCCGCAAGGAAACGGGTCAAGTAATCCGGCAGTTGTGCAGGCTCTACTTTGCCTAGCAGTGACTCGATGCCTACCACCCTCAGCTGATCAATGGCTTCACGTAAATGAAGCGTCAGCAGATCATCATAGATGCCAGCTTTGAGCATTTTTCTTTTTTGTTAGATTTTCACCGTACCTTTGCAGTTGGGGTAGCTGCCGCAACCCCAGAATGATTGCCCGGCATTCGTGCCTGCTTTGGCGGTGCGGAGGCTCATGAGACTGCCGCAGACCGGACAGGGTGGGGGCTTGATTTTTTGCTGATCAGTCTGAATGGTCATATCTGTCCGCTCAAACTGATCTTGTTTCCTTTTCTGCAAGCGGGCGGTGGCGAGTTGCTCGCAGTAGCCGCCTTCCTCAATAAAGGCGGCTTCCAAACTGGCGATTTGGCGGTCGAGGAGGTAGTTCGCTTGGTTGATGATGCAGATGAGCGCATTGGCACGGATGGCTGCATCTTTGTGGTCAAGCCAGGGGGAGTAGAGTTCCCAGCGCTGGGCATCTGTGAGATCGGTTAGATCTGTCGGATTGGACGGATTGGACGGAACTTTTTTAAATGCGGTGGGAACACCACGGACGGCTTGTGCCTCAGGGCTTTCCATATCCCATCGGGGTAGGCGGCGGTGACGTAAGTAGTCTTCGTAGTCCAGGAGCAGTTCCTCCAGGCTGGCGCGAGCGACGTTAACAAGGCGGAGCTCGGTTTGCGAGGAGGTGGCTGAGGCGCGACTGCCCTCAGCGATGTTCTGCCTGCCGCTGCGCGCTGCCTGCACCATTTGGTCAGTGGTGCGGGAGCGAGGGTTAACAAAGGCTTCGCAAAACCAGTAAGTGGCGTCGTAGATGATGGTGGCGGTCTGGAAACTCGCCGTATGTCTGTAGCCGCCACTTGGTCTGATTTTTTTCATGGCCTGTGTGGTGGATTTTTCTGATCAGACTGACCTATCGGATCAGTCTGATCGATTGTTTTTACTGACAAGCCTCACACGTCCCGCCGTTCATCATGGCATCGATGGAACATGCGTTTTTTTGCTCGGGGGTGTATTCGGGTTTGAGACCGTCGCCGGACATGGTGCCCCGGGTGGCTTTTTTGACGTCGATGGTTGCCTTCTCGATGTTGCTGGCCTGCATGGTGCGCAGGTAGTAGGTGGTTTTCAGGCCCTTGCTCCAGGCGCGACGATACATGTGGCTGAGCAGTTTGAAGTCGGGATCGGCGAGGAACAGGTTGACACTCTGGCTCTGGTCGATCCATTTCTGACGGCGGGCCGCCGCGTCGACAATCGCTTCGTAACCGACACCGAAGGCGGTTTTATAGCGGGCCTTGATGTATTCCGGAATGTTCTCGATGGCATCGAGTTCGCCGTCGAAGTACTTCAATTGATCAAGCATTTCCTGATTCCACAATCCCAGTTTCTTGAGGTCGCGCACGAGGAAGGAATTCAGGATCGTGAAATCACCGGCGAGGTTCGACTTTACAAACAAGTTCTTGTAATTCGGCTCGATGCACGGTGTCGTGCCCATGATGTTGGAAATCGTCGCAGTCGGGGCGATGGCGAGCACGTTCGAGTTGCGCATGCCGTGTTTGGCGATTTTTTCGCGTACGAATGTCCAGTCCATCTTGCCGCCACGGGGGGTGTCGATTTTCACACCGCGTTGCTCTTCAAGAATGTCGATGCTGTCCTGTGGCAACAGCCCGCGGTCCCACTTCGATCCTTTGTAGCTCGAATAGGTGCCGCGATCGGCGGCGAGATCGCTGGAGGCACCGTAGGCATAATAAGCGATCGCCTCCATGAATTCGTCGTTGAACTCGATGGCACCGGTCGAGTTGAAGGCCAGGCCTTTTTTGTAGAGGGCGTTTTGCAGACCCATCACACCAAGGCCAATCGGACGATGGCGCGAATTCGCTGTCTTCGCCGCCAGGGTGGGATAGAAATTGATATCGATCACGCTGTCGAGCGCACGGATGGCGACGGTAATCGTCTCCTTCAACATCTCGTGGTCGATGATGCCGTCCTCGTTGATGTGGGTATCGAGAATCACCGAGCCGAGGTTGCACACGGCGGTTTCCTCTTCGCTGGTATTGAGGGTGATTTCGGTGCAAAGGTTCGACGAGTGGATGACACCGCAATGGTCCTGCGGCGAGCGCACGTTGCAAGGGTCCTTGAACGTGATCCACGGGTGGCCGGTTTCGAAAATCATCTTGAGCATCGATTTCCAGAGATCGATGGCCGGAAGCTGGCGCGACCAGATTTTGCCGGTGGTGGCGAGCGCCTCGTATTCCTCATAGCGTTGCTCGAAGGCCTTGCCATAGAGATCGTGCAGATCGGCGACCTCGTTCGAACGGAACAGCGTCCAGTGCTGGCGGGATTCCATGCGTTTCATGAACAGGTCGGGTACCCAGTTGGCGGTGTTCATGTCGTGCGTGCGACGTCGTTCGTCGCCGACGTTCTTGCGGAGTTCGAGGAAATCCTCGATGTCGTTGTGCCAGGTTTCCAGATATGCGCAACCAGAGCCCCGGCGTTTGCCGCCCTGGTTCACCGCGACGAGCTGGTCGTTGTGGAGTTTCAGGAACGGAATGATCCCCTGCGACTCGCCATTGGTGCCTTGGATGTAACCGCCGGTGCCGCGCACGGCCGTCCACGAGCCACCAAGACCGCCGGCCCATTTCGATAGATAGGCGTTTTCCGCGATGCCGCGTTGCATGATCGACTCGATCGAATCATCGACCTTGTAAAGATAGCAGGAGGAAAGCTGGCTATGCAGGGTGCCGCTGTTGAACAGCGTCGGTGTGGAAGAGCAGAACCGACGTGCCTTGTAGAGATTGTAGAGACGGATCACCCAGGCCTCGCGGTTTTCAGGTTCGGTCTTAAACAAGCCCATCGCCACGCGCATCCAGAAAAACTGCGGCGTTTCCAGGCGGCGTTGTTTGTTGCCGGTCTTGTCAATGATCAGGTAGCGGTCGTACATCGTCTGCACACCGAGGTAGTCGAAATCAAGATCGGCGCTGGGATCAAGCGCGTCGGCGAGCACGTCGAGATTGAATCCCTCAAGCAGATCGGGATGAATGCGTTTGATGGCAACGCCGTGGGCGAGGTGTTTCTTGAAATGCGTGCGATGGGCGAGTTTCAAGCCCTCGATACCGTGACGTGTGATGTCCCAGTCGAGCACTTCCTCGTAAATGTATGTGAGCAGGATGCGACCGGCGAACTTCGCGAAGTCGGCATCCTTCTCGATCAGCGTGCGGGCATTGAGAATGATCGTCTGGCGCAGGTCGCTGGCGGAAATTTCCGAACCGATCGAACGGCGCAACTCGCGTTCGATTTCGTTTTCCGTCAGGCACAACTCCAGACCGATCGATGCGAAAGTAATGCGCTTCTTGAGGTCGAGGCCGTCCCAGAATGCCGATTGACCCTCCTCACCGGTCACCACGACCATCGACTCCTGATTCGGATCCTCCACGATCTCCGCGTGATCGCTGCGATAGCGGGCGCGTTCGAAGCGATAGCCCATGTAGGCGCGCATCGCCTTGAGGTGACCCATGCGGCCGAGTTCCTCCTCGACCATGTCCTGCACGTCCTCGATGTGGACGAAGGCCTGCTCGCCGATGCGCACGCGCTCGGTGACTGCCTTGGCGACATCGACAGAGGGTTCGGCGGATTCGCGCACCGAGAGAAACGCCTTGCGCACGGCGATTTCGATTTTCGTTTCCGACCACGGCACCACATTGCCGTTGCGGCGGATCAGGCGCACCGGCATCGTCTGCGGCGCGGTGTTGACATCGACATCGCCACTGCGCTCGTAGGAGCGGCGGAACGCGAGTGACTTCGCGACATCGTAGGCATCGTTTTCGACGAGGGCTCTTTCAATCAGAAGATAAAGGTCGTTTTCCGACAGGCGCAGGCGACCGCCGTCCTCGATGGTTTTCGTCAGGGATTTCGCCACCGAATGAGCGACGGCTGACACGAAGGCGCGGTTCGAGTCGCTGAAAATCGTATCCTGCTTGGTCTGGCGCGAGATCAGCAGATCGGTGAGCGCCGAACCAATGGTATCAGCGACCTGGGCCAGGGAGAACTGCGACTCCGTGGCGCCGGAAGTCACTACGATCTCCGGGTGCAGGCTGTGGAACTCCTTGCCGAGCACCTCGCGCCAGGCAAACTGGTTGTGAGTGATGTCGGTGCGGTCGGTAATGACCTTTTTCAAAGCAAGGTCTTCTTCGAGAGTCAATGAACGATACATAGTATTTAAGTGGTAAGTTGATTAGAAAATAAAAAAACGCGACGGATTAGGGGAAGGTATAATGGCTCAAACGGCTGATTTTGCCAGAATTTCAGAATTTTCAGAATTTCTTGTTAGGATATTATTTTGATGTGATGCGATGAAGGTATTTCTTTTTGAACTGGAGTGATTCGGCACCGAAATTGAGTAGAAGTCCTTCGTTTATACCCGTCGCTTTCAGGTAGTTGACGAGTTGCACTTCGTGGGCAGGGAGGACGGTGGAGACTGCTTTGAGTTCGATGATGAGTTCTTTGCCAAAGGCCATATCGGCTACGAAGTCACCAACGAGACGCCCCTTATAAAATACTGACAATTTAATGAATTGTTCGGAGACAAGACCATGCTCTGAAAATTCCAGCGCGAGAGCGTTCTGGTAAACGCTTTCCTGAAATCCGGGTCCAAGCTCGCGATGAACAGTCATCGCAAGCCCGATAACGGTTCCCGCCAAGTCGTATGAAACCTCCTCTTTCATTCTGTTAATTCTTCTTAATTCTGAAATTCTGTCGGCCATTGTCAGTTCGTCCGAAGGAGCAATATTTGGAAGATTGAGCCCCCTCTATGATTGAATTACAAATCATCATCGTTGATCTGCCCGAGGGCGGAGGATTTTTGGTATTCGGTGACGCGGCCTTCGAAGAAATTCTGCTCCTTTTTGATATCCATCATCTCCGCGAGCCATGGGAAGGGATTGGAGACACTTTCGTTGAGGGGCGTGAGGCCGCAGGAAATCAGACGACGGTCGGCGATGAAGTCGATGTATTCCTCGAAGTCGGACGAGTTCAGCCCGATCGAAGCGACAGGAAGACAGTCGCGGATGAATTTCTTCTCAAGCCGGATGCCCTCGGCCATGGTGTTGCGCAGGTCTTCCCGGAACGCGTCGGTCCAGATGTCCGGATTTTCATCGACGAGATCCATCAGCAGGTTGCGGAAAACCTCGATGTGGTTCGATTCATCGCGCAACGTGTAACGGAACATCTGGCCGATGCCGGGAAATTTGTTCTGGCGGTAGAGACTGAGGATCATGCCGAACAAGCCATAGAACTGCGTGCCTTCCATGACCTGGCCAAACAGGAAGATATTCTTGGCGAGCGACTGCTTGTTTTCGGTTTTGGTTAGATCGATGTCGCGACGCAGCGCGCGGCTGTTCGACACCACAAAATGATTCTTCTCGGTGATGGTCGGGATGTCCTCGAACATCGCCTCGCATTCGTGCGGATTGAGGCCGAGCGAGGAGATCATGTAAACAAGCGAATCGGCGTGGATGTTTTCCTCGTGAGCGTGGCGGCCCAGAACGAGTTTGAGTTCGGGAGCGGTGACCACCTCGCGGACCACGTGAAGCACGTTGTCGCCAACGATGCCCTCGGCGGCGGAAAAATAACCGATGCCCATTTTGATGATCCAGCGCTCGACATCGGAAATCTCGTCAGAGCGCCATTGTTCGATGTCTTTCTGCATCGGGATGTCCTCGGGTTCCCAATGGTTGTTCTTCATGGTCTTGTACAACTCATAGGCCCAGGAATACTTCAACGGCAGGATGTTGAAGAACATGGTATCCTTGCCATTGATGACTCTCTTGGCGGCAAAAGCAGCTTCAGCTTTGTCCTTGTCGAGAGTGAACGTGCGGTTGCCGAGGCTGACGACAGTGGTGTTGGAATTCAGGGTGCTCGATATCATGTTGTGGGGATGGAATGTTGTGAACTTCGCGCAACCCGTGTTCCTTCAAAAGAAAAATCCAAGGCACGTGCGGCGAAAAACAAACTAGGAAAAAATACTTCAGGAGTCAAAGGAATTTTGCATATATGGTATCAACAAATTATTCACAATACCATATGTTGTGCTTTAAACGATGTATGGTCAAAGTAAAGCACTTGAAAATCAAGGCTTGGGTCGTGCCCGCTTGCCCGATCTTGGTGCAAAAAAAAATTGCGGGGGATCCCTGCTCGAATCACAATGCGTGGTTTTTTAAAAAATCCCGCTTTGCCCCCGGATGAAGACCGTGAACGATGGCAGGAAGCGCGAATTCCGGCTGATGAAATCGTTCGAAAAAAGATTTTAAAAAAAGCCCCGGCCGTATCCGCGCGGGGCTGGGAGAGCGAAGCGCAAAAGAGCCTGTCAAAACGACCAGTCGTGCTTGTCGATCTCGCACACACATGCGGCGAGAAGAAGGATGCCCGCCTTGAGATCATCCTTGTTGCAGGTTTCGATCGGTTGGTGAATGTGTCTGGTCGGTATCGACACGGCACCCGCAATCGATCCGCCGGGAACCATGCGTTGCAGACTAGCGGTGTCGGTGCCTCCCGCGGCGAGGATTTCCGGCTGCCACAGCAGCTTGTGTTTTTTGGCAGTCGATTTCATGAATTCGATCATCCGGTAATCGCAGATCACCGAGGAATCCATGAGCTTGATCGCCACACCTTTGCCAAGCGCCGTGCACTGCTCCTGCGGAGTTGAGCCGGGCACGTCATACGCGATGGTAGTGTCGAGCCCGAAGCTGAAATCGGGCTGCACCAGAAGCGCCGAGGCCTGGGCACCGCGCAAGCCGACTTCCTCCTGAACGGTGAACACCGCATAAAAATCATAGGCGGGTTTGCGCTTGGATTTTTTCAATTCGCGCAGAGTTTCGATGAGCAGGAAAACACAGGCACGGTTGTCGAGGGACTTCACGTTGACACAGGGTCCCAGTTCGATCAAAGGACTGTAGCGGGTGACGCAATCGCCCACCGCGACGAGTTTATCGAGTTCTTTTTTTGTCAGGCCGGTGTCGATGAAAAAATCCTTGAGCTGGGCGGCTTTGTTGCGCTCGTCGGGCTGCATGATGTGAATTGGCTTGCTGCCCATCACGCCCATGATATCCTCGCGGCCGTGGATGATGACCCGCTGCGAGGTCAGCGTTTTGGGATCGAATCCACCGAGTGGATTGAAGCGGACGAAGCCCTTGTCATCGACGTGGGTCACGATGAATCCGATCTCGTCCATGTGCGCGGCGGCCATGGTTTTTTTCGCGGATGATTTTCCTTTTTTCAGAGCGATGACATTGCCCATGTTGTCAACGCTGATCTCGTCGGCGAGAGCATCGATTTCAGCGAGCACCAACTTGCGGATTTCTTTTTCGAAACCCGGTGCGCCGGGGGCTTCGCAGACGCGGGATAACAAAGCTGTATTGATCGGCATGGCACGAGAATAATGTCCTTCCGTGAATTTCGTCCAGCGCCAAGGAGGGAATTGACAAAAATTCTGATTTGGCAAGGATCAGGGTCGTGCGCTATGCCCGCTTTGTCGAGAACACGTGGCACCCTTCTCCCCCCACGGTGGAAGAAGGACGATGCCTCGTTTTGCCCGCCGAGCTGGAGTTGCAGGCGCTTTGGTTTTCCGGGGCCTTTGGCAGGGATTTCACGACCAAAGAAGGACAGCCGGTCAAGGTGGTGCAATTCGGCGAATGGAATCGCGGGGCCGGGCCGGACTTCCATCACGCGCTGGTCGCGATCGACGGCAAGGAACATCACGGATTTCTGGAGCTGGATCCCCACACAGCCGACTGGGAAAATCACCGCCACGCCGTGAATCCCGCCTATCGGGACGTGGTGTTGCACGTGAGTTTTCGCGACGATGGCATGACGAATTTCATCCGCAACGACGAGCACCGGATGATCCCGCAGGTGCTCATCAGCGCCGAGATGTTAGAGGAAGCGCTGCAACGCCCGCGCCGCGATACCGCAATCGCCAAACCCGGACGATGCCTTGTTCCGCTGCGCGAGATGGCCGTTGACGCGGTATCCTCGCTGCTCCGGGAAGCAGCGGAATTCCGGGCAGGCCTGAAGGCGAAACGATTCCTGCAAACCGCCTCCGCACATGGTCGCGATGCCGCGTTGTTTCAAGCGGTCGCACAAACATTGGGCTATCGCAGCAACGCGCTGCCGATGTTGCTGCTGGCCCAGCGCAGCGGTTTGAAGCAGCTCCGCGAATCGCCGGATGCCATCGAAGCGATTTTGTTTGGCAGCGCCGGATTTTTGAGCCCGGAACTGCATGAACAGGCGGAAGGCGAAACGCGCGACTATCTGCGCACGCTGTGGGAGATGTGGTGGAAAGTCCGCGCAGCGTTTGAATCGATCCATTCCATTCCCTGGCAAATGCACGGCCAGCGCCCGGCGAACCATCCCCACCGCCGCATCGCCGCTCTCGTCGCGCTGGCAGGCAACTGGAACTCGTTCCGCAAGGTCGCACTGGCCCGCCCGTTTTCCGCGAAAAAAATCATCGCCGAACTCGAAAAGCTCACTCACCCGTTTTGGAATTTCCACCACACGCTGGCATCGCAGCCGTCGGCCACGCCGATCGCGCTTTTCGGAAAAGCCCGCGCGCTCGAACTGATCGCCAATCACCTCGCTCCGCTGGCCTTGCAGGAGGACCCTGAATTTTCCTACGAACCGTATGCGGCGATCCGCAGCGTGACGAACAACGAAAAACTGCGCCGCGTCGGCATTCGCCTTTTCGGCTCGGAACAACTCGCCGCACCGTGGCAGAAATGCCTGGCCCATCAACAGGCCCTGCTGCAGATCTATCACGATTTTTGTCTGGAGGATCTCAGCGATTGTGATCAATGTCCCTTCCCACAACAACTCGCCCAATGGCAGCCATGACCGACACCGAGGCGCTCGTCGCCCTGAACCTTCTTCCCCGCATCGGCCCGGTGCGCGTGCAAAAACTGTTAGATCAGTTCGCCACGCCCGCCGAGGTTCTCGGGGCGCCGCTGCACCGTCTGCTGAAGGTGCCGCAGATCGGCGAGGAAACTGCGACCGTCATTCACATGTGGCAGGATCATTGCGATGTCACCAAGGAACTCGACGAGGTCAAATCGCGCGGCCTGACCCTGTTATCGAAATTCGATGCTGGCTATCCGGCGCCGCTGCGCGATGCCTACGATGCCCCGAATGTTCTCTACATCTGGGGGAAACTCGAGGAGCGCGACAAGCATGCGATCGCGGTGGTCGGCTCGCGCCGCAGCACCAACTACGGAACCAACGCCACCAAGAAACTTTCCTTCCAGCTCGCCCACGCCGGCTACACGATCATCTCGGGCCTGGCCCGTGGCATCGATACCACGGCGCACGAAGCCGCCCTCGCCGCAGGGGGCCGCACGATTGCCATCATCGGCTCGGGCCTGGCGAAAATCTATCCGCCGGAAAACCTCGGACTGGCGGAAAAAATCGCCGCCGGTCACGGCGCCATCGTTTCGGAATTCCCGCTGCACACCGAGCCCGACAAGCAGACGTTTCCACAGCGCAACCGCATCGTCGCCGCCTGGTGCCGGGCGCTTCTGGTAACCGAATGCCCGGCGTGGTCGGGCGCGATCATCACCGCCAACCTCGCCAGCGAATATGGCAAGTCGGTCTATGCCGTGCCCGGACCCATCGACAAACCAACGTCCGCGGGCTGCCATCAATTGATCCGCGACGGCGCGACGCTGGTGTTCGATGCCAGTCAAATCATCGACGATCTCGGCACGTTTTCCTTTGCGGCACCGCGTATGGAAAACACCGCGGAAACACCGGAACTGCCAATGCTCGAGGGCGATGAACTCGCCATTTATGAAATGCTCGGCAGCGAGGAAACAGGCGTGGATCGGATCATTTCCGGAACCGGACTGCCAACGGCCACTGTGACCTCCACCCTGCTCAAACTGGAGATGAAACGGCTCGTTCGCGCGCTCCCCGGTTTTCGTTTTGCCCGACGCTGACCTTCAAATGACCCGCCACATCTGGCCGATATTTCCGGCTTCGAATCGGGTCGCATCAATGCCGCGTTCGCTCAATGCCTGCTTCAGCAGCAGCGGCGGCTCTCCGAGTGGTTCATCGGTCAGCGAAAAAGTGCCCCAGTGCATGGCAACCGCTAGTTGCGTTCTCGTTTCCTGAAACACCTGCACGGCCTCGGCCGGATTCATGTGCACGGATTCCATAAACCATCGCGGTTGATACGATCCGATCGGAATCATGCTGAAGTCCATGGGTCCCAGCCTGGCGCCGATCTCCGCGAACGCCGGACAATAACCGCTGTCGCCCGCATGCCAGATGCGCTGGCCGCCGCCTTCGATGCACCATCCACACCAGTGCCCCTGGTTGCGATCCCACGGCGTCCTCGCGGTGAAATGCTGCGCCGGGGTGGCGACGACCGTCACTCCCGCAGCAAGCTGTGCTTTGCTCCACCACGACAGTTCGCGCACATTGCCAAATCCCCTCTTCTCCAACCAACGTTGGTGGCCTTCTGATACTACAATCATCGTATTGGAGGGAAACTGACGCAAGGTCTGCAGGTCGCAGTGGTCGTAGTGCAGGTGGGTCATCAGGATCGCATCGATCGGCGGCAGCTCGAAAACCGCCAGCGGCGGCGGCTTCAGGCGTTTCAGACCCGAAAATTGAAACGGAAAGGGCGCGCAGTAATCGGAAAAAACCGGATCGATCAACAGTCGCACACCACACCCGCAAAGCAGGAACGAAGCATGCCCGAGCCAAAAAACCTGCCAGCCCTGCGCGGGGATTTCCTCCAATTCCCGCAAATCGACCGGCTGCCACTCCGCGCTGTCGGTGGCTCCGGGATGGATGATTTCCGGCTCCGGACCCAGGCCCAGTTTCCATTTCAACACGTCGCGAAAACCATGTCGCGGGTGCGGCCAGGGGTTGGTGAATCGACGCCCCATTCAAATTCCCTTTCCCAGCCAACCTATCTTCATGAGCGCCGAAGTTCCGTCAGGTCGTGCCATTTGTCAACCGGGAAGACCCGCGCCTGTTTCACTTGCCGACTTGCCTTGCGGGGAGAATCCCACTACGCTTTGCCATGCCGATTCAACCGTTTCTCCATCATCAACCGAAGATCGATGCATCCTGTTTTGTCGCCCCGAGCGCTGACGTGATCGGTCGGGTGACTTTGCACGAATACAGCAGCGTCTGGTTCAATGCCACCTTGCGCGGCGACATCAATGAGATCGTCATCGGCCCGCGATCGAATGTGCAGGACAACGCGGTGATCCATCTCGCCGACGACTACGGATGTTATGTCGGAGAGCTGGTGACCGTCGGCCACTCGGCGATCCTCCACGCCTGCACGGTGAAAGATGAGGTGCTCATCGGCATGGGCGCGATCGTGTTGGATGGCGCGGTTATCGGCGAACGATCGATCATCGGTGCCGGTGCCTTGGTCACCGGTGGCACCATCATTCCCCCCGGTTGTCTGGTTCTCGGCTCGCCGGGCAAGGTAGTGAAAAACCTGTCGCTCGACGAGCAAGCAAAAATCAAATCATGGGCGGAAAAATACGTCACGGGATCGCGGATCTACCGGGAAAACCATTCGACTACAGCATGACCGGTCGACGGCATGTGCCGCAATTCTTCCCCAATCCAAAATCAAAATTCAAACATCAAAAAAACGTCAATCCCTCTTCACTCTTCCTCTGCTCGCTGCTCCCTGCTCACTCGACAATCATGCCTCCCCTTAGCCAGATCGTCTCCGATCTGAAGCCGCAAGGCCTGACCTCACTGTCCTCATAAATTCCCATCGATTAATCCGGCCAATAAATACTAGCGTATTATCAAGCTGCATAAGCGACTGCAGGATGATTGAACAAGCTGCGGATCAAGGCGGGATTTTTCTGTGTGGATCTCATAACTTTGGCGAGCTGGCTGTGGAGTTCTGAATGGTTTGAGGCGGCGGGCTGGTTGCGTAGTCGTCCCTTTA